>CAZQSL010000031.1:0-30700 GCA_964595945.1 uncultured bacterium
GCCGCGTGATCCGGAGGTTAAGTATGAGCGGGTTAATGCGCACATGCCGAAGCTGAGGTACAGGCGTGTGAAGAATTGTATGATGGCGCTGATGATTTGCAGGGCGATGAGGATGAGGTAGGCGGGAGATGTGAGGGTGTCGAGGGAGAAGGAGTCGGAGAGGGTGGTGGTGTTGGAGAGGATGGTGCGGATGGGGATGTTGATGAAAATGGAGAGAGCGAAGGAGATGGCGGCGGAGAGGATGATGAGTAGGATGATGTCGGTGAGGTTGTTTTTGAGGAATTTCGAAGAGGCGGCGAGAGCGTCCATGGGAGAGAGGTTGCGAGTGAACATGGCGGGGCGCCACATCCAGAAGTAGAGGCGGATGATGATGAGGAAAAGGGTGAGGGGGATGATTGCGAGGATGATGAGGGCGTTGAGGGCGGGGATGTGGGTACGGGCTGAGAAGATGGCGAGCCACAGGAGGATGGCGATGGGGAGGATGGTGATGCAGATGGCGAGGATGCGGCGGTAGAGTTCGCGGAAGAAGAATGCGCCGATGCCGTCAAGGTAGTCCCGGAGTGAGGTATTGCCGGTGGTGGCGGCGCGGGCGAACATGTTGTGCCAGCCGCTTGAGTGGATGAGTGATATGAGGATGAGGTAGGTGGCGATGATGGCGATGGTGATGATGAAGATGGATATGAAGTTGATGAAGGTGTTTATGATGACGGAAGGGTTGAGGGATGCGCGGGTGAAGAGGTGGAGGATTTTGGAGATGATGGATGAGCCGCCTGCGAGGAGGAAGATGGATATGAAAGAGATGTTGAGGAAGCAGATGAGGATGGGGGGCAGGAGGATGACGGGGTTGGCGGAGAGAGTGTCCCAGGTTTGTCTGAGTGTGGCGGAGATGTTTTTTTTCAAGGGGGTGTCCTTGTGAGGGGTTTATTTTGAATTGTCGTAGCCGACGATGCGGCAGAATCCTTCGCCGGTGAGGTTTTTGGCGGTATAGGGTTTGGGGATGACGGAGCCTTTGAAGCGGCAGGGGCCGTACCAGAAGCCGCCGATGCCGCGGTCGATCATCATTTCCGCGTTTTGGAAGACTGGTTCGATCTTGCCCTTGATCTGTGGGCTGTCGATGTCGAAGGCGATGGGGTAGTTGTTGCCTGTGACGGGGCTTTTCCAGTAGGCGGTTTCCTTGAGTTTTGGGGACCAGTTTGGGATGGCGGTGGTTTTTTTGTGCATGTAGGTGGATGTCTGGCCGGAGATGATGTTGTCCGGGTCGTAGACGCGGACGAGGTGGAGCAGGCTGCCGTTGGAGAGGCGGAGGGTGATCATGAGGAATCGTTTGAAGGAGTTGGGGTCAGGCTGGCCCCAGTAGTGTTCCATGGAGAATTTGCCGGTGAGTTTTTTTGATGTGCCGTCGGGGAGGGCGATGGTGGCGGATGCGTGGAGAATGGGCATGGCGTAGCCGATCATGGAGCCGGTGCCCATGCGGATGGGGTTTTCGGTTTCGAAGGTGATGGGATCGATGGAGGATTTCATGTCGGCGGTGAGGAGTCCGGCCCATGTGCCGGCGCGGAGGTTGTAGGCGAATTGGGTGGTGGAGGTGCGTGCGATGTGGTTGTCGAGGAAGTCGATGAGGAGCTGGTATCTGTGGAGCATGGATTGGTTGTCGGTCATGAGTGTGAAGTGGGTGGAAGTGTCGCTGGTGACGCGGTCGATGGTGTCCTGGATGGAGGCGTCATCGGGGGATTGCTGGAGTTTGAGGTTGAGTTTTTTGAGGAGGATGCCTTTGACGTAGCCGTGGCCGTAGGAGCGGTAGTCGGATTGTCCGTCGGGGGTGGCGAGCCAGTTGTAGCCGTTGCGGGTGTGGAGAAAGAGGTTGCCGGTGCGGTTGTAGACGGTTGAGAAGTAGTAGGGGTTGCCTGCTTCGTCGGTGAGGCGGCCGGCGATGTTCCAGAATTCGAGTGGGATTTCCCAGTGGCCGCCCTCGTGTTTGTAGAAGTCTTCGTCGCGGGGCCAGTCGTGTTTGGAGGAGGCGATGGCTGTGATGGCGATGATGGCGATGATGAGGGTGGCGATGGCTGTGGTGATGAGAGGCCGTTGTTTCATGGGTTTCCTTTCGAGCCCGGAGGGTGGGCCTGGTCAGGGTAGTTTGATGTCGAGCGCCTTGATTTTTTTGTATAGATGGCTGCGCTCGATCTGGAGAGAGCGTGCGGTTTCGCTTATGCGGTAATTATATTCTTTGAGTTTTTGTTCTATGAAGTCTTTTTCAAAATTAAGTGTGGCTTCCTTGAGCGGGAGGTCGATGGGAGTGGGTTGGGAGGGAGAGAGGGGGGATTTGTGGGGGAGGAATGATGTGACGGCGGAGCGGTCGATGGTTTCGGAGGGGGACATGATGAAGATGCGTTCGATTATGTTTTTGAGTTCGCGGACGTTGCCTGGCCAGTGGTAGTGGGTGAGGGTGGCGATGGCGTCGTCGGTGAGTATTTTTTTAGTGCGGCCGTATTCTTCGGTGAAGACGTTGAAGAAGTGGCGGGAGAGGTAGGAGATGTCTTCGGTGCGGTCACGGAGGGGAGGGACGATGATGGGGATGACATTGAGGCGGTAGTAGAGGTCTTCGCGGAAGGAGCCCATGCGGATGGCGGTATCGAGGTCTTTGTTGGTGGCGGCGATGACGCGGACGTCGACCTTGATGGTTTCTTCGCCGCCGACGCGCTGGATTTCGTTTTCCTGGAGGACGCGGAGTACTTTTGCCTGGGTGTCGAGGTGCATGTCGGCGATTTCGTCGAGGAAGATGGTGCCTTTGTGGGCGAGTTCGAATTTGCCGCGGCGGCGCTGGATGGCGCCTGTGAAGGAGCCGCGTTCGTGGCCGAAAAGTTCGGATTCGATGAGGTCGTGTGGGATGGCGGCGCAGTTGACTTTGATGAAGGGTTTTGAGGCGCGAGGGGATGCCTGGTGGAGGGCGCGGGCGACGAGTTCTTTGCCGACGCCGTTTTCGCCGGTGATGAGGACTCTGGAGGGGGAGGGGCCGACGGTTTCGATGCGGCGGATGAGTTCTTTCATGCAGGGGCTTTGTGCGATGATGTCGTATTTTTGTGCGATTTCGGATCGGAGGGCGATGTTTTCGGATTCGAGGCGGCGGAAGTCGATGGCGCGGCGGATGGAGAGGAGGAGTTTGTCGCGGGAGATGGGTTTTTCGAGGAAGTCGTAGGCGCCGAGTTTTGTGGCCTGGACGGCGGTGGAGATAGTGCCGTGGCCGCTCATGATGATGATGGTGAGATTGGGGTGTTTGTCGCGGGCGATGCGCAGGATTTCGAGTCCGTCGATGTCCGGGAGCATGACATCGAGGAGGATGGCGTCGAACTGTTGGGAGTCGATGAGGGAGAGCGCGGTGGCGCCGTTGTCGGCGGTGTGTGTGAGGTGGCCGTCTGATTCGAGTGCCATGGCGATGGTGGTGAGTATGTTTTTTTCGTCGTCGACGATGAGGATCGATGTTTCGTTCATGGTGTGTGTGGGGCTCCTCGGGGAGGGGTTTTGAGTTCTTTGAAAATGATGGTGAAGGTGGTGCCCTTGTTGGGTTGGCTGTAGACGTCGATGGAAGCGTTGTGGTCCGAGAGGATGCGTTTGACGATGGGGAGGCCGAGGCCGGTGCCGGCTGTTTTGGTGGTGAAGTAGGGGGTGAAGATATTGTCGATGATTTCGGGGCTGATGCCTGAGCCTGAGTCTTCGAATATGGCGAAGATTTCGCCGTGGCGTTTGCGGAGGGATATGGATATGGAGCCGGAGCTGTTGGGGAGGGATTCGATGGCGTTTTTGATGAGGTTGGTGAAAACGCGGTTGATCTGGTCGCGGTCGGCGCGGATGGTGAGTGGGGCGTCGTCGTGGTGGTAGTGGATGGTGATGTGAGGAGGTGTGGTGGTGGTGGTGAAGGTGATGATGGATGTGAGGATTTCGGAGATTTCGACGTCTTCGAATTGAGGTTTGGGCAGCCGTGCGAACTCTGAGAATTCGTTGGCGAGGCGGCGTAGTTTGTCGACTTCTTCGAGGACGGTGTCGGCGCAGGTGGGGAAGAATTTGTCGAAGGCGGCGGGGTTGTCGGTGTGGGTGGCTTTGAGGTTTTCCATGGCGAGCTGTATGGGTGAGAGTGGGTTTTTGATTTCGTGGGCCATGCGGCGAGCGATGTCGCTCCAGGCGGCGGTGCGTTCGGTGTAGACGAGTTTTTCGCGGTAGGAGAGGAGGTCGTGAGCGGTGGTCTGGAGGGTGGCGGTGAGGAGTCCGATTTCGTCGTGGGATTTTATGGGAGGAGGGGAGGCGTCGAATTCGCCGCGGCCGATTTTGTGAGCGAAGCGGACGAGGCGGCCGATGGGGCGGGTGATGCCGATGGACATGATGATGGAGAGAAAGAGAGAGAGCGCGAGGCCGGTGAGAATGACGAGGATGGCGTCGGCTTTGGTTTTTCTGAGGATGTTGGTGAGTTGGCCGCGGGGGACGCCGATGAGGATGTAGCCGAGGATTTCGGGGCTGCGGGGAGGGCGAAGGGGGATGCCGCCGACCATGAATTTTTTGTTGCCGGATCGGACGTGGGTGGTGACGCGGGAGTTGGCGGCGATACTGGAGAGGAATGCTGGGGAGACAGGGAGAGCGGCGGCGGGGTCGCCGGATTCGGAGGAGGCGGTAGGGGTGGTGCCGACGAGGAGTACGACGCGTGAGGATGTGAGGCGCTGGAGGCGCTGGATGTAGTCTTCGCCGATGCGTTTTGCGGCGAGGAGTACGGCCATGGTTTCGTCGCGGTATTTGATGGGCTGGTAGACCATGGCGGTGACGGTGTGGCGGCCCTGGATTGTTTCCTGTTTGATGAGGATGCGGGGGATGCCGGTGCGTGTGACTTCGAGGAATGTGGGGTCGTTGTGGTAGGAGGAGCCGAAGTGTGCGGGGTCGGCGCCGTCGGCGATGAGGAGTGCGTCGGAGGCGCTGACGATTTTGAGGATGTCGAGTCCGGTGGTGTCGCGTATGGTGACGATGCGTTCGATGAAGTGGCCTGCGCCGGTGTCGGTGGTGGAGAGCATGGTGACGGAGGCGATATCTTCGATCATGGATTGGTCCTGGGCGATGGTGCGGGCCTGGATTTGGGTGTTGTTGATGAGGGATTCGTAGTCGCTACGGATGCCTGTGAGGGCGAGCATGACGCGTTCGCGGGAGATTTCGTCGAAGTATTCGGGGACCCGGCGAGAGAGGATGGCGAGCATGGCGCCGATGGTGAGTGTGAACATGAGGAGGAAAGAGAGTACGAGGCGCGTGCGTATGGGTATGGTGCGCCGGAATGGGGTGTGGGTATCGGGAGTGTGTGGCATGGTGTATGGGGTTCAGCGGATGTAGGCGTCGTCGAGGTCGAGGTTGCCGTACGGGCCGATGGTGAGTCCTTTCACGGATGGTTTTGAGAGGTATGAGGGGTGGTAGGAGAAGAGAGTGAGGATGTGAGGGGTTTTTATTTCGGCGGTTGGGTGTTTTTTCTTGTGAGAGATGCGGAGAGAGAGTGTGATGTAGTCCGAGCCGAATCTGGGGTTGAAGAGAGTTTCGGAGAGGGAGTCGGTCATGTCGAGGAGCATTGGGGTGGAGCGGAGTATCATGGCTGGTGCGGAGGTGTCGCTGTAGGAGAGGAGGTCGGCGGGGCCTTTTGGGACGGTGGTGATCTGGATGTCGAGTTTTTTGAGGTCGTATTTGATTTTTTCGGCGATGAGCTGGAGTTCGGGGATGTGTGCCTGGTACCATAGCTGGAGGGTTGGGGAGGTGGAGGCAGCGCGCGCGGTGGCTTTTGGGTCGCCGGGTTTTGTGGAATTGTTTTGTGGTGATGCGTTGTTGTTGAGGATGGCTTTGACGATGCCGTCGCGGTCGATTTTTGATGAAATGGCGCGGCGGTATGCGACTTTGGAGAATGGGGGGATTGTGGGGTTGATGTCGAGGAAGTAGAGGCGTTTCATCTGGCCGGGCATGAGGGAGGGGATGTAGTATTTTTCGAGGTTGCTGAGGCCGCTGATGGGGGAGTCGGTGATGTCGAGGGTGCCGCGTTTGAATTCTGTGAGGCGGTCGCGGCCGTCGCGGACTGGTTTGAATGTGATTGAGTCGAGGTAGGGGCGTCCGTTTCTGTAAGAGTCGAAGGCGGTGAGGGTGGTTTCTCCTTTTTGGGAGCGGCCTTTTATCTTGAAGGGGCCTGTGCCGGAGGGGATGCCCTGTCCGTTGTAGGAGGTGGAGATGATGGATGCGGCGGGGAGGGATAGGTATTTGAGGAGGAGGGGCTGTTTGCGGGTGAGTTTTAGCTGAAAGGTGAGTGTGCCTGTGAGTCTGAAGCCTGAGAGGGAGGGTGATTTGCCGTCGCGGTATTTGTCGGCGCCTTCGAGGTCGCGGAGTATCCAGGAGTAGGGGGAGGAGTTGCTTTTGAGGAGGCGGCGCATGGAGTGGAGTACGTCGGCGGCGTCGAGGGGAGATCCGTCGTGGAAGAGGATGCCGGGCTTGAGGGTGAAGGTGTAAGTGAGGCCGTCGGAGGAGATGGAGGGGAGGGATTCGATGAGGACAGGTGTGGTGGTGCCGGAGATGGTAGTGGAGACGAGGGGTTCGAAGACGTTGGTGACGAGGGAGAATTCTTGTTCGGAAAACGCGGTGGCTGGGTCTGAGGAGATGTATTTATAGGGAGTGCCGATGGTGAGGGAGCCGCCGAATCGCGGGGGCAGGGCGGGCTGTAGGGGGTGGGCGAAGGCGAATGTGAAGATTGCTGTGAGGAGGATGAGTGCGGCGGGGTGTCGTGTGGCTGGTATGCGGGTTTTCATGTTGGGTAGTCCAGTCAGGGTATCAGGAGCCGAATTTGGGCCGGATGCGGAAGAAGGCGCGCGAGCCGGCTGGTTTTTCGACTATGCCGAAGATTTCGGGCATGCCGTCGGAGTCGAAGTCGTAGATGGTTGCGGTGGTGATGGCGCCGGGGAAAGGCTGGCTGCGCCATTTTTCTTCGAGGCGTCCGTTTTTGTATTCGAGGACGACGATGGCGTCGTTTTTCCACGAGGTAGTAGTGGTGATGACGAAAGAGGATGTGGCCGTGTGCGGGCAGAGGACGATGCCGCCGAAGCTTGGGGCTGTCTCGAAGACTGGTTTTGAGGGGGATTCGTAGACTCTGATTTCGCCGTTGCCGGTGGCGGTGGCGATGCGTGTGGCTGGCGGGTCGGATTTGATGATTTTCATGGCACAGGCGGAGAAGTAGTCGCCTGAGATGTGGAATGGGGTTTTAGTGGGTTTTGGGCCTGATGTGTCGACGATGGTGGTGGTGGCGGGGTCGAATGTGATGATGCCTTTGCCGTAGGTGGCCATGATGTTGATGCCGGGGGTGGAGCCTGTGCCTGCGAAGTGGGTGGAGATGCGGCCGGATTTTTCGAGTCCGTTTTCGGTCCAGCGGTAGGCTGCCGATTTCGGCACCTTGTTGAGTGAGACGTAGATCATCTGCCGGCCTTTGAATTTGCCGGTGTGGATGCCGCCGGCGAATCCGCGACGCGGGTATGGTTTCGGAAAGCGGCCTTCCCATTCGCGCTTTGTGGTTTTTGCCGAAGTGAAGTGGAAGACTTCGATGGCGCTGGTGGTGAGGGCGAAGATGCCAGGTGCGCCGCCGGTTTCGCCTGGTGCTACGGTGAGGCTGATGGGCGGCAATTTTGGTGTGTCGCCGGTGAAAAATTCGGCTTGGCCCGGGACGGGTTTCGGGAAAGCTCTGAAGCGCTGTGGAGGTGAGGGTTTCGCGGGCCGTGATTTTGCCGTGGAGCCGGTGGACGCCGGAGCCGGCTGGGGGGCGAAGTCGTCGGTCTGATCGGTATCGTCGTCATATTCCGGGATGTCTTCTACCGGGGGAGCGGCGGTCTCGAATGTTGCCGCGAATGCCGTGCACGCTGCGTCGTGCAGAGGGGCGGAGACGGTGAGGGTCAAAAATATGGCCGTGGCGGCAAAAATAGTTGCCGCGGTGAAGACTTTCTTTTTCAAGGATGCACATCCCTGCCATCTCCCCCGGGCCGTGTGACGGCGGGGGGATGAGCCGTGTTCAATCAGCGCATGGGCGCTTGTATAAATTATAGGGTCAATCGCGCGTGCTGCAAATTATTGATGGTTTCTGTTGGAAAAAAAGCGCCGGGTCAGCACTTGATGGGGTAGCGGCCGTACTGGAGGTAGGCGGCCTGCATGGCGAACATCTGTTTCCATGTGGCGCCCGAGGCTTCGGGCTGGAAGTAGTAGCTGCCGATGACGCCGCCGCCGTGTGTGGCGAGTGCCCGCAGTATGTCCTTCACGGACTGTTCGATCAGCTCGTATGACGCGCCTGGCATCACGCGCTGCATGTCGAGTGGACCCATAAAGCAGATTTTGCCGCCGAATTCCGACGCGAATTCATCAAGGCCCATAAAGCAGATGTCGTCTTTCTGGATCACGTCGAGACCTATCTCGATGAGGTCGGGCAGTATGGCCCTGATGTGGCCGCAGCTGTGGAGGAAAAATTTCAGCCCTCTGGCATGCGCCGCGTCAAAGAGGCGCTTGTAGCGTGGTTTATAGATCGCGCGCCACTGTTTGGGGGAAATCAGGAGGTTGTTCTGCGTGCCCCAGTCATCGAGCATCATTACGCCGTTGCAGCCGAATCTCGCGAAATTGTCGATCATCGGCAGGTACCACTCTTCGATCAGGCGGTCGGCGAGGCGTGCGATTTTATCGGGTTCGAGCGCGAAATCCATCATCAGTTTGTCAAATCCGCGCAGCAGGTGGCATCGCTCGAAAATGCCCGCGTCGAGCGCGCCGAGCACAAAGCTCCTGCGGGCCAGCAGGCGGCGGTAGACCTCGAAGGCGGCGAATCTGCCAGGCGCGTCGGGGTCGGGGAATTTCAGTGTTTCGAGATCGTCCCAGCTCTTGAGGGGACTGTCGATGACTTCGCCCTTGTTGTTGACGAGGATGGTTTTCCAGACGCAGCCGAATTCGTCCTGCCGCTCGTAGCCTACAGTGCGGTGCAGGTCTGACGGGAGATGTTTTTTGTAGCGCCAGTTGCTTACAGCATATATCTGCGGGTGGATGTCGGGGTAGTAGGCATCGTCGGGCTGCCAGTCACGTGCCGGCATGACGGGCATGAAAAAGATGTCGGATATGGGCGGAGTGGCCGCGAAAAAGGGCACCCTGTCCGGGGTTTTGAATTCGATGGCTCTGAGTACTCGTTCCCTTGATGTCATGTCATTCACCTGCTGATGGGGGGGGGATTGATGAGAAACCCCTGAATAACCCGGGGTGATCATCAATCTCAAATATATCATACGGGGATAACAGGCAGTGATTATTTGAAAAAAAAGATTCGCCATATAGAATAATGACGGGAAAGTAGTAATAGGCGGAAGTGGCGCGCAGGCGACCGCCGACACGAGTCCCGGGCAGTATCTCCGGGCAATGCCATGCCGGAATTGCGAAACCAGATCGGTTCGATTTTTGAATTGGCAATTACGTAATAAAAAAACATTCGCCCGAAAAAGGGCATTTGCTGAAATCAGAATTGTTGAATTCATAAATAAAATACTGGTTTCAGAAATACGAAAGGAAAATCGCATGTGTGGAATAGTCGGGTATGTCGGTGAAAAGAATGCTTCGGAAATACTCATCTCCGGTCTCCAGAAACTCGAATACAGAGGATATGACTCGGCAGGAGTGGCCGTGATCGAAAACGGCGAGATAAAAAGGGTCAGGAGCGAAGGCAAGCTCGTAAATCTCATGAAATCCCTGATCGTCAATCCCGTAGACGGCGCAACCGGCATCGGGCACACGCGGTGGGCGACGCATGGAAGGCCGACGGAATTCAACGCGCATCCTCATGTCGACTGCAAGGGCGCCATAAGTGTAGTGCATAACGGCATCATCGAAAATTACGTCGCGCTCAAGGAAGAACTCATCGGCAGGGGGCATAAATTCGTATCGCAGACCGACACCGAAGTGCTCGCCCACCTGATCGAAGAAGAAGCGGCGGGAGCCACAGATGCGGAAGCGTTCATCGCGGCGGTACGCCGCGCGCTGGCCAAGGTGCGGGGGGCTTATGCTATCGCTGTCGTGCAGAAGGACAATCCAGGGATGCTCATCGCCGCGCGCAAGGACAGTCCACTGATCGTAGGGCTTGGCGAAGATGAAAATTTCGTAGCTTCCGACATACCTGCGATACTGCCTCATACGAGAGAGATCATCTATCTCGGCGAGCAGGAAATCGCTATCGTCACACGCGAAAAAGTGGTCGTGACCGACCTTGACGGCAACGTGATCGAAAAGAAAAGCGACAGGATCGAGTGGAATCCCGTGCTGGCCGAAAAGAGCGGCTTTGACCATTTTATGCTCAAGGAAATCCATGAGCAGCCGCAGGTGATCCGCAACACGATCGGCGGGCGCACCGATGAGGAAAACGCGAGCATTTATCTCGAAGAGCTTGGCCTGACGGATGATGAAATCTGCAAATTCGACAAAATATATACGATCGCCTGTGGCACGGCGTATTATTCGGGCGTCGTCGGCAAGTATATCCTTGAAAAAATGGCGCGGATGAACGTGGAGGTCGATCTCGCGTCGGAATTTCGCTACAGGGAGCCGCTGGTGGATGAGAAGACCCTCGTGATAGTGATAAGCCAGAGCGGGGAGACGACTGACACGATCGGTGCGCTCAGAGAGGCCAGAGCCCGGGGAGCGAGGACTATCGGTATCGTCAACGTGAAGGGCAGCACAATCGCGCGTGAGGTGGACGGTGTGCTGTATATCCATGCGGGGCCGGAAATCGGGGTGGCATCGACCAAGGCTTATATGGCCATGCTGATTGCGCAGATATTGCTCGGTATCAAATTCGGCAGGGCACGTGGTCTGCTCAGCGAGGAAATCGCGCGGAATTTTATCCACAAGCTCAAGGAAATGCCTGGAAAGATCGAAGAAGTCATCGACATGTGCAAGAGTATCGAGAGTGTGGCGGACAAGTATTTCGAGTACAGAAATTTCCTGTATCTCGGCAGGGGGATCAATTTCCCCACTGCGATGGAGGGTGCGCTGAAACTCAAGGAAATCTCGTACATACACGCGGAGGCTTATGCTGCCGGCGAGATGAAGCATGGGCCGATCGCGCTTATCGACAAACATCTGCCTGTAGTCTGTGTGGTCACTGAGAGCGAGACTTACGAAAAGACTCTGAGCAATATGCAGGAGGTCATCGCGCGTGAAGGCATAGTGATCGCGCTGGCTACGCAGGGCGATGAGGTGGTGAAGCGGTATGCGAGGGATGTCATCTATGTGCCTGCTACCGAGGAATTGCTTTCGCCGATCATCAATGTCGTGCCATTGCAGCTGCTGGCGTACTATATCGCAGTCAAGCGCGGATCGGATGTCGATCAGCCGAGGAACCTTGCGAAGTCGGTGACTGTTGAGTAAGTACGGCATACGCCGCGTTTTTTGCCGAATGGCAAAAACGCATGCCGGCAATGTGTAAAACTGCCAAACCACTCTAAAATAATTGCCGTTGAGCATTTATTTTTGTCAAGTGTTCGGTTAACCTATAAATAATGCCGGAAGATGCGGAGTGGTTGCGCGTTTCGCCGGATTTCAGGCAGTGAAACAGAACTGGAAATAACTGCAAGGATGTCTTTGGCAATCAGAGGCATTGCTCGTGCAACTGGAGCGAACGGATGGCAGAAAGAAAGATGGACGCAGTCCTGCGGCATGTCGACAAGATGCCGCCCTTGCCGACGACGGCGCTGAAGGTTGTCGAGATAGCTAATGATCCCCGGTCGAGCATCACAGATATGGATAAAGTGATCGCCATGGACACGGTCCTGTCGGCCAAGCTGCTGAAGATGGTGAATTCGTCATACTTCGGACTGCGTGACAAGATCACGACCACTGGCCGCGCGATAGCGCATCTAGGCATGAACACGGTCAAAAACCTCGTGCTGTGCTCGTGCGTCATCAAAAATCTGTCCGAGGGGTCGCGGTTTGCGAACTTCGACATGGAGACTTTCTGGAAGCACTCCATGGGGTGTTCGGTCGCGGCGAAGCTGATAGCCAAGCGGCTTGGGCTCAACAACCATGAGATCGAGGACATATCGCTCGCGGCGCTGCTGCATGACATCGGCAAGCTTGCGCTGATCCAGTATTCGCCCGAAGAATATCTCAAGGTCGTGGCATTCGTGAGGGAAAAGAAGGTGTCGTATTTCGCTGCCGAACGCTCTATCCTCGCCGCCGACACGGTAATGCGAGTAAAGGAAGGCAGTACGGAATCGGGAAACCCGGAGCTCGAGGCCGAGGAGCGGCGCATCGACCACTGCTACATCGGCTATCACCTTGCCAAAAAGTGGAGCCTGCCGGAAATCATGACCGATGTGTTTTCCAATCACCACATGCCGTGGGACAACACCAATCCGGAGACCGGCAACGCGGTGCATATCGTGTGCCTCGCCAATGCGTTCTGCAAGATGAATGAACTGGGATTCGGCGGTGATGTATTCGTGCCGGTCATCAAGGATGAAACATGGCGCGTGTGCGGCATCAATGCCACGGATCTGATGAAGTACAGGGAAAAATGGGAAAAGGAAGTATCGAACGCCCAGGAATTCCTCGCGTAAACCGCAGACGGCGGCATGATCGACATCACGGGCGGACATACGCTAACATATATCCCGGCCATGACAACGGAAAAGACCACAACGGCGCAAGACCGCGTGCGTGACAGGATGCAGGAAATCTGCGACAGCACCACTGTGGTGCTTTGCCGTCCTCTGTACGGCGGCAATGTCGGGTCGTGCTGCCGCGCGATGCACAATTTCGGATTTCGCCATCTGCGGCTTGTCGCGCCGCGCGCCGAGATCGGTCTTGAGGCGCGCAAGATGGCGATGTATTCGCAGGACATACTTGAGTCTGCCGAAATTTACGACACGCTCGGCGACGCGATTGCCGGCATGGACGTGACAATCGGCACAACACGACGCCTCGGCAAGAGGCGCAGCCGGTTTTTCACCCCGCGCGACGCTGCCGTGCAATTCGCCGGCCTCGGCACTCAGAAAAAACGCGCCATCGTTTTCGGCGCGGAAGACTCGGGCCTCGCCAATGAGGAAATCGACCTCTGCGACTGGCTCGTGTGCATCAGCACCATGACGGCATTCGACTCGCTCAACCTCTCGCATGCCGTGGCGGTCGTACTGTATGAATTCAACACGCAGATGGCTATCGCCCACGCGCGCAAAGACTGCGACAGACAACATGGCGAGGGTCTCGCGCTCCATATCGAAAAACTGCTGCGCGCCTCGGGATTTCTGCCCGAAAAGACCGACCCGCGCCGCGTCATGCTTTCACTGCGGAAAATCATCGAACGTGCAGGTCTCACGCGCAGGGAAATTCACATGCTGCACGCCATCCTCGGAGTCGTCGAAAGCCGCATCGATCCCCCCTCCGGATAGTTTTCCTGCCTGCTCTTCACAGCCGCGATTGTCGCCCCGGCTGATACTTTTCATTTATTTATTTAATAAAACAATAAATCCGTTCTATAATTGCATAAATCGCCTGCCGCATGGCCGGATTTTCCATGCCCCGGCAATTCCTGCGCGGGGCCGTCCGGGACGGGCTGCGGGGCGATAAGTAAACGGGAGGTATGAAATGCGTCGTTTTGTCACATATTTCGCACAGATTCTGCTGATGGTCTGCTGCATCGGATACGCGGCAGCAGCAGAAGACTTTGAAGCTCGGGTCAACATCGTCCTCGACGATGGCACCGTCATGCTCTACGCAGGAGCCAAAAAAGGTGTCGCCGCCGGCGATGTATTCGAAATCAGGCGCGACTCCGCTGTCGTCGGCCACATCAGGGTCGTCGATGTCAAGGAGCATGCCTCCTACTGCGAAGTAACCGACGGCAACGCGCGCGAATACGACCTCGCGGTCCGCACCGCCCAGAATGTCACCGTCAAGAAAAAGGAAACCGCCCCTGTCGCTAAACCCAAGGCGCCTCCGGCGGAAGCTCACCCCGCAGAGGAAGTCCCGGCGGAAGATATCCCCCCGGCAGAGCCTGCGCCCGTGAAGGAAAAAACACCCAAAACAGTCAAAAAGGCCTCCGCACCCCCCGCAGAGGAAGCCCCGGCGGACGAAGCCCAGGCCGAGCCCGCGCCTGTCAAACCGCCCGCCGGAAAGCCGGCCAAGTCGAAAGGCGACGCAGCCCCCAGGCCTGACAAGGCCAAAGAGCCGCTGCCCGCAAAACCTGCCACCACGGCGCCATCGCAGAAAGATGCCAAAAACGACAAAGCGGACGATAAGAACGCAAAAGCGGCCATTACCGAACACCAGATCAAAAAAGACGCCCACGCGCCTCTCGGCGACAGTACTCCCGCCAACTATGGCCTTTCAGGCGTAATCTACAATCCCAACGCTGACGTACTGCCCAAAAACAAGGGCGTAGCGCACCTCTTCTATGTCAAGGCCGATGACGACGATAAACTTTTCACCGACTTCGGAGTCGGCGTCACCTATGGCCTCAGTGCCAATATCGAACTCGCCTACACGCGCATCTCCACCGAGCTTGACGTCCCCGACACGGTAAGTTCCAACATTTCAGCCGATTCGTCATCTTCAGTCATGTCACTCAAATATCAGTTCGCCAACACGAAGCCATTCTCACTCGTATCAGCCAACATTTCCGAAATGCGCTATGCCGCCGTCCTCCAGTACTACGATCAGAAAATCTCCGTCACCGGGCTATCCGAAGACGAAACAAACGGCGGCACCACCCGAGTGGCAGGCGTAGCGACGGGCAAATATACACTCGGCTCCGGCACCGCCGCTCTCTACTACCAGACCGGAGATATGGTCGACGATACCGATTTCAGCGGTGTGGGGCTCTATGCCGGCATCGACTGTCCACTCGCGATGGCGCTCCCCTCGGCAAGGGTCAAGGATGTCATGAGCCTCGTTGCCGAATATGACTCCAAGGCATATTACATCGGCTCGATGAATGCTCTCAGCTTCGGCTTCAGATACGCCTACCGCTCGATCGGCACCATGACGCTCTCCGTGTCCGACATCACGGGCTCGAAGATCATCGGGCTCAAGGGCACCTACAATTTCTGACGAAACAATAAGACCAATGGCGGGACCTTCCCGCGATCAAGGGAGATGACATGACAAAAAGGACGCTCGCGGCGCTTTTTTCAGCAGCGCTTGCATTCACCGCCTTTGCGGCGCCAGTCGCGGCAATGGACTTTCTCAAACCCGTCGACGTCTCGTTCACCACCGGCACGGTGCAGCAGGACTCCGGTCACGAAGACCTCTATCTGCTCGGCATCGAGCCGAAATTCGAAGCCGGCAATTTCTACTTCACACTCGGTCTCAACATGTATGTCGAAAACGATTTTTCACTCCGCGACGGCGGCAACGACTGGCTCGTGCTCGACTCGGCCGGCTACAAAAACAACAATCTCGACCTCTACTACGGCGACCTCAAAAACATCACCTACGGCAGCGGATTCGTCGTCTCCAACTACCGCAGCGACATCAGGGGCAATGTCCCGCTCAACCGCCAGAAGGGCGGCACGGTCGCGCTCACGGGCGGCAGATCGGAATTCCGCGCCTTCGGCACTCGCACCGGACTCAACGGCCTGCGCGCCGTGCGCAACATGGGCCGCGTCTCCGCCGGCATGACCGCCGTGTCAGACTCCGAGCCCGACTTCGAGGAAATCGGCGTCGACATCAGTCTCGCACAGTTGCCGCTCGGCACCACCGCCTATGTCGAAAGCGCGAAAATCAACGGATACGGCGACGGCTGGCTCATCGGCCTCGGCGCCGCTCCCCTCGAATTTCTGTCCACAAGGGTCGAGTACCGCGACTACGATTCCGACTTCATCCCCGGCATCGTCGACGAGCATTACGAAGCCGTCAACTCCGTAGACCGCATCAAGACCAATCCCGCAGGCCGCCGCTCGGGCTACTACACCCGCATCGGCCTTTTTGAAAATCACAAAACCTCTCTCGCCGCCGTTTACGAAGACTACGAGGAAATGCAGCCGCGCGCCGCGCTCACCGCGCGCATCAATCCCTCCAGGAACATTTCCGCAGATTTCTTCTATGCCGACGAAAGTTTCGTCCCCAACACCGCGAGCGGCGACAAGACCATCATCCGATCATCGCTCACCTACAGGACACGCCGCCACGCCGACATCATCCTCGAATACTACGACGCGTACGACGACGACAAAACCCCGCTCGAATCCTTTGCCGTAAAATTCAAATTCAGGATGAAATAATTCCCGATGTTACACGGAGTGTGATCCCATGCTTATGTCCAACGCCATCATTGCGGCTGGGGTCATTGCCGGCTTTTTTCTGCTCTCCCGAGGGTTCAGGAAGCAGAACGCCCTGTCGAGAGAAAACTGGCGCGTCTACGAAAAACAGATCGACGACATCCCCGACCAGCCATATTCAGAGGAATTCGGCGGCCGCCCGCGCTGGGTCATCGAAAACAAATACGAAGGGCAATCCTCCCCCAGGCCCACGGAGGACGAATAATCCCCACATGTCTTCATTCCTCGACGGACTCAACCCAGCACAGCGTCAGGCGGTCGAACACTTCTACGGCCCGCTCCTCATCCTCGCCGGCGCCGGCACCGGCAAGACGCGCGTCATCACCTTTCGCATCGCCTATCTCATCAGCCAGCTCGGCGTCTCCCCTCGCAACATACTCGCGCTGACTTTTACCAATAAAGCCGCCGAGGAAATGAAAAACCGCGTCGTCGAACTCGCCGGCGGCCCGGCCTCAGGCGTCACTCTCTCCACCTTCCACTCATTCGGCAATTCCATCCTGCGGCGCAACATCACGCGTTTCCCCGGCTACACTTCCGACTATACCATCTACGACGAAACCGACAGCGAAAACTGCGTCAAACGAGTCATCACCAATCTCGGCCTCGCCGCCACGGGCCCCTTCGCCCCGGGCCGCGTGCGCAATACCATTTCCCGCGCGCGCAATCTCACCGTAGAGCCCGCCCAACTCCTTGACTTCAACGACCCGCTCGCCACTCGCATCGCCGAAATCGACCGCCTCTACTCCGAGTCCCTCACTCTCAACAATGCCCTCGATTTCGACGATCTGCTGCTCATGCCCATGCGTCTCTTCCGCGAGCATCCCGACGTCCTCGACTACTACAAAAGCAGATTTAAATTCGTCCTCGTCGACGAGTATCAGGATACCAATCTCCCCCAGTACGAATTCCTCAAAATGCTCGTGCCACCGGACGGCAACATCACGGTCGTTGGCGACCTCGACCAGTCGATCTATAGCTGGCGCGGCGCCAATCCAGGCAACATGCTGTCGTTTGAGGACGACTTCAGATCAGTCCATATTGTCACACTTGAGCAGAATTACCGCTCACGCCAGTGCATCCTCGACGCCGCCAATTCACTCATCACTCACAACGGCGGCAAATACGAAAAGCAGCTCTGGTCATCCCTCGGCCAGGGCGTGCCGCCCGAACTCCACCTCGTCTGGGACGAACGCCAGGAAGCCGCCCTCATCGCCTCGCAGATCGACAACCTCATCGGCGACGGATACCTCCTCGACGGCATCGCCATCATGGTGCGCACCAAGGCGCAGACACGAGTGTTCGAGGAAGTCTTCCTGCGTTCATCCATCCCTTACGTCCTCATCGGCGCCACTGCTTTCTATCAGCGCAAGGAAATCAAGGATGCCGTTTCATTCCTGAAAGTCATCGAAAACCCGCGTGATTTTACCGCCTTTTCACGCATCGCCAACGAACCCAAGCGCGGCATCGGCGCAAAATCACTCGAAAAAATCGGACTCCTCTCCGTCGAGTCAGGCTCGGTCCTCGATCTCATCGGCGACGACTCCAGACCAGTCTCGAAGGATGTCCCCGCCAAGATTATTCCGCTGCTCTCGGTACTCCGCAAAGTGCGCGCTGCCCGCGAAACCACCGCCGTTTCTGACATCATACGCACCGTCATCACCGACACCGGCTATCTCGAATATATCCGCAAGCTCCGCCTCACGGAATCCATCGACCGCGAGGAAAACCTCCAGGAACTCATCTCCCACGCCACCCGCCTCGAAGAGTCCGGCCCTCTCTCTCTCTCGGATTTTCTCGCCCGCACCACTCTCAACGACACCGCCGCTGCCACCGACGAGGTTTCCGAAGGCTGCGTCAAACTCATCACCCTCCACAGCGCCAAGGGTCTCGAATTCCCCGTCGTATTCATGGCCGGCGTCGAAGAGGGCATACTCCCCCACCGTCAGCACGAAGCCGAGGGCGAATCCGGTCTCCAGGAAGAGCGCCGCCTCTGCTATGTCGGCATCACGCGCGCCCGTGAACGCCTCATCCTCACCGCCTGCCGCTCCCGCATGGTTTTCGGCAGCGTCGCGCGCAACAAGGTCTCACGCTTTATCGAAGAAATCGGCTCCTCCCACATTATCATACGCACCACTTCTGACAACACCTTTTCTGCGGCGCCAGTCTCCGCGCGCGGCGAAAGGAGTTTCTTCGACGACGACGACACCATGCTCCAGGGGCCGCGATCATCCGACTCGTTCGACGATGATGATTTCGACAACCGCATGGCCGTCCGCATCGTCAGGAAAAACCGCAAAACCTCCGCCCGCTCCACTCCGGATCACGATTACGAGCCCATCGAATTCGCCATCGGCGACCGCGTCGTCCACGCAAGTTATGGCGAAGGCTGCATCGTCAATTTCGCGGGCCGCAAGGTCAGGGCCGCATTCCCGGGGTTCGGCGTCAAGACTATCGACCCCTCCGTCGAACCCCTTCGCCGCCCGCGCTCATACTGACCGGCTTTGCGCCAATGCGCCCATTCTTTGTTTGAAATTCACGAAACTGGCTACTATTCTAAGAGAAGTGTTGTAAGCAAATACTGTTCTGAAACAGGTGCGGAGCCCCCCTTGAAAAAGGCTTCTCCGTAAATACACAACAAAAGTAATACATCTGCATGCAGACACACTACGACATCATAGTGATCGGCGGTGGCCCTGGCGGCGCGGTCTGCGCCCGCGAACTCGCCCTCATGGGCCACAGCGTCATCGTCATCGAAAAATCACCGCAAAACGCATTCAAGCCCTCAGCCGGCGCCATCTCTTCACGCAATTTCACCATCACTCCCATGCAGGAGGACATCATCGAGCGCGTCATCGACTCGGGATTCTTCTGCACCGCATCCGGCAATACCTACACGATCTCTGCCGACGACGATGTCGCATACATGGTCTCCCGCGTAAAATTCGACAACTGCCTCCAGAGCCTCGCCACCGCTGCCGGAGCCGTCTTTCTCCACGAAGCCGAAGTCACCGCCATCACCATCACTTCCGAATCCGTCACGGTCGACATCACCTCGCCAGACGGCGATTGCCAGATCACCGCCAGCGCCGTCGCGGGCGCGTTCGGCGGCGGCAACGCACCCCTCTACGAAATGCTCGGCTGCGAAATGCCGCCACTCATGGACCTCATCCTCACTGAGCTCAGCCTCCCCGCCGGACAGATCGACCAGCAATTCGGCAACTCCGTCGAATCATACATGGACACAGCCCGCATCACCCCCGCGGGCCGCGCGTGGATTTATCCCAAGACCGGCACCGTATCGGCAGGCATCACATCCGCCGCACGATTCGACGAACAAACCCTCCGGGCAAAACTCCTCGACTTCATCGACCACCATCCCGTCGCATCGAAAAAACTCGCCGGATACGTCCCCTGCAACGGCACGCTCGCCGACTCCACCTTCCGCCGCTCACTGCCCATGAAGCCTGTCGCAAAATCCTTCGGCGACCGGTTCCTCCTCATTGGCGACGCCGCCGGCGCCGGCGATCCCCTCACGGGCGAAGGCGTCTACCACGCGCAACGCACCGGACACATCGCATCCGTCGTACTCCACAAAGCCATCGACACCGGCGACTTCTCCGCCGAACATCTCGCCGACTACGAAAAACGCTGGCATCGCTCTCTCCTCCACTACGATACCGACTACAACCGCAAATCCGCCGAAATCCTCTTCAACGCGCCCAACGCCGATCTCGTCATGGAAACTCTCCTGCAAGTCGCCGAAGGCAACCCCAAAGTGCGCGAAGCCGTCCTTTGGGTCTTCACCGGCCTGCGCACCCAGCGCGAAGCCATGCTCCACGCCGCCAGCCCGCGCCTCATCCTCGACATGGTTGCCCGTCTTTCCATCAAGGCCGTACCACTCATCCCGCGTATTCTCAAGACCTACAAACTGTCCGATCTGCTCTGAACCCCCCGCCACATCTGACAGCCGGATGGCATCCTTATATTGTTCTTTCTCCGTAATTCTTCACAGCATTTTGCTTTTATCTCCAACCATCGCTATGATAGCAGGGAGAAAACGTGCGCCCTGCGCGCACCGTCCGCGCCTGCTATGCAGTTCTGGAGGCGGGTCGCAATCCTGATCCCGGGAGTGATTTTGCCATGAAAACCGGAACACCTCTCGCGGGCGGCATCTTTGACCAGGGCCGCACCGCCGTCATCGTCAGTCTGCCGCAAAACAGTGTCGAACTCGCCGTCGCCGCGGCCGGAGCGGGTGCGGACGCGCTCAAGATACATCTCAATGTCGAGCATGCCGCAAGCGGCACGAAATTCGGCTCTTACGAAGAGGAGCGCGACAACGTCGAAGCCATCATCGAGGCAGTCGACATCCCTGTCGGCATCATGCCGGGAGCAGGCGTTACCGCTTCGCTCGCGGAAATGGCTGCTCTCGAAAAGCTCGGCGTCGCTTTTTATGACATTTATATCCATGACATGCCGGCAGCGTACATGCAAATCGTGTCGATGACGCCGATGGCCGCGCTCGCTCCCGGATGGCAGCCCTGGCAGGCCGGACAACTCACGGCGCTCGGCATCCCCACGGTCGAGGCTTCCATCGTCGATCATTCCCTCTATGGCTCGCCTCTGCGGATGACCGATCTGCTCGCGTATTCCGCCATCACGTCGGCATTCAGCGGCAAGGTTGTCGTGCCCACGCAGAAGGCGATAGCGCCCTCGGAAATCCCTGCCCTTCGCGGCGCGGGCGTCGATGGCATCATGATCGGCAAGATCGTCACCGGCGACACGGCCGACTCCATCGCGCGCGCTACGGCGCGCTTCGCCGCTGCTGCGGCCAAATAAGAGGTTTTCATAATGTATCCAGTCCTGCTATCGCTCGGTCCGGTCAAAATCCATGCTTACGGATTCTTCCTCGCAGTCGCTTTTCTCTGTGGCATGTGGATGCTTGTGCGTGAGGGCAAACGCGCCGGCTTCAAACCCGAGGACATGGTCGATCTCACCGTTTTCATCATTGTCCTCAGCATCATCGGCAGCCGCGTGCTGTATATCATTCTCAAGCACGACGAATTCCTCAATGCCACGAGCATGCTCAAGATATATCAGGGCGGCATGTCCTATCACGGCGGTGCTGTCGGAGGATTTCTCGCGGTTGCCATCTTCGCGAGGCGGCGCAAGGTATCCGGATGGCGCATCATCGACGCGGGCATGCCGGCATTTATAGTCGGAGCAGCCATAGCCCGCATTGGCTGCTTTCTCAATGGCTGCTGCTATGGTGTGGTCACTTCGAGCCCGTTAGGTGTCGTGTTTCCTTCCATCGGCGACAACATGCCGCATCACCCGGTTCAGCTCTATGACTTCACTCTCCACATGATATTCCTAATAATCATATTCCAGCTTCGGCGCTTCAAGAAACGTGATGGCGACATGTTCGCTTTCTACCTAATGGGCTATGCCATCCTGCGCGCCATTACCGAACATTTCCGCAGCGGCGCCACGGCGGTCGTCGCCGCGCTCGGCCTCACGCAGGCACAGTGGGCGAGCGTTGCGATGTTTACCCTCGGGCTCGCGCTTTTTCTGCTGCGGCCCATCCCGCTGCCGCCCGCGCCGGTCCCAGCACCCGCGCCGGCAAAAAAATCCGGCTCTGGCCAGACACCGAAATCCAATAAAAAGAAGAATAAAGGAAACAGGAAGTAACTCGCCACGGCTCATCCCGCGGGCAGCCACCTCGCCATATACATGCCTGAAAAATACGCGAAATCACCAGATGAACTCCTCGACGAACGCACCGTGCATTTCGACTATGCCGGCGACAGCCCCACACGGCTCGATGTTTTTCTCGTCGAGCATCTCGACCACTTTTCGCGCAGCCACGTGCAGAAGATCATAAAAAACGGCACCGCATTCATCAACGGCGAAAAAGCCCGCGCATCAGACAAACTTCGCAAGGGCGACGCCGTCGCGATCGAAATCCCGCCGCCTGAGCCCACCGACATCCAGCCCGAAGACATCCCGCTCGACATAATTTTCGAAGACGACTGCCTGGTCGTCATCAACAAGCAGAAAAATCTCACCGTCCACCCCACGCCCAACCGCACGTCCGGCACACTCGTCAACGCACTCCTCGCCCACTGCGACGGCAACCTCTCAGGCATCAACGGCATCCTGCGCCCCGGCATCATCCATCGCCTCGACAAGCAGACCTCCGGCCTCATCGTCGTCGCGAAATCCGACATCGCTCACGTCTCCATCGCCGACCAGATGCGTAATCGCGAAACCCGCAAACGCTACACCGCCATCGTCTCCGGCATCGTGCGCGACATCAACGGCGAAGTCCGCACCCACATCGGGCGATGCCCCTTCGACCGCAAAAAAATGGCCGTCGTCACCAGCGGCGGCAAATCGGCCCATACGGAGTACGACATTGTCAGGCGTTACAACTTCTTCACCCACATCGACGTGATCCTCCACACCGGCCGCACGCACCAGATACGCGTCCACATGGCGCACATCGACCATCCCGTCATCGGCGATCCGCTCTACGGCGGCTGCAAGTTCAATGCCGAAGGCCGCAAGATCGCCCCCGCCGCCGCCGCGCGCATCCAGTCCGAAATCGACCTGCTCGACGGCCAGGCGCTCCATGCGCGCGAACTGTCGTTTATCCACCCCATGACCGGCGAACCCCTCCACTTCACGGCACCGCTCCCGCCCGACATCGACAGGTTTCTCACTTTCATCAAAAACGGAGGC
Organism: uncultured bacterium; assembly: GCA_964595945.1. GTDB lineage: Bacteria > UBP15 > UBA6099 > UBA6099 > JAJRTR01 > CAZQSL01. The sequence goes on from CAZQSL010000031.1 coordinate 23,076, forward strand.
GACAATGCAGTTTGAAATCCGTGCCCGCGAAGGTGCGGCCCGCACCGGCACAGTCACACTCCCGCGAGGTTCATACGACACCCCGGTCTTCATGCCAGTCGGCACGCAGGCTTGCGTCAAAACCATGTCGCCCCACGACATCGGGCATATCGGCGCGAAAATCATCCTTTCCAACGCCTACCACCTCTACCTGCGCCCTGGCTGCGATGTCGTCGAAACCATGGGCGGCGTACAGCAATTCATGTCGTGGCCCGGCCTCGTACTCACCGACAGCGGCGGATTTCAGGTCTTCAGCCTCAAGACACTCACCAAAATCACCGAAGACGGTGTGCACTTTCAGTCGCATATCGACGGCTCGCGCCACTTCATCGGCCCCGAGAAAAGCATGGAAATCCAGCGCGCCATCGGCGCCGACCTCATCATGGCATTCGACGAATGCGCTCCGGGCGACGCCCCGAAAGCTGCCGTGGCCGCCGCTGTCGAACGTACCTCGCGATGGGTCGCCCGCTGCCGCGAAGTCCCGCTCAAGCCACACCAGACACTCATCCCCATCATACAGGGCGGCATATTCCCCGACCTCCGCGCGCAATCGGCCGCAACCACCACCGCACTCGGATTTCCCGCCTACGCCATCGGCGGCCTCAGCGTCGGCGAGTCTCACGAAGACATGCTCGCCACCCTTGACGCCACCGTCCCGCTACTGCCCGACGGCGCGCCGCGATACCTCATGGGCGTCGGCATGCCACGCGACATATTCGAAGCCGTCGAACGCGGCATCGACATGTTCGACTGCGTGCTCCCCACCCGCGTAGCCCGCAACGGCCTTGCACTCACCACACACGGACGCGTCAATCTCCGCAACGCCAAATACAAAACCGACCCTCTGCCCATCGATCCCGAATGCACCTGCTACACCTGCGCCAACTTCTCGCGCGCCTACCTGCGCCACCTCTTCATGGCCGGCGAAATCATGGCTCCCCGGCTTGCCACTTTCCACAATCTGTTCTTCTATGCTAAAATGACACAAACCATTCGCGAGGCCATCGCAGCCGGTCGCTTCGCCCAGACAAAAAAAGAGTTCCTTTCGAGGTTCGACACAGGAGGAAAATAAGTTGCCAAACATGGATCAGCAGTCGATGTCATCACTCGTAATGATAGTGGTGCTTTTCGCAGTGATGTATTTCTTCATGATCAGACCGCAGCGCAAACAGCAGAAAGAGCGCCAGACACTACTCGACAGCCTCGCCCCCGGCGACAAGGTCATCACCACCGGCGGCATCTATGGCGAAATAATCGAAGTACGCAAAAAAAGCATCAGAGTCAAGGTCGCGAAAGATGTCGTGCTCCGCATGAGCAAAGCCGGCATACAGGCCAAGACCTCGAAATCAGACGACGACAGCAAGGAAGACTAAGCCTCCGTCATGGCAAAAAAGAAAAAAACATCGGGAGTGAGCGGCGTCAACACGGCAGCCATGGCGGCAGTCGTGCTGCTTTTTGTCATAGCGATCCTCGTCCCGGGGGCCGCATCACGCCGCAAGGCAGCACAGCAAGTCGCCGAAAAGCCGCTCACCCCCCAGCAGTCAGTCCACATCACACTTCGCACCGAACCTCTCCGCGAGGGCGCAAAACCACGCAAGGCCGCAAGCAAGGCCGTATCGGTCACCGTCAAAAAGGACCCCCCTGTCCCGATGGCGCCCCGCAAAAGAATGCCGCGCGAAGACCGCGTGGAAGCACGAAAAAAAGCCACTCCCGCCGCCGTTCGTGACAACGCTACTCCTGTCAAGCGCAAAGACCAGCCCCGGCGCGAAGAAAAACAACCTGAAACCCGCGCACGGAAATCCACTCCCTCACATCCTCCCGCACCCGAAAAGAAACTGCCCGCCTCCGCGCAGGCCGCCACACCAAAACCCGCTCCCAGACCCGCCGCGCCACCCAAACCGGCAGCCATCAAAACTCAGCCGGCAGACGACAATATGCCGTCCTATGCCGACTGGCGCAAAGCCCCAATCACTGGCGACAAGCCGACGGACAGGAAACCGGCTCCCACCCTCGCCAAATCTGCCGTGGCTCCAGCCATGCTCAAGCCCCTGCCAAAACCCGTCACAAAACCCGCACCGCCGAAAGACCCCAACGCATCCATCAAACTCATCCCGCACTACTCCGTGCAGGTCGGCTATTCAGACACCAAGGTCCGCGCCGATGTCCTCCGCGACGTCCTGACTCAGCAGGGCTATTCCAACGCAAAAACCGTCAGCAGCGGAAAAGGCTACATCGTCGTCGTAGATAAATATACATTTCGCAACGAAGCCGAATCAGCCGCTCAGGAAATCAAAAACAAGCTCAACGTCGAACCAGTAGTCGCATCCGACCGCCCCGTACAATAAGAAAAATTGTAAACGTTCGCAGAAAATTAGCGGAGAACCCTTTTTGCAAAAGGGTTCTCCGCACCTCTCCCAAAAACTCTCGTAAGCGTTCACGACAAGAGCATGGAGACCCCCTTTTTGAAAAAATGGGGTCTCCAAACCTCTACCGAAAAACTTTATATGCTATGCTCCAGCCATTTTTTACGGGTTACAAGCGGTTAAGCGATGAAAAATTTCGGGAAGGTTGTGTGAACAGTTATTTAGAATTTCAATAGAAATTCCCCATCCATTTTATTGAAGCCTCCCGGGGGATAATCCCTGCTCTATTGAAAACATGTTTGTATTATCTGTGTAATCCGTGTCAGAAAGTCTTTATTGTTTTCCGATGCTGTGCCAGATCATCGCGACAGGCCATAACCATACATAAAGAAATGCAATTGATGTTTCGTATTGTATAAAAAAGGCCGCTCATTATCGAGCGGCCTTTTTGTTTTTGAGAGTATGGGCTGTAGTGTGTCAGCGGACGACGGTGAATTTGCCGTTGAAGGAGAATTTGTACCCGCCGCCTATCTCCTCGGCTACGAGAGTGTAGACGTAGATGCCGGATGCGAGTGGGCGTCCGGAGGCATCGGCGGGGGTGGGCCAGTGGTAGAGAGTGTAGGCGCTTGCTATGTCGTCATAGTCCGAGAACGGGTGGGTGTGCGCGGCGTTGTAGGTGATGAGGCGTGGGGGAAGTGTCGCTACGTATTTGCCGCGCAGGTCGTAGATTTTGATTGTGACGGTGAAATCTCTTTCGCCATTGATGGATGCGGCTGAGAATTTTAGGCCGTCCGGGTCTTTGCCGGATACGAATGGGTTGGGGTAAGTGTGGACGTCGTTGAGGGCGAGTGGTGTGAGGGAGTCAAGTGCGCTGCCTGATCTGAATCCGAGTGTGTCGTAGCGTGAGAAGTGTGTGGTGAAGACCGTGAGGGTGCGTGTGACTTTGTTGACGGTGCCTTCGAGTTTTACCCATTGGCCGGTTGTCTGATTCCAGTTGTAAACGGCGAGTGTGTCGACGTCGATGGTGCCGCCGCTTGTCTGCACGCCGCCGATGTAGCATTTGTTGGTGAGGTGGTTGAAGGTGAAGTCTCCTCCGGCTGATGCGGTGACGATGCCTTCGGTGCCTGCGTCGACGTATCCGTTGCCGTCGCTGTCGCAGTAGTGGAATATGAGGCGGATGTAGTTGTTGAAGTTGGTGCCGTCGGGGTAGAATTCGCGGGCTGTGCCGGCCTGTACGATGTAATCGGTGGTGGGGTCGACTGGGCAGTTGGTGTCGCCGGGTGTGCAGTAGGCGGTCGGTGTTTCGTTCCAGAAGACGGTGTCGCTTGCGAGGACGTTGGGGGGGAATACGGCGGTGACGAGGCCGTCGTTGAAGAGCATGCCGCCTGAGCTGGAGACCTGGGATTCTTCTTCCATATTGAGGATGCGTAGCGATCCGGTGTTGAGTGAAGTCTGTGCGACGTATGTCCAGGGGAATTTCGGTGAGCCGGGGCATGTGGTGCCGGTGATGTTGCCGGGACATTGGGTGAGGCCGAATTCGTTGTAGTTGCCGCGGCTGATGAGTTGTGGGGATGTAATGCCGCCGAGGGCGTCGGGTTGGTCTTCGATGTATTCCATGTAGTTGTCGAAGTCGGTGGTGGAGTAGAGTTTTTCGACGAAGGTGTCGAGGGTGTTGTTGTATTGTTCGAGGTCGAGGGCGTTGTTGACGTCGATGGAGTAGGAAACGATTTTGCCGTCGGCGGACCAGTTGGGTGAGTAGGCTGGCATGTTGCGGTCGGAGTAGGAGTAGATTTTGTATACGCCGGTTTGTGAGAGGGAGGTGATGGGCAGGGTGGCTGTGGCCCATCCGGGGTCTGTGCGGCGAAGGTTGATGATGTAGATGCCGGTGTGTGATGGGGGGACCGGGTTTTGTGCGTGGTCTTCCCATGCGACGAATGCGAGCATTTTGCAGTCGGGGGACCATTTGGCTTTGAGTGGTACGGTGGTGCCGTCGAAGTTGGTGATTTTCTGTATGCTCGATGTGCTGATGGGCGGGCGGCCGATTTTGTACATGCCGTTGGCTTTTGCGCCGTATATCCTGACGAGGTTGGGCTGTGGGTTGTGTTTTGTGGTGCATGCGGGTGAGCATTCGTAGTCGTCGGCGGGTTGGTATGGGAGGCGCGTGACGATGATGTTGTCGGCGTAGGTGGAGTCGTCGCATGAGGATGGGGCCCAGTCGGGGTCGAGCCAGTCGGTGTCGTCTGAGAGTGGGACGACGTTTTGGCCGAGGGTCCTGAGCATGACGGGGTATTGTATGTGGGTGAACATCGGGAGTGATTTTGTCATGGGTGAGTCGACGGTGACGGTGCCGCTGTCGTTGTCGATGGCGGAGATGTTGCGGATTTCGTAGTTGGTCATGATGCCGTCGCTGTCGATTTCGCCGATGATGACTTGCTGGCCGATGGAGAATGCGGAGGGGGACATGATGGTGAGTGTGGTGTCGCCCGGGTTGATTTCTGAGAAGAGGTAGTCGTCGATTGGGACGCCGGATGGGGGGATGTTGTATTGTGCGCCTTTGAGTTCGCCGGAGATTTCTGTGGAAGTGGCGCCGACCCAGTAGAGTTTTGATATGCCGGGGCCGAATCCGTTGCCGGCGGCGAAGAGGATTTTGTTGTTGTCGGGGTCGGTTTCGTTGCTCCATGCGACGTCGCTGTAGGGGAGTACGCCGTCGTCGCCGTTGCCGAAGTCGAAGTTGCTTGTGAGTCTGACGCAGTCTGTCCATCCGAGCATGGAGTCGTATCGGAGTGAGTAGATGTTGAAGTTGTTGGAGGGGATGTCGGTGGATGATGGCGTGTTGCCGCAGGGGAGTGTCTGGCGGGAGACGAAGGCGATGTTGGAGCCGGTTTTGTTCCATGTGGGTGTGAGTGTGATGGCGACGGTGGCGCCTGTGGGTGTGGGGGAGTATATGCTGTCGATGGTCGAGATGCCGCCGAGTGATGTTTCGCCTGAGGCGATGCCGCCTTCGGGGAGGATCATGACGAAGAGTGGTGAGCTGGTGCCGCCGAGGTGTGAGGGTTGCCATGCTTCGATGACTTCGCCCGTGATTTTGATGGGTGTGGCAGGTGAGTCGGTGGGGAGTGTTTCGGCTGAGAGTGTGAAGCATGCCTGGCCACCGATGAGGTCGCCCTGGAGGGTGGTTTGTTGTGGCAGGTTGATGTCGGCTGGTGTGGTGAGATTGTTGAAGGGGAGGGCGCCGTTGTGGCCGTTGGAGCTGAAGTCTTTGCCGCTGCCGGTGGCTTGTGAGAGGGTGATGCGTATGGTGGATGTGCTTTCGCGGCTGGCGGCTATGAGTGAGTCTTCGGCGTCGTAGATTGCGGCGCAGACTGTTTCGGCGCTGCCGGCGGCGGTGATGGTCATTGTGGTGGCGGTGGGGTCGTCGCCGATCATGATGCGTTTGTTGATGGTGTCCCATGACCATTGTCCGGCGGCGGGTATGGTGTTGTCGGCTATTGCGTTGAGCGCTATGGGGCCTGTGCCGGAGTTTTTCTTGACGAATTCGGGTTTGGAGGCGATGGACCATACGGTGGATGAGCAGTAGGTCGAGGGGCAGGCTGTGGCGCAGCCTATGCCGGTGCACCATGTGGCGACGTTTTTGTCGACTTTGATGAAGGAGTCGTCCTGTGCGGTGAGTCTGAGGTAGTCGAGGATGGTGTAGCCGTAGACGAACATTGTGGTGTATGTCGTCTGGTTGCCGGCGTTGTCGACAGAGGTCATGATGAAGTGGTATTGGGTGCCGGTTTCGAGGGTGGCTGTGGAGGTGAAGCTGGTGGCTGTCGTGGTGATGTCGGGGATGCCGGAGGGGTCAGGGCCGAAGTAGTATTTGAATGTGCTGAAGCCGGAGTTGGCTGGTGTCGCGGGCAGGTCGGAGACGGTTGACCATTCGAAGTATGGGTTTTTGTAGTAGTACCAGTTGCCGGAGGTGAGTGATTTTGCTTTTGCGGCGGTGTCCCATGCGGCGAATGTGGCGGGGACGGGCGGCGCTGTCCAGTCGATGGAGAAGGTGCGTGTGACGATGCTGGTGGTGTTGGAGACGTTGTCGGTGTTGCGGAGAGAAACGGTGCAGATGTCGCTGCCCTGGTCGCGGCAGTCGGAGGTTGCGCCGACGGTGATGGTGGGGTTGGTGGTGCAGGTGTAGGTGGTCCAGTCTCGGATGGTGGCGCCGTTGCTTGTGACTTTGTATTGGCATGTTGCGAGGCCTGAGCCGCCTGGGGGGTCGCTGTTGGTGACGGTGAGGGTGAAGTCGGTCCGTTGCCATGATGCTGCTGCCGGGTCGGTGATGGCGGGGTCGGTGATGGCGATGTCGCGTGTGATGGTGTATGCGCTGGTGGCGGTGAGGCCGGCTCTGTTTTCGCAGACGACCTGCGCTGCGCCGTCGTATGTGCTCGCGGTGTCGAATGCGTATGCGCTGACGTCGGATGATTTGTAGGTGGTGGCGGTGTCAGTGCCGCTGCCCGTGAGTGTGGCGTAGGCGGGGTAGCCGACGCCGGCTATGTTTGTTTCGTCGTCGGTGGGGGTGATCGCTACGTCGAATGAGCTGCATGAGCCGCCGCATCCGCTGTTGTAGTATACGGTGGTGCCGGATACGTAGGAGTAGATGGTGGATTCGGTGATGGTGACTGGCGGGCAGATGGGGGTTGTGGTGTCGACTTTGACGATGTAGCCGGGGTCGACGGTGAGTTGGTTGTTGACGTTGTCCGTGATTATGTATCTGAATTTGTAGCAGTGGGCTGTGGTGGCGGTGAAAGAGATGGAGCTTGTGGATGTGTCTGCCGGCTGGTTGGGTGTGGATGTCCATGCGCCCCATGCGCTGCATGTGTCGCTGGAGAGTGTGCCTTCGCTGTATTGGATGGCGTTGGATGAGAGGCCTGAGAGTGCGTCGGCGACGGCGTCGTAAGCGACTGTAAGGCTGGTGGTGGTGGAGTATCCGTCGGTGTAGGTGAGGGCGCCGCCGGTGGGGGCGACGATGTCGCGTGTGAGTGTGAAGGAGCAGGAGGATGTAGCGTTGACGTTGTCATAAACGATTTCCGTGACGGCTGCGTCATGGGTGGTGGTGGCTCCGAATGTGAAGAGGCATGAGTAGGGATCGGAGGAGTCGTCGCCGCAGCCCGTGAGGTTGTTGGGTGACGGGAAGTTGACTTTCTGGACGCCGCTGCGCGCGTCGCTTGCGGTCGTGACGACAGTGAA
>CAZQSL010000032.1:0-30278 GCA_964595945.1 uncultured bacterium
CCTGCGTCATCATCAGCGGGTGAAACGGCGCCGCGCCGCCCGGCCCCCTCGCATCACGCGTGTAGGCCTCGTGAATGCCCGACAGATCAAGCCTCGCCGCCACATCCCGCACGAAATACGCCAGGTGTCCCTCCGGCAACCACTCATCAAGCGCCGGAGGCATCAAGTACATCTGATTCGGTTCATAGGATCGAAATGTCTTTTCTTTGCTCATGCCTTATATTCTACCTGTCGCGTCAAAATGGTGAATTGTACAGCGGCTGGTATAAGCGCTCCTGCCTTTTCAACTTTATTGATAAAAGATGTTCTTTATTTTTCAGTTCACAGTGATATAATCTCGACTTGATGGTGACAGTGGGCTACGCCGTTTTTTTTCGGTGACGAAAGGAGACTCCGACATGACGGAGGACAACAGCAAGTTTTCGTTTGCAAATGGGATTCTGATAATAGTCGGGGCGCTTGCCATCCAGTTCATATCGGTGCCGATCGGTCTTCTGGTACAGATATTCTACTCACCGCCGTCCGATGCTGGGAAAACCATCTTCATGTCCACGGCCATGACAGGCATAGCGCTTGGACTTGGGAAACTGATGGACCTGCCTGCTGATCCGATCATTGGAGCATGGAGCGACAGGGTGAGGTCGAAACTTGGTCGCCGCAGGCCGTTTATCATCTTTGGATCGATTCCACTTTCGATTGTATTCTTTCTGTTTTGGCTTCCACCAGTACATGGACAGTCGATCTGGAATTTCGTATGGGCGCTATCTATGGTTGCGCTTTATTGGTGGATATTCACACTAGTGCTGATACCTTTCCTTGCGCTACAGCCGGAAATCGCCACAAATAGCAAATCAAGGGTGACACTCGGGGCGTATTATTCCATTGGAATGTATCTGGGGTTTGCCATTTCGATGGTACTCGCCCCCATGATGCTCGACAAATTGGGACCGATGAAGATGGGGCTCGCCTTTTCGATTGCCTCGCTGTGCCTTTTTCAGATTTTTGGATGGCTCGTCAAGGAAAGGCATATTCCTTCCGCTGTCTCAGATATAAAAAAGAGTGGCGTTGGCGAAGTAGTCAGAGAGTTTTTCACGGCTTTTCTCTCGACATTCAAGATAAGGGCTTTTGTTATTTTTGTCGTTTCCGCATTTCTTTTCAATATCGGATTCAATGCGGTACAGCCATTTATTATGTACTTCAACATCCAGATACTTTGCCGTCCACAGTCAGGCACGATTTTCATCCCATTTCTTATCTGCGGGCTGCTGTCGGTACCATTTATCCCGCTGATCAATAAAAAATTCAACAAAAAAGGCGTTTTCACCTTCGGGCAGGGACTCATGGCCGTGCTTTTCGTAAGCTTTACAGTCATTGCCCTGACGACCGTTTCCATGAATATTCCATCGCTCGCAGGATTTGGGGCAGACACTTTCACAGGGAAAATTCTGGGGTTCATCGGTATCGACGATGGCGTCATTTCCCCGCTGACTTTCAGATTCATACTGACACTGGTTGTCATCAGCATAGCAGCTATCCCGCAAACTATAATCTATGCTTACAATGCCCCGATACTCGGTGAAATCATCGACCTCGACGAAATCGAGACTGGCCAGCGCCGTGAAGCTATATACTCTGGAGTGCAAAACGTCATTATGAAAGGCGGCATCGCACTCGGCCCATTTTTCCTCGGTCTCGTACTCATGTTGGGCAACACCAAGGCCAATCCCACCGGTCTGCTCCTCGTAGGCCCCATCATGGGAGTTATCAGCCTCTTCGGCGCCCTGCTTTTCCTCGCATATCCGATCATCAATCTTGAAAAAGAGCGCGAAAAACGAAATAATGCCAAATAGTGCTACAAACAACAACGAGGGGTTAACATGAAATACAAAATCGAACACAAATTCGAAGGCGGCCCATTTCAGGAATGCAAAACATACCTCTTCGAAGAATACACCTTCGACGCAGTCAACATGCCCAACGTGCAGGGATACAAGGCGCTCGAAGCCATTGAAACCGACGAAATCAAACGATGGAAAAACGAATGGAGCGCACACGGTCAAATACCTAAGGTAGTCCAGCATCTGATCAAACCTCAAATGCTCTCATGGGTCGAGGAAACCACTTACGACAAGGCTAAGCAGGAGTATCGCTCGAAAATCACTCCTTTCTACTTCCAGAATGTCTTTTCTTGCGAAAACCGGGGTTATTGCCAGAAGATCAGCGACAGAGAATTTCTCAGGATACAGGAAGGATATGTCAATGTGAAAATCCCAATCCTCGGAAATGTCATCGAAGACTTGATCGTTTCCCACATGAAATCCAACTTCGAGACAGAATACAGGGATGCTTACCAGGCTGTTAAAAAGAAATTCCCACTGACTGATGCCTGACAAATTGCAGACGCTTCGCGCGCAGCATAGCGCCAGTCAATCAAGATACCCAACCAATGCGTCGGTTACGGCGAAGGCATTTTTCGTTACTGACATCAATCAGCGTCGTGCAAGTCCCATGGCGTATGTCGCGGCAAACAGCACCGACGCGACAAGCACGACACTCGCACCGGCAGGCGCGTTGTAGTAAAAGGAAATGGCAAGTCCGCAAACGCTGCTGACCACTGCAACGATCATCGACCACCATAGATGCCCCGCCGCCGTGCGCGCCACGTTTCGACCCGCCGCCGCCGGCACGATCAGCATTGCCGTGATCAGCAGCACCCCTATTACCCTGATGCCAGTCGCCACCACGAGCGCTATCAGCGCCGCAAAGATATATTCATATACAGCGACAGGTTTCCGTTTTGTCACGGCCATTTCACGGCTGATCGCGCTCAATCCAAGTGTGTTGAATGATAGTGCCGTAACGACGACAGTGATTGCCGTGAGTATCGCAAGCTTGCTTATCTCGAACGCGTCGACCGTGAGTATGTCTCCAAAAAGAAACGCTGGAAGCTGCCTTGATAGCCCCTGTATGGAACTTATGATGACGATGCCGAGCGAAACGCTCAAAGCAAAAAAAACACCGATTACCGTGTCAATCGCAAGTGACGATTTGGCGGAAAGCATCGCGATACCGAGCCCCACGAGAAGGCAGAACCCGACCATCACCAGCACCGGATCACCAATCCCGAGTATCAGCCCCAGCGCGATGCCGGTGAATGCCGAATGGGAAATGGCTTCGCTGAAAAAAGACATTTTTCTATTGACCACAGCCACGCCGGCCATCGCGTATGCAGGTGCAGAAATCAGCACGGCAGCAAGCGCAAGCTGCATGAAGTGGGGCTGAAAACACTCCGGTATCATGCTCATTCGCCCGAGCCTCCAGTATCGCCGTGCGAATGAGCATGGTGGTAATATGCTACGTAACTGCCAAAAGTGGCCTTGATATTCTCAGGAGTCATAATATCTCCCACCGTGCCTTCGCAGATCAGCCGGCGATTGATGCAAACGACATGGTCGGTATAGAGATTCACCATCGAGAGATCATGCGAAATGATGACGACTGAAAGCTCGTCACGCCCGCGCATGTTGTTGATCAGTTCATACATGAGCGCCTCGCCAGAAGCATCGACACCTGCGATCGGTTCATCCATAATCAGCAGATTAGGCCTGGGGAAAATCGCAGTCGCGAACAGCACCCGCTGCATCTCGCCGCCCGACAGGCGCCCAAGTCGTTTGTTGAGAAGATTTTCTGCCGACACCATGGAGAGACATTCGACGGCCTTTTGCCTGATCGTCCTCGACACCCCAGTAAAAACCGGACGCCGTGAATTGTTCATGGCAAAAAATTCCAGCACACTCAGAGGAGCGGCCCTGTCAAAATCGAGCCTTTGCGGGATATATCCTATCACTGGCCGGTCACCACCGTGCTTCTGTGCCGAGCAGAAGTGGACCTTGCCGGAATATGGCACCATTCCGGTAATCGCCTTCACCAATGTGGTCTTGCCAGCGCCGTTAGGCCCCAATATCGCCGTGACTTCGCGGCATCGGATGTCGAAAGATATGTCCTCGATGATCGTGTTACCGCCAAGCGTCACCGAGAGATTTCTGATCGTCAGGGCGCAAGGCGACATGCCACACGAACAGGATTTCTGTGTATCGCAACTATATGACTGCATGATTTCCTTTATTTTCTGTCTGGTGAAAGAGCTTTTTTGATAACTTTCACATTATCTCGCATCACCTTTTCATAAAGATCGAGGGGAGGATTTGCAAGAGACGTTTCAGCTACTGGATCGAGCTGATATACTTTCGCGCCTGATTCACGAGCTACAAGCTGAGCGGCTTTTTGTGGATACTGCGGCTCGGAAAAAACGGCCTTGACTCGCTCTTTCTTGATCATTTTGATGAGATCGTTCACTTGACCGGCAGAAGGCTCCTGCCCCGGGACTGTCTCGATGTAGCCCACGACACGCAATCCGAGCGATCGTGCGAGATAGTCGAAAGCATCGTGAAAAGTAACGATTTTCGCACCTTTGAATGGAGCGAGTCCTTTTTGCATTTCGCGTTGCAGCGCACGCAACCGGGCTGCGTACGACCTGGTGTTTTTAGCATATACCGTCTTGTTCGCGGGATCGTATTCCGCGAGAAACGCGCCAATCGCTTCAACCTGCTTGGCAGCGTTTTCAGGTGCGACCCAAGTGTGCGGATTTACCGCATGGTGATGATGGTGATGTCCATCAGATTGTTTATCGTGATCGCGGTCATGCCGGATACCTGATTCGTGTTTGCCATCGTGATCAGGCATGTCCCTGGGAGCGGGTTTTCCGTCAGGCGCACGTCTGGCGTCATGCTCATGCTTCTTGCCGGCCTCTTCACCGATCACTTTCAAATCTTTGCTTGTAATCAGGATTTTCATCTTTGGATTGAGGCGTTTCGCAGGCCCTCCGAGAAATTCCTCGATGTGACCGTTCGCTATCATGACATCGGCACGTACGATTTTTTTCGCATCGGCCGGTGAAAGGCTGTAATCGTGCGGACATCCCATCGTGTTGGCGAGCAGCGGGATTACCTCCACATTTTTTGCGCCTTTCGTGACATTCCTGGTAAAAATGGTCATGGGCAAAAAAGTGGTAAGGATAACTACCTTCCCGTTATCCCTGGCAAAAGCAGCCTCTGGAAAGACTCCGAGAGACAATGCCAGGCTTGAGAGAAACAGACAGCAGGACAGGATGGGACTGATAACACGGCCATTCAGCTTGTTGATAATACTTATCATTCCAATGCCTCCAGACATTCCGGACACCTGCCAAAAATGACGAGATGGTGCCCCGTGATTCTATACCCTGTTCGCAATACGAGCAATTCTTCGAGGAGTTCCAGATGACAGGTTTCAAACTCCACAATGGCGTGGCATTCCGTGCAAACAACCGGATGCGAATGACCACCCCTGAGCGCCACGATGATATTTTTACCGGAAACCGTTCGGACGCTTACCGCAATACCGGTTTCGAGAAAAATCATGACAGTCCGATATACGGTTGCCTGCCCTATTCCCTTGCTTCTGACAATCTCGATAAGCTCGCTGATCGAAAGACCGCGATTGGACCCGGCGAGCACATCCCAGATCGCCTGCCGTTGCGGAGTGGGAGCAATGCCGTTAGTCCTGAACATATCGTAACTGCTCACATTACAGGTTGTGTAACTTGCATCTGTCATATTGATAATATTTATCATAACATTTATAATGTCAATACGCTGGATTATTATGGTATCTAACTACATTCACAGTAACATTATGCGGCTAACTTGCCATTATATGGTTCAACACAATGATTTGGTGAAAATTATCACTACTGCATGTTCGTTTGTTGTATTTGTATTCTGGATGATATTATTCTATCTCTTTCAGCCATTTCTTGTACTCCCATATTTCCCCTTCCAACACCGCCTTCCAATACATGAGTCCGATATTGATGATACGATGTCCCATACGCACTGTAACGTATCTCCATATTCTATACCATCAATTCCCACACCATCATTTCCATCTTCACATAACGCATCCATCCTGGGGCTTGCCCCCAGTGGTCTTTTGAAATCATTGGTCCAATCATCGCACAGATTATTTCTTTACTGTTTCAATTTGTGCATTTCTTCCACCGATATCCCATCGCCGATTCCCTCGAACCTATCGTTGTCAGAATTATGAATGGCTTTCATTGTTTCCACGGTCGCTACAACTGTCCCTGCGATGGCTAAACCAAATGAGATAATCCGAAATCCGCGATTGAACCCTCGTCGTATCCATCTGGTATTACGGGTTAATGAACGTATTCCCATCATCTGTTCATATCTTCCTTTCGAGCAATTTTAGCCCTGAATTCTATTGTGGAGTCAGGATTCAACGCCAGTCCGATACTGCTGCATAGTATATCAGGTCCTGTCGCCGTTCGGGTTTAATTTCTCCGCTTACGACAAGTTTGCCGACATATTTTGCGACTTCGTTTGGGTGCAGGTCGAATGCCATTCCTATCTGGGAGGCAGTGCAGGGCCTGCGTCTCAACATGGACAGGATTGTGATTTCATTCGCGTCGATTTCACTTTGCGAACAGCTATAACAATCGTCTATCAAATCCGCCGGAGGATCAAAAAGATTTTTCAGAGGTTCCATATACCGTTTTGGCAAAGCAATGACAAAGTCTTCTGCCGGAGGGCGGACAGAAGTATTGAACTGTATCCTGTCCGGTGAAAAATCCTTTGCAAGTATTGCGATCTTTTCAACATCGGACGGCAAAGAATTGACTCCCCAGATCAAAAATACTTCGAGCCACAGCTCGCCTTTGAATTCTTTGCGAAAGCGTACAAGACTATCAGTGAATTGGTCAAAAGTGAGTGATGGATGCGGTCTGTTTATATGATCGAACAATAGCTGATTCCAGCTATTGAGAGTCACTTTGACGACATTGGCGCAAGCTGCGGCTTCGCGGACTTCGGGCAAATGAAAGAGTGTGCCATTTGTCAGTAATGCCGTAGGGATATCGCTGTTTTTTCGTGCAAACTCAACCACTTCACCAAATCGGGCATGGAGGGTAGGTTCTCCCGATCCCGCCAGTGTAATGAAGTCAGCGCTCCCGTTATGGCTCAGCCAGTCGCCGAGTTCATGTATGACACTGGTGACAGGGACATAGTCTTTCCGCTCCGTAGTTTTTACGGGAGTATTCCCTAATTGGCAGTAGATACAGTCACAACTGCATGTCTTTGCAGGTGTCAGATCAATCCCGAGAGACAGGCCCAATCGTCTGGATGGCACAGGGCCGAACAAGTATTTGTAATCGCTCATCACACCTCGCTGTCCGTTGTTTTGAAACATGATCAAGAAAAACAACGGTTCATCCGGATAATAGATACTTGACAAAAGAATGAAACACAAAGGGACAAGATTCTTCGCTTCGTTCAGAATGACAAGATAGGACCGCAATGACCCACCTGTATGTCATTCTGAACGATGCGAAGAATCTTGTTCTTACAATGACATTGTTGAGTCAAGCACATTATCATCAAGGACATGCCACATTAGCGTCCCTTCTGTGCATGAACAACAAAACCAAGCCCCTTGTATGGCGGACGGCGCTTTCCGAGGTACTATTTGTCTCTGAAGTATTTCGGATATTCCTTCATGAGGCATTTTCCCATGATGGCAACGATACCGTTGCCAGCGGCGATGGCGGCGGCTTCATTGTTGACGATGCCTTCCTGCGCCCATAGGGTTTTTGCCCCTATCGTTATGGAGTCTGCGACGATGCTCTTGAGTTCCGACGGAGGTCTGAAGACATTCACCATGTCCACTCTGTCAGGGATGCTCCTGAGATCGGGATATACCTTTTCGCCGAGCAGCACCTTAGCGCTGGGATGGACAGGAATGATCCTGTAACCCTTTTTCTGCATGAAAGCAGATACCCTGTTGCTGGCTTTATCGGGATTGGTCGAGAGGCCGACCACAGCAATCGTTCTGGTTTCATGCAAGACTTTTTCGACTGTTTCATCCTTGATCGGATTGGCTACTATTTCACATTGTTCGTGTTCCATACCGTTCCTTTCGATGAGTGATGTTACATTACGAAGATTGCTGCCGAAACGACACTTGTCCACATTTTGTCGCGGCCTTTGGCTACCTGCACGCTTGAGCGCGGACGATAGATTTTGCCGGCGATAGCCCATTCTTCCTTGCGTTCGTTCCATGATTTGTCGGGATCGAACGGCAATCCGAGCGTAGAAGCGATCATTTCAGCGGCAAGGTCTTCGGCAAGTTCGGCAGTCTGTGCCGCGCTCATGCCGAACTCATGGACTTCGCTGAGATAGCCGTACATGTCTGGATCGACCGGTTGCGCGAGTCCGACACCGGCTGATACGAGCCGTCCATATTCGTTTGTTTCATTTCTGGCCATGACGGCAAAAACGACCTGTCCAGGGTTAAGCCCTTTCATATTGTCATCTGGTTTCAGCACGCCGCACACGAGATTGTTTTTCGATATGATCTTGCAATGTGGGGGGAAGATGGAAGAAACGCACACGAGATTGTATTTCTCGATGCCTGCCTGTCGCAGTGCGAGTTCGAAGCTTGCGAGCTTGAGCTTGTGATAGCCCACTCCTTTGGTGAAGAACATAGCTTTGGGTGTCATGTAGATATCTCCGTCGTTGATAATCCGCTGCAAGTGCGGATGTGATTTGTGGATCGCAGTTGCGCTCAGAAGCTGAAGGATGTCCCTACGTTGCAGGGGAAGGACCTGTTGCCGAACGCGTTGGCAAGCGCGACAGTGGCGCGGATGCCAGTACAGTGTGATGGACAGATCATGTCCGGATTGAAAAAACGAAGTGCTTCGATCGTCTGTGCTATCTGTGTGTCGGAAGCCCGTACGAGATGCGTACCTCCGATGACTGCGTGAATTTTGGGACTGCCGGTAATTTCGCGCACGCGGGTAAGCGTGTTGATCAGTCCCCGGTGTGCGCACCCGAGCAGCACGACAGTACCTTCGCGAGTGTCGAGCAGCAGGCACCGGTCGTCGGCAAGCGGATCGGGGGCGAACGCATCGCCATCCTTGACGCAGAGTGATTTTTCGACCTGTTCGAAATCAGTGTTTTGTGCTATCACGCCTGATGTGATGATGCCGGGGGCGACTGTGGCAGTATCATCGTCAAGGCACAGTTCGATCCCCTTGCGGGTGAGCAGTTCTGGAGTAGCATTGAATCCTATGGGCATGTATCCCCTGTTGGGATAGAATGAATACTTGTGGCAAAAAACATCCGGATGGGCGAACAGTGAAAATTTCGCTCCCATCCCCATCAATACGTTGACACCGCCGGTGTGGTCATAGTGTCCGTGGCTCAGGACGATTTTTGATATATCCTCTGCGGAGTGATTCATGATCTTCAGATTGTTGATCAATGACATGCCCTGTCCTGTGTCGAACAGTATTTTCTCATTGCCGGTTTCGATCAGAAAAGAAAGTCCGTGTTCGCCAAGCAGCCCTTTTCCCATCTGCACGGTATTTTCCACGATCGTCGTGACTTTGAATTGCATTAAAACCTTCCAGAAATTAATGATCGCAGACATTGGCACCGGTAACGAGGGTGCCGTCGATGAATTGCCGGACGGAGACTTCCGGATCGTCAGCCGATGCGCCCGTGACGACCGTGATGCCGTATTGTCTGAATAAATCCTGAGCGCGACTGCCCATGCCGCCGGCGATGATGTGCGTTGCGCCCTGCTCGTGAAGCCATTTGGGGATGACACCTGGCTCATGCGGCGGCGGTACCATTTCTGTCGAAGATTTGATTATAGTGCCTTCCACATCGAACAACGTGAAAACCTGGCAGTGGCCGAAATGCATGCAGAGTTGACCTTCTGCTGTCGGTACGGCGATCTTTTTCATATCGGACTCCTTTTTTGAATTTTCATTTTTGTAGTCAAGCGTGAGAAGCGGTTCGACGATCAGATCGAGAGCCTTGACCGTGGGATTGCCGATGTCGCCGGCAACGACCGGGGCGCCGCCGTCGCCTCTCGAGACGATCATGGGGTCGATCGGGATGCGTCCCAGGAACGGCACACCCATGTCGCGGGCCATCTCCTCGCCGCCGCCAGTGCTGAAGATATTTGTGACTTCTCCACATTTCGGACACGCAAAGCCACTCATGTTTTCGACGACTCCGAGTACGCGCGTGCTGAGTTTTTTGCAGAATGTTACCGATTTTCGGACATCGTCGATAGCCACCTGTTGCGGAGTTGTGACAATGATGGCGCCTGAGAGATCGGTAATGATCTGGCATACGGAAAGGGGCTCGTCGCCAGTGCCAGGAGGCGCGTCGATGATGAGAAAGTCGAGTTCGCCCCACTCAACATCTTTTATGAACTGCTTGATGACGCCGATCTTCATGGGGCCGCGCCAGATGATCGCATCGTCGCGATTGGGGACAAGGAGGCCGATGGACATTACCTGAATCGATGAGTCGCCAATAAGATACTCGATGGGGAGGAGATACTCGTTTTCCGTGACGGGGCGCATATCCGCAATGTTCAGAAGGCGCGGTACGCTTGGTCCGTGGATATCGACATCGAGCAGGCCCACTTTCAACCCTCTCATCGCGAGAGACGCGGCAATGTTGACTGCAACAGTGCTTTTGCCTACGCCGCCCTTTCCGCTCATCACGACAATCTTTTGCCCGATCTTTTTCATACGCTGAGCGATTATCTGATTTTCGAGGTATTCTTCGATATTTCCGTTTGTTTCTCCATGCGAACATCCGCTTTTCTGATGCTGTTCGCCATGTCCGCATTTCTGTTCGTCAGTCATTTCTATGATGCCTCCATATCATTTCGGCTGGCGTTTTCGAGTTGAGCTTCGACAGCCTGTTTTTCCACATTGAGAATATATTCAGCGATGGCTCTGTAAAGAGTGCTCGTCGCAAGGATCGAACAATGAACGTCAACCCCGGGTATCAGTTCCATAAGGTCCATGATACGCTTGGGAGATATGTCGAGAGCGCCCATGAGCGGCTCGTTTTTCGCAAGGAATGTTGCCGCGCTACCACAAATCTGAGACGAAAAGCAGCCATCTGTCAGGTAGCGGGCGTCGGTTATTATACCGTTTTCTATCTTCAGCCAGATTTCCATGGTGTCGCCGCAGATGCCGCAGATTTTACCATAACCGTCAGCATCAGGAATGTCACCGATATTGAACAGTTCCTGCCTGACCGAGAGATCGACAAATCCGCCGGCCTGAGGGAAATGCGTCCGGATCCATTCGAGAAAAGATTCCGGTGATTTTACACAGTTTTTCACATCCGTTTCCATGTATTCTCATTTATCCTTTCCACAACATGATCCGCCGTTTCCACATCCGGCGGCGGATGGATCGATCGCTCCGCAGCAGGTTTTTCCTCCTCCGAAAGAAGGAGAATGGCTCACCGCGAATGTCGAAAACATGCGTTTTGCCCCTGATGCGCCACATGAGGGACAGGGGGGCGCATTGTCACGAGTCTCGCTGCTTGCGTGCGAACTATCAAATACGACGCCGCATTTTTCACATTCATATTCATATACCGGCATTACTTTCCCCCTTATTTTCGTCCTCAGGCATACTGGCTTCATCTGATGCCACTTGAGTTATTTCCATGCTGTAGAGCAGCTTTCTCCACATTTTCCGAATTTCCTGCGCGATGTGGCCGCTCGAATACTCGACGATGCTTACGCCTGCCACCTGTGACTTGGTGACGACCGGATCATAGGGTATGCGGCCCAACATGGGAATCATTTTTTCGACGCAGTATTTTTCGATGGAGTCAGCCATATCCGGATTGATGTCACATTTGTTTACACAGACCGCAACAGGGATACTGAAGTGTCCGGCAAGCGATACTACCCGGTCAAGGTCGTGTATCCCGGATAGTGTCGGCTCGGTAACTACAAGCACAAGCGCCGCCCCCGTGACTGACGCGATTACCGGACATCCAATGCCCGGTGAGCCGTCTATCATCACAAGATCGCAACCGTCTCGTTCGGCAATTTCCCGCGCTTTCGCCCGGACGAGAGAAACGAGTTTGCCGGAGTTTTCCTCTCCTGGTATGAGCCGGGCGTGGACGAGCATTCCATGTCTCGTTTTAGATACGAACCACTCTCCGGCTTCTTTCTGCCGCATCTCGACCGCCTGTACCGGGCATTGATAGAAACAGACGGCGCAACCTTCACACGCGAATGAGTCTATATCAAAATCATCACTAATGGCATCGAATCTGCAAAGTCTTCGGCACATGCCACAGCGCAGGCATTTATCCGGGTCGATAAATGCTACCGCCCCCCCCGTGAAAGATTCGGTGTGTATGGTTTCATGATCGAGCACAAGATGAAGATCGGCGGCGTCGACATCGCAGTCGGCGATTACGATGTTGTCAGCGAGCGCCGCAAAAGACGCCGTTATGCTTGTTTTTCCCGTGCCGCCCTTGCCACTTATTATCGTAAGTTCTTTCACTGTTATTTCTTTCTGCCTTTCAGCACGTATATCGCGGCTTCATCGGGTGAGGATGTTTCATAGATTCTTTCGCCGTCGATACCAATGATATATTCGCCCGAGACATCGAAGAGTGCTGCCACGCATGACTCGATAGCTGCAATATCCGTGTGGCGCACCGCGGCGATGTATGATGTTTTGTCCGCGACCTTGTCCTTGAAGAATTTCGACTTGGGATTGAGCAGCATGATGATGACCTGCCCCCCGTCACGAAGCACGCGCGCTCCCTCGCCAATCGCTCTTATGTAGTCAGCCATGAACTGAAGCGAAACACAGTAGATCGCGGCATCGAAGGAATCAGCGGGAAAGGTCATCGCTTCGGCCGGCATTACCTCTGTCCTGTGGCAGCCTGACATGTTGGCAAGCATATCCCGTGACGTGTCGATGCATGTCAGCCTGTGACCGCGCTCGGCAAGGCCGGACTCGATAATCGCGGGCCCGCATCCGGCGCTCAGGATTTCCTTCGAGCTGCCGAGAGCTGCCGTGAGGTACTCAAGCTCCTTTTTCAATACATTGCCCCAGAAAGCTCCCATGCACGCTTCGTAGTAGCTGTTTCCATTTTGTGCCATATCAGATCACTCCATTCAAAGTGTTTTGGTTTCCATTAGTATCCTGTCACCGATTTTTTCAAACACCGTTTTGAATCCCTCGACCGCGTCGATCAGAAACAACCCGCGCGAATAAGCCTCTGCCGCGCGGCGGTCATCCGGGATCGTTCCGATTATCGCGATGTCATTGCTGTCACAATAATCGTGTGCGAGCCTGTTAGTCGGGTTGTCGCGGTTGATGACAACTCCGAACGGCAGACCGATCTCCCGCAGCATTTCCACGGCGAGTCTCAGGTCGTTCAGTCCGAATGGCGTAGGCTCCGTGACCAGGACTACATAATCGGTCCCGCGCACGGACTGAACAACCGGGCATGACGTGCCGGGCGGACAGTCGATAATTGTAATATCTGTTTTTTGGACATGTTTTTTGACTTCGCGTATCAGTGGCGGCGACATGGCCTCGCCGATTCTGAGTTGCCCATAAGCGAATTCCAGTCCGTACGATTCGCCCTGATGCACGCTGCCGACTTCGCGCGTCCCTTCGGTGATGGCATGTTTCGTACACGCCAGCATGCACCCTCCGCACCCGTGACACAGAGAGGGGAAAGCAAGGGCCTTGACCCCGAGCGATACGATTGCGCTGAATCCGCAAACTTCGCCGCAGCGGCCGCATCCATCGCAAAGCATCTCGTTTACCACCGGCACTGGTACCGTCACGGTTTTGCTCACCGCATCCTGAAGATCGAGAAAAATATGCCCGTTAGGCGCTTCGACATCGCAGTCGAGCAGGCACACCGTCTTGCCCATCGCATGCAGAGTGAGAGCAAGATTGATTGCGACCGTTGTTTTTCCGGTCCCGCCTTTGCCGCTTGCGATCGCTATTGTCATTCTGTTGCCTTGATCCATCACACCCAGTGCCCTTCCACATCAGCGGTCTGCGCTTCCTTGAGACTGCCGGATTTGTACTGCTCGATATTGTCCGCAACCGTCCCGCTGGCTCCGACGTATATTTTGACATTTGCGCTCTTCAGTGCAGCGAACGCCTTGGGACCACAGTGACCGGTGACAATTGCCTGAGCTCCGGAGTCCGAGATGTGTTTCGCCGATTGTATCCCTGCGCCCTGCATAGCGTTCAGATTCTGTGTGTTGTCCACATACTCGCATGCTCCGCTCTCCAGATCATAAATGATGAATCCGGCAGCGCGTCCGAATCTCGGATCGATCGGTGCTTCAAGAGTCTTTCCCGTTGTCGATATCGCAATTTTCATATTGCCTCCTTTATACCCCACTCAGTTGTATTCTTTCATAATTTCGTAACTTTCCTCGAAGAGGTGTCCGGCAAGTTTGTTCATTCCGTATTCTTTCCAGAAAGGAAGCTTGCCGTGTACTTCCATGTATTTCAAGGGAATTGGATGAGTGCCGACAATGACCGGCAACCTGTATCGTGTTTCGATGAACGATTTGAATTGCCGGATGCTTGGACACGGCGGATATCCGACCACGAGACCCGTAGCAAGATGCACTGCGTTGCAGCCGTTGTTCAGAAACTCTTCCGGCACATACTCGACATTTCCCCCCGGGCATCCTCCGCAGCTTGCATAGCCGGCAAGCTCGATTAGTTCGTTTGCCGCATATCGCGAAAACCCGCCCCGGCGCTCACGCAAGGCGCGGAAACACTTTCCACCGCCACAATCGCTATAACGCGCGCAGATGATTATTCCAATCCTGGTTACCTCAGCCGTCTCCGATCCCGAACCGGGTTCATTCGCCATAGGACGCTCCTCGAAAAAAAAGAGGCGTCAGGAGCCGTACGATCTCCCGGCGCGTCTGTATCAGTCTGCTGCTGCTCAATCCTGTCCGGACTTTTTCTCAAGTTCGGCGATCCTGCTTGTCAGGGCGGACAACATATCTTTCAGCGAAGAAAAATCCTGTCCAACCGTGGCAGACTGCATGGCGAAAAAACCTCTGCCCATACCGCGGCCCATACCGCGGCCACTACCGAAGCCGAGACCTCTGCCACATCCGCGTGGCGCGCCGCCTCTGCCGATCCCCAGCAGGGGATTATTACCTGACGCTGTGCCTGTCCCACACTTTCCGAAACCACCACCCGTCATCGGTCCCTGGCCCATCGGGCCCGTTCCATTCATTCCTGGCATAACACTTCACCTCCTTTCAATTACGATGCCATGACGGCAGGCTATTCACTGCCACCACTCTGGATTAGAAAACTCATTGTTTTTTACAGTTGTGCCCCCAGTATCCCTGCCACCTCTTCCGGCACCACGCTTCCCACTCCCGGCTCCTCCTCCCTGAGATTTCCCTTTCTGCTGGCCCGTGCCAGCCGCCTTGCCGCCACCCTTACTTCCTGTTGCGTTTCCGGCACATTTTCCCGCTCCGCGCCCGGTTCCGGCGCCCTTACCACCGCGAGGACCTGTTCCATCTCCTCCTGGCATATCATCACCTCCTGTTATATCGTCATCAATCATGTCATTTTACTTCCGCGCTCATGTCCATGCCGCCGGCCACGGCGGCATGTGGACCCGGAGCCGGGTGATTTTCCCTCGAGTAACTGTTCCAAAACAATCCCGACCGGGCCAGACGCCTCGGCAACCTCTATCCCGGAGGCCTCAGCCATCCTGTAATAAAAACATGGCATCGCTCCGCAGACTACCATTTCCGCTCCAGATGCCACGATTGCCCGCATGATCTGAATGCCGTTAAGACAATCTACCGGGATGGTCTGCCTGCTGCACACATCACCATCGGCCGTCTCAATGACTATAATCTCTCTCGCACAGTCAAACCGTTGTGACACCTGATCGCCGAAAATGGCTATGGCAACTTTCTTCCTGTTCATGCCAATGTATATGCAATCTCCATGCCATGTTATGGCCAATAGGATTGCTTTCAAAAAAATGCTTATTGTAACAGGCTTTTTATTTTACGGATGATGTGTGTTTTATTGGGAAATACCTGTTATTACTCTTAAACATAACAGATGTGAAATGGTTGTTATAACAGCATAACACCAATGCAATGAAAATGGAGAGCTCATTCGATCCCCAATTTTTTCATCTTGCGCCACAGAGTCTGATAGCTGATCCCCAACTCGCGGGCAGTCGCCGCGCGATTGCCATTGTTGGCCGCAAGCATGGCGCATATCGCTTGACGTTCAGCGTCCCTGATCGGAGAAGCCGCGCCAGAGACGACACTCATCTTTCTTGCAAACATTTCAGCAGGCAGGTGCTCAACATCTATGAGATTGTCATGACATACGACAAAAGCATGTTCGAGAGTATTCTCAAGTTCTCGCACATTGCCGGTGAACGGATGATTCATAAACAGCTTCATGGTTTCATCGGACACTCCGCCAATCGTTTTGCCTCGCTTGAGATTGAACTGACGGATGAAGTGATCGACGAGAAGCGGGATATCCTCACGCCGGCGGCTGAGTGGCGGCAATTCGATACGCACGATATTCAGACGATAATACAAATCCTGACGGAACGCGCCGTCAGCCACAAGCCTGGCGAGTGGCTTGTTAGTTGCCGCGATGATCCGTACATTGGCCTTGACCGTATTAACCGACCCGAGCGGCTCATATTCCTTTTCCTGAAGCGCGCGCAGCAACTTGACCTGCGACAGTTGCGATATGTCACCGATCTCGTCGAGGAACAGCGTGCCGCCCTCCGCGCGAGCGTATCTGCCCGGCTTGTCTCTCACGGCATCGGTAAACGCTCCTTTGACATAACCGAAAAGCTCCGACTCGAAAAGATTGTCCGGCAGCACTCCGCAGTTCACCACCACATAAGGCTTGTCTCTCCTCGTGCTCAGATTGTGTATTGCCCGTGCGAAGAGTTCCTTGCCAGACCCGCTGGGGCCTTCGATCAAAACTGTCGCGTCGCTTTCCGCGACATCGGGAAGGATATTGAATATCTTCTGCACGTCACTGTTTTTGCTGACAATATCCTCGAATGTATACCTGCCCGCAATCTCCTTCCTGAGAGCCTCGATCGTGGACATATCACGAAAAGTCTCGACACCTCCGATCGCGTTTCCTTCCTTGTCCTTCAAAGCCGACGCACTGACACTGATCGGAATGGTCGCGCCATCGCGATTGATAATATCCACCGTCCTGTCCACGATCTCACTGCCAGTACGGATAGCCTCTGCGAGCACACAGCTATTCTGGCATATCCCGGCTCGGAAAACCTCGTGGCAAAACCGGCCGACTGCCTCATCCTTCGTATATCCCGTTATGCGCTCCGCAGCCCGGTTGAAAGATGTGATACGGCGCTTAGTATCAATCGTAAATACCCCGTCAGCAACACTGTCGAGTATCGTCTGGAAAAAATCGTCATATTTCGCTTTCATATTGTTATTGTAAGAGATTACGGGCAAATCTTGAAGAGTCGAACGCATCACGGATTGACGCTATGTGTCCGCTGCATGGCATTTGCATAACACGGGGGCACATCTCTCCGCTGTTTGACCGAAAAAAATCCTGAATCCCTAACCTGCATAATACTTTTTCAGCACTGCAAGGACTTCAGGGCGGCTGAACTGCGGTGGGACATCTTTGCCTTTCGCAAGGGCGTCGCGAAGGGCGGTGCCGCTGAGCAGGAGTCTGTCGGCCGGTGTGTGCGGGCAAGTCCTGGTCGAAGCCATGCCGTCGCATTTGAAGCACCAGAATGTCCAGTCTATTTTCAGAGGTCTGAGAAGCAGTGCGTCAGACGGGATTTCGTCGAAAATCTTCTGTGCGTCGAATGGCCCGTAGTATTTGCCGACTCCCGCGTGATCGCGCCCGACGATAAGGTGGCTGCATCCGAAATTCTGCCGGAATATTCCGTGGAGCAGGGCTTCGCGCGGGCCGCCATATCTCATTTCCATCGGATAGCCGCCGACCGCTATCGTGCCTTTGACGAAGTACTGCCGCACGAGTGCGTCGATGGCTTCGACGCGTACTTCCGCGGGGATGTCGCCGTCCTTGAGTTTGCCGACGATCTGGTGGATGAAAACTCCGTCGCTGACTTCGAGTGCGATCTTGACGAGATATTCGTGCGAGCGGTGCATGGGATTGCGGGTCTGAAACGCGGCGACTGTCGACCATCCGAACTGCTCGAAGAGGGCGCGTGATTCCGCTGGCCTAATGTAGACAGACTTGAAAGTTTCGGGAAATACGCTTTCGGATAGTACCGTGACCGGCCCCGCGAGGTTGACGCCGCCCTGCGATAGGACTTTTGCGACGCCGGGGTGGTTTTCGTCATCTGTGCGGAATACCTGTCTGCACTGGTGCTTTTTGTCGATGGCGTATTTTTCGGTGACAGTCATCGTGGCGATGATTTCGCCATCGTTCTCTGGATTGACGAGAGCTACTTCTGCGCCTTCGGCGATGGCAGCGGCGAGGTCTTCGGCGACGCTGAGTGTGATGGGTATGGGCCAGAATGTACCGTCTGCCGTGCTCATGCCGTCACATACCGATTGCCAGTCCGATAGGGTCATAAATCCTTCGAGCGGGGTGAATGCGCCGATGCCGAGCATGATGCAATCGCAGGTCTCCATGGAGGTCATGGGGACCTTGAGCAGAGTGGCGGCGCGTGCGAGTGCGTCGGCGCGCTGCTGGCCCGATATGAGGAGTGGTTTGAGCTGGCGTGATTTTCCGTGAGGTGCGATGAGTGTCATTTGCGTGCGTCCTTTCCGGTGCGTGTATCTCTATCTATTAATTATTTATACGCCGGAAAGCGTGAGGAGGCAATGAACGGCAGTGAATTGTGAAGCGCACGCCATGTCGTTATGATCAGTCATCGCAGATGAAATCGGCGCAGAGGACGGCAGTTCCGCCGGTGGCCTGACGAAATGAGTGCGAGATGGTGACGCAGCGATTTCCCGTCGCCTGAGAAACGTAGGGCTCGGTGAGATAGCAGTCCATACCGCGATGCAGCAGGAAGTAGTACTCCTTCATGGAGTGATCGGTGCCGGGTTCGGCCGGGCGGAATACGGTGTTGCTGCCGGGAGTGAATGCCGATGCGAAAACGGTCGAGCTGATCTGAGTGCCAGTGGAGCCATTGAGGATGTAGACGCATTCGAGGTCGCGGGCGAGCCGTACCCAGTAGGCAAGCGTATCGTCATAGTCTTCTGGATGTGTGTGGGCAAGTGTAGCAATGACCTTCGAGAGGTATCGCGAGCGCGTGATGTGGACAGTCTTTTTCGTGATGTTTTTCTTCAGCATATAGTCCCGGTAAAGACGGGCGACATTGGCAAGGTCGGATTCTGCGGGAGGCGATGGGACTCCGGGGGTGAAACTGCCCGCGCCATCGAAGAGATACCCTTGCAGCCATGTCGCGCCGTTTTCGAGGCATGCAAGCGCGTCGCCGGTCGATTCGACTCCTTCTGCGATGACGAGCGAACCCATGCTGCGGGCGAGTTCGGCAATGAGTGAAAATCTTTTGCGGTGTCGGGGCGATGACGCGACTCTGGAGACGATGGAGTGGTCGATTTTGATGAAGTCGGGCTCGAGATCGGAGACGAGGCTGAGGCGTAGCGCGCCGTCGCTCGCGAAGTGGTCAAGCCCGATCAGAAAGCCGAGCGCACGAGCCTGATCGACATATTCGCGCAGTTTCGATGCTTCGACAGCCTGAGTTTCGACAAGGTCTATCGCGATTTTCGACGGACTCAGCCCCGCATGGCCAACGGAGTTGCGGAGATGGGCAAGATCGAAAAATCCGCGGTCGACGAGCGGTGTGTATACGTTGAGGAAAAGGATGGGCGCATCGTCGCCCGAGTCGGTGACGAATTCCGCGAATTTTTCAATGGCGCCTGCCTTGCACTTGCGATCGAGCAGAAAAGCGAGGTTTTGTTCGTCGGCGGCTGCAAACAAATCGGGTGGCGTAAAATATTCGCACTTGCCGCCCGGCCTGCCCCTGAGCAGTGCTTCGTATGCTTTCACTTTTTTTTCACGTATCGAGCATACCGACTGAAATCTTGTCGTGATGTTATCCTGTGAGATGAGCGCATTGATGTCTATCGAAGGCTTTTCACATGCACTCAGTAGGGAATTCATTATGGGAGCTCCGTTTCTCCCCCGAAAGGGGGGATTTGCAATTGGGCCGGAGTGGTTTCGCCGATGTGGTGGGAGGTGGTATTCTGCTCCGGCTCACCCCTTTTATAGCACCCATTTTTGCGTTTTTCAATAGTATGCGCCCATTTTTGTTTTATAGTAACAATAACGATACTATAATGTATCGCGCATCCGGTCCTGTTGGACAATTCTGTTGCATTATTGTTGCCATTCTGATTTCCGGCCACATGTATCTTTCCCGGCCAATCTGCAAAATGTTCATTCAGGGTATGCCTGAGACACTTTTTCCAATATAATGTCTGTGAATTATGGACGGCAAGAGTACTGATATATTTCACTGGCTCGGAAAAGCCCTGCTTGTCGTGGCGGTTATCCCGATGCTGTTTGCGTGTCTGGACACCAGCCAGGCGCAGGCGCGCTCGCCGAAGAAATCCAACTCAAAATACACAGACACCAAAAAACTCCAGAAAGAAATGAAAGACCTCGAAGCCCGCCGCAGCCGCATCATCAGGCAACTGAAGCAGAAGAAGGTCGAAGCCCACGGCATCAAACAAACGATCGAGACCCTCGACGCGGAAATCGGCCGCGTACGCCGCGAACTCGAATATACCACCCTGCAGCTCAGGAAACATCAGGCGCAGGAAGCTTACCTCACGCAGCAACTCGACAAGGCCGTCACTGATTTCGACCGCTATCAGGACAACCACCTCGACCGGCTCGTTTCATTTTATAAAAACAGCCATGCCACTTATCTCGAAGTACTCTTCAATTCTTCGAGTTTCAGCGATTTCATTTCGCGTCTCAATTACATCCGCATGATAGTCGAACATGATCAGGGTGTGCTTGACACAATGAAAGAGATGCAGGACAACATCAAGTCCAAGCGTCAGAAAGTCATCGAAAACAAGCGAATCATCAACTACAACCGCATAATGCTCCAGCAGAAAAACGATTACAATACCGATCTCCAGAGCCAGAAGAAATCGACACTTCGCAATATCCAGCACGATGTCCGCCTCTATGAGCAGCAACTCGCGATGCTCGAACGCGAAAATCAGGCAATCCAGCGCGCGCTCCTCGCTGCTCAGCGCAAGAACGTCTATACAGGGCAGTTCACCGGCGTATTCGGGTCGCCCGTATGTGGCGCAGCGTTCAGGATCACCTCTCCCTTCGGCTACCGGCAGCGCCCTACACGAGGCGCTTCTTCCAATCACAAGGGCATCGACTTACAGACTTCATACGGACAAAACATCTGTGCCGCCGCCGATGGTGTCGTGCTGCAGGCCGGCTACGCAGGCGGCTATGGCAACCACATTGTACTCATGCACGGCTCCGGCCTCGCTACTGTCTATGGGCATGGGCTGCGTATCCTCGTCTCATCGGGACAACGTGTCCGCAAGGGCCAGGTCATCATGAAAGCGGACAGCACGGGAGTCTCCACCGGCAACCATCTCCATTTCGAAATTCGCAAAAACGGCGTGCCCATCAATCCCATGTCGATGCTAAGATAGCCCTGATGGAGTTTCATCATCTTGTCTCCAAATCCTAAAGCGACCTCCACTGCCGACAGTTTTATCCACTGCACCATGCTCGTATTGATGCACGTCATGCTGGTAGTCCTGCTGTTCGTGACCGGCAAGCCCATCGCCTTTTACTATGCGCCGCTCGTGATGGACAACCTTCAGTACCTGCGCGACATGGCCGTCAACGTCGCTAACGGGATGCTGCCATACAGAGACTTCCCCGTCGAATACCCGCCCGTAGCCGCCCTGTGGCTCGCCACACTCGCGCCGTATTCTTCGTCTCTCGAAGTTTACCAGAACGCTTTCGTCAGATTTGCCCTGTTATGGTCGGCCGCAGGGCTCATCGCCACATACATCGCCGCAACATCAATCTACACTTCTCGCAACCACATTACTATAGCCTGCGCCGCCTACACCGCGGCCACAATTATGTGCGGCCCCATCGGCATCGTGTCATTCGACTATATCCCAATGGCATTCACCGCATTCGCGTTCGCCGCGCTGCTGCGCTCGCGCCCATCGCTCGCCATGACTCTGCTTGCCGCGGCGACTGCGGCAAAGGCATATCCCGCCGTATTGTTCCCGGTATTCGCTTTTTTCATCATGCGCCGGGACGGCGTGAGACAGTCTGTAATCTCGTCGATCATCTATTTCGCAGTCTGCGCCGCTTTGTTCGGTGTGGCATTCGCACTTTCCCCAGAAGGATTTCTCGACTCATTCCGCTACCACTCACGCCGCGGCATCGAGATCGGCAGCACCTGGGGCGCGGTACTCGCCGTGCTCAAACTGCACGGACTGCATACGGCCAACGAATTCAGCTATGGCTCATGGAACATCACGGCCGGCACGCTGTCACAGGCCCTCGCCAGGCTCTCGACACCTGTCATGGGCATTCTGGGGATACTATGCACGATTCGTGTCGCGTTTATCCGCAACCTGCGCCCCATGCAGGCTGCCCGCGCGTGCGCAATGCTCATACTCGCGTTCATCATTCCCTTCAAAGTCGGATCACCCCAGTTTCTCGCGTGGTTGATCCCGTTCACGGCGCTTGCCGCGCCCACAGCCGCCGGAGCCGTCTGCATCGTGATCCTGTGCGCGTGCGGTTCTCTCGCTCACTGGATTTTCCCTCTTCACTGGAATTCCTATCTCATGGGCATCCCCGCCTCGACCCGATACCTGCTGCTTTGTGAAAAAGCACTTCTCATCGCTCTCATCGTCATACTCTTCGCCACCACGGCACAGGCCTTTCCGACTCGGCGGACGCCAAAACCCCGTAGCGCGGCATCCCCGTCACGTTCACGTCATTAAACCGCACGTTCATTGATGAGGCATGCCGCCACGGGCTATACTTATAGACACTGACACAGAGCGGAGTGACACACGATGGACATGAGAGCATTCGGAGCACGTATCAGAGACAGGCGGGAAACACTGCGGCTCAAGCAGTCCGACATCTCCGGAGCGCTGCAGATCACCGTGCAGGCCGTCTCAAAATGGGAACGCGGCGAAAACGCGCCCGACATATCCATGCTCTCCGCACTCGCCCGGCTGCTCGGCGTATCCATCGAATGGCTCCTCGGCGCGACGCACCCCGACCGTGATACGTTTCCCGCCACCGTATTCTGCACATCCGTCAATGGCTTCGCCTCGCGCGCAGCAGTCATGCCGCCGCGCGACCTCGCTGCATGGATCAACTCCATTTTCTTTTCACTCACCGAAGCAGTGAAACGATTTGACGGCATCCCTGTTAAATATGTAGGCGACGGATTTCTCTGTTTCTTCACCGGCAATGACCATGCCGCACGCGCCACACGAGCAGCACTTTCTGCCGCCACGCGCAACACAACGCCAGGACTCGTCATTACCCTCAATACCGGCGACATCTACCTTGGCTCCATTGGCCATCCCGACTACGCCGTCAAGGACATACTCGGCGCCACCGTCAACACCGCATTCCTCACCATGCAGTGGGTCGCCGAAAACTGCCACACCGGCATCGGCGTCACATCGACAGTCATCGACGAATCCCCCCTCGCCGGCCACTTCGAGGAAAAAGGCGTCATCGAAATCCGCGGCGGCGAAAAAGTCATCGTCTGCGAACCTTTCTCCACCGCCGCAGAGGCGCTTCTTAAATGACCTGAATATTGCACTTAAAACTACACCAACATAACGGAGGCAACAAATGGCAGCTTCAGAATACTATGTAAAAGATATCGCGCTTGCCGATTTCGGGCGCAAGGAAATCACGATAGCCGAACACGAAATGCCAGGGCTCATGGCCACACGCGAAAAATACGGCCCGCAGAAACCTCTCAAGGGCGCCCGCATCATGGGCAGCCTTCACATGACCATCCAGACGGCAGTACTCATCGAAACCCTCGTCGAACTCGGCGCCGACGTCCGCTGGGCCTCATGCAACATCTTCTCCACACAGGACCACGCAGCCGCCGCCATCGCCGAATCCGGCGTCCCGGTCTACGCATACAAAGGCGAATCGCTCGACGAATACTGGGCCTTCACGCGAAAAGCCCTCACATGGCCCGATGGCAAAGGCCCGCACCTCATCGTCGACGACGGCGGCGACGCTACTCTCTTCGTCCATCGCGGATTCGCTGCAACCTCCAACCCCGCAATCCTCGACGAACCAACTGACAACAAGGAACTCCAGATCGTCAACCGCACCATCAAGGAAACTCTCGCCGAACGCCCAACCTACTTCACCGATCTCGTTGCCGAACTCAAGGGCGTGTCCGAAGAAACCACCACCGGCGTCCATCGACTCTACCAGATGCAGAAACGCGGCGAACTCCTCATCCCTGCCATCAACGTCAACGACTCTGTCACCAAATCAAAATTCGACAATATCTACGGCTGCCGCGAATCCCTCGTAGACGGTATCAAACGCGCCACCGATGTCATGATCGCCGGGAAAACCGCCCTCGTTTGCGGATTCGGCGACGTCGGAAAAGGCTCCGCCGAAGCGCTCAAGGGCCTTCGCGCACAAGTCATGGTCACGGAAATAGACCCAATCTGCGCTCTCCAGGCACTCATGGCCGGCTACAAAGTCACCACTATCGAAGACGCCCTGCCCTATGCCGACATCTACGTCACCTGCACAGGCAACTCCAGCGTCATCACCGCCGACCACATCTCGAAAATGAAAGATCAGGCCATCGTGTGCAACATCGGCCACTTCGACAACGAAATCCAGGTCGAAGCCCTCTACAACTGGCCCGGCGTCAAACACACAAACATCAAACCTCAAGTCGACGCTTACACATTTCCCGACGGCCACACAATCTACCTCCTCGCCGAAGGCCGCCTCGTCAACCTCGGCTGCGCCACCGGACACCCCAGCTTCGTCATGTCCAACAGCTTCACCAACCAGACACTCGCGCAGATCGACCTCTGGACCAACCAGCGCGCCGTCGGCGTCTACCGCCTCGACAAAAAACTCGACGAAGAGGTCGCACGCCTCCACCTCGCAAAACTCGGCGCGAAGCTCACAACTCTCACCCCAGAACAGGCCGACTACATCGGCGTCCCCGTCGAAGGCCCCTACAAAGAGGATCACTACAGGTATTGACAAGAGGTTCTACAATCATCATTCACACAATCAGGCGGGGACTTCTTTCCCCGCCTTTTTCTTTCCATCAAACAACTGGTTCATTACGGTTATGTTATTTCGGTAGGATCATGGCCACGCGCTATCGATGAAGCTCTGAAGTTTTCACTGTGAAGGCAACATGAAAGACGGTCAAGAAAGGCAAAATCTACAACGGTTTTTCCCGACATGCCATGAACGGTGCAAAAATTGCAAGCGGGATGAGCGAACGCAAGGAGTCTACGTGCCGTTCACAATACCATTACGTGATATGGAAAAGGCCACAGACATCAGTCTGCGGCCTTTGCATTCAGATTATGGTCAACTGTCTCAGGATGCCGGATCCGTCCTCATAATCATGTAGAATTGTACGCTACGCGCTATAAAGCGTATCCATCATTTCGAGAATGAAATCGGAAATCATTGCGCGGTCCGGTGCCGTGGCGATCATGCCGTAGATGGGCGCTGAACCCTTTTTGTCGGCATTGGGATCGTTGCGAACTTCTTCGACGGAAGCGGCAAGATCGGCAAGATACTCACTGACGACCTTGGGAGTATGAGCGGGAGTGATCATGGCATGGAGTGAGTTGGGACGCTGCTGAGAGTCGATGTGCCAGCCTTTCTGAGCCATGACTTCGGCGACTGCGAACAGGTTGACCTCATCGGAAGTATAGGCGAAGACTCCCACCTGGGGGTTGCCGACGATTTTGAGTCCCGGGATGGCTGCAACGCCTTCCTTGAGGACTTTTGCGGTTTTCATGATGTTGTCGGCGATTTCGAGATATCCCTGTTCGCCGATGGCGACGAGGGCGGCCCATGCTGCGGCGATAGAGCCTCCGGGGCGGGTGCCACTCATGGACGGTGACATATAGATGCCGCCCGGCCAGTCGGTGTAGACAAAGAACTGATGCTTGCGGAGTTCGCCATTTTTATACAGTACGACAGAAGCGCCTTTTGCGGCGAATCCATACTTGTGGATATCGGCCGAGATCGATGTGACGCCGGGGACTGAGAAATCGAACGGCGGGATGTCGTATCCGAGTTTTTTTGCCCAGGGAAGGAAAAATCCGCCGAGACAGCAGTCGACATGACAGCCGAGTTTATTTTCGGCGGCGATGGCGGCAAGCTCTTCGATGGGATCGATTGTGCCATTGGGATAGTTGGGAGCGGAGCCTACGATGAGTATTGTGTTTTCGTTGACTGCGGCCCGGACTGCGTCGACATCGACTGCGCCGTCTTCTCTGATCGGGATATGGACTGCCTTGACGTCAAAGTAGTGCGCTGCCTTTTCGAATGCGGGATGGATCGTGATCGGCAGAATCATTTCGGGTTTTGTAATATTGGGTTTCTTTTTGCGAGCCCACTCACGATAGGTCTTGACTGCCATGAGGATACTTTCGTTGCCGCCTGAAGTCATGGTGCCGGCTGTTTTTTTTGAACCGCCGAGCATGTGGGCTGACATGGAAATGACTTCCGCTTCAAATTTTTTCAGACTCGGGAAAGCCATTGGATTGAGTGCGTTTTCTGAGAAGAATTTGTTGTATGCCTGTTTGAGGAATGCGGAATGTTCGTCACTCGCGTGGTAGACGAGGCTCCATGTGTGTCCGCCGTGCCAGTCAGCGTCTTTTTCGCGTGCGGCTTCCATCATTTCGAGCACCTGGTCGCGCGCGATCCCCTTTTCAGGTATCTGTGTGAATTTTGTGTCCATGCTCTCTCCTTGTGTCGTATTTGGGCGGTGATCCGTCCTTTTGGCCTGTTGTATTCTATGTCTTCTCTGCTTGAGTAGTTATCATATTACATTGGTTTGCTCAATGTAAACCAAATGTTTAGACTGCCTGTTTACGATGTGCCCCCGAATGTAGCATTTAACGACAGGCACATTGCACCACCCACAACCTGCAAGGCAATACGAAATTTTATTTATGTTTACCTACCGGAGAACCCCTTACGAGAAAAAGGTTTCTCCGCACCTCTTCCCAAAAGCTTATTATGAAACTATCCCCCTGGTTACTGTTTCATCGTGCTACCCACAGCGGCAGGTAATAACTATTGATAATCAGTATGATAACCTGATGCAAAATCATCATCGACGAGATGCTTGTCTGAACTGTATTGTATAATATGTAGGTACCAGCCGTGAACTATGCGGCAAGATATGAGTCTTCGACGCTTCACGAAATACATCACACAGGAGATACTTGGAATCGGATGCTTTTCGCACTGTTAGCCGCATATATGCTGCTTTTTGCCATCATCTGTCTCAGCCGCGGAACAGATATCATGTCTCGACGTACAGTCCGCACGGTCTCCTGCGTGATCGTTGCCGTGCTGTGGTGTGCTTCGACGTACGCGGCGTGGGTATCGCCCGGAATGCTGCTGCCGCTGTGGCTGGAAGACATTTTTGTGACAGGCATGTTTTTTTCGGCCATCTCTCTTGTGGCCTGTCTTTCAAAAGAGGCTTCGCCGGTTAAAACAGTCTTGCCGATCGTCAACTGCCTGAACATCGTCATCGTGACAGTCATCGCTTCATGCTTCCTGTTTTCGATCATCCAGAAAAGAAACCCGGCAATACCGCCGCACAGGAAAATTGCAACAAAAATGAACCGCAATGCCCATAAGATGTTTTTTCAAAATCTTCCCGGCTCCGCAGCGCAGACAGACATGCACCGGCAGGGACTGACCCTGCAATCGGCCTTCGGGTTTCCCGATGCAGTCGTCTTGCCACTGCCGGAAAAACAGTCCGGAGAAAAGCGCATCGTATGGCTCGGGGACTCGATGGTCGAGGGCAGCGGAGTCATGGCTGGCGACAGATTCACATCTATCCTCGGCAGCGCCACAAACGCGCGGCAGTATGTCCTCGCCGCTGGCGGCTTGTCCATCAACACGGAGAGAATCATCTTCAGGCGATACCATGGCATAATCATGCCCGATGTGGTTTTCATCGGCATATTCCCTCAAAACGATTGCCTCGATATGTCGATCAGGACTGCCACTTCGTTCGGGATTTCTACATACATCAGTAAAAAAAGCGGTGACACCATAATCATCGATGACCACCGGCTCAACCGCTGGGCTGACGCAGTAATGTTTCAGCCACCCTCTTATCTGCTGCAATATCTCGCAAGATACAGCGGGCTTGGCGCCTATCTGCTATATCTTCATAACAATGCGATATATGCCGCATACGCCGGGAAAGTACATCGCATCATAGCCGCGACACCCGACGCTTCGCCAATCATCCCCGAAATCGGCGGCGAACTCCGCAAGCTCGTCTCGGAAATCAGTGCAACCGGAGCGAAGCCCGCTGCGGTAGTCATACCTTATAACCGTGAATTCGACTTGGATGATCCACGTCCCACCGCCACATGTGCAGCCCTGATCCGTTCGTATCTCGCAACAAGCGGCATTTCGTGGTTCGATCTCGACGCAGCCTTCACCAGGCACTATCGCGGCAAGGTGCCACCCGGAGCATTTGTCGACGACCGTGTGCATCTGTCGGCGGACGGGCACCTTACGGCCGCGCGGCTGCTTCGTCCGTTTTACAGTTCGATAATCAATGATGCAGAGACAAAACCATCAGATCAGTAGCCGGAATCGCCGAGAGTTGCAAGCACACACTCGATGTCAGCCACACTTATTGGGCCATGCATAATCGCCTTGATGCCAGCTCCGATCGCCATGACTTCCCACTCGATTTCATTATGTGAACACAACATCACGATAGGTATGACAGCATTGAGATTACGCACCATCCGTGCAGTATGAAACCCATCAAGTCCATCCATCATCATGCTCACAAACAAACAATCATAGCGGGCAGGCGCCTCGATGAGTCTCGTCACTGCTTCGCTTCCGTTGCCGACCAGGTCTACCTCATGCCCACCGCTTTGAGATAGATCGCTCCATACGCTGGCATCAAAATCAGTTTCAGGACTGGCAACAAGTATTTTCATTTTGCGACTGGCACGCTCCCATGATGTTCCAGGGCCATTTCGCCCACCGGGATAGAGTGGACGGCCAACACCAGTGCTATGGCAAACAGCAAATGCAAAACGCCCGCTTGCGAAAATACGGCATGAGTCCGGCCTCCAGCGCCGCGCTTTTCGATGACGCCCACCTGCTTTGCACTCAACGGCGCCGCATGTGAATACCTGTCCCTGCCCCCCGTAGCGGTCATGGGAAACAGATATCCCGGAGCCAGTTCGCTGAACACCTTGATCACTTCCTTTCCTCACATCATGCGGAAATACGTTCGATCCTGCCGACAATATCCTCAATGTCGAGCAGAAAATGCTCCGCCGTGAGTGCGACAGCCATGCCGCTTGCCGTATGGCGAAAAACCGACGAGCCCGGACTGCATCGAAAAACATTACGGCACCGATATACCCTGTCAAAAACCGTCAGGCCTGTCAGCGTCTCTACGACTTTCACCTCAAGCGCGATATTTACGAGCCTGCCACCGGCAGCCGCGCTTTCCTTAATTTCATGCACCACTCCCGTGAGGACATAACGGCTGTCATTTCCATACGCTCCAGGCAGGAAATACAGCCTCGCATCTCCTCCATTGCCGGCAGGTCTTTCGCCGTTTCTATGCGAAGCATCGACCTCGAATAATTCACTGTCCACTATGGTCGTCCGCAGGATTTCGGAAACATTCATCGCAAGATGCCGGAAATCCGAGCTGTTTGCGGTTGCACATATAAAATCGCCCATAGCGATCCTCGGTCCGCCTTGTCTGGCCCGTGGTTTCGACGAACCCGGCAGCGCTGAGTAATACATCGCAAACAAATGATTTCCTGTCATTGCCATACCCTCTTAATTTGTTTCCGCAACAGCGGACAACTATCCGCGTTGCAATTACCATGCCATCGCATGCTTTGCTCACAAATATCGCTACAAACGTATGATCCGGTCAGAAACCATTGATATTCCATGCCAAATTCGACAAATGTGACGCTTTATGGCAAATCATTAGAGCCTGTTCACACTAATAATAGCATCGGTAACCATGGCGAAATAAATGAAG
>CAZQSL010000033.1:0-30256 GCA_964595945.1 uncultured bacterium
TTAATAGATGCTCTATTGTGCGCTATCGTCCTGTATGCGTCCGTGAACGGTTACTACTTTGCCAAATAATATTTACGAAAACAGTATCTATATTTGGTCGAGTAAGCGCAAAAGACCATCAATCACCGTGAGCGGGTGGGGGGGGCATCCGGGTATGTAGAGATTGACAGGCACGATACCATCTATGCCGCGATTAGTTGCGGAGTGGCTTGCGAAAATCCCGCCCGAAATTGAACAGGCGCCTGAAGCAATTACAAGTTTGGGAGAAGGAATGGCCTCGTATGTTTTAATGAGAGCGAGTTCCATGTTATTTGTCACGGGGCCGGTAACCATGATGCCGTCGGCGTGGCGGGGGGAGGCTACGAACTCTATGCCGAAGCGTCCGATGTCCCATCCGATTGTGCATAGTACATTCAGATCGGCCTCGCATGCGTTGCATCCACCCGCGCTGACCTGCCGCAGTTTCAGCGATCGTCCAAAGAGTTTTTTTGTCTTTTTGTCGAGAGAGGTTGCGAGGTCGAAAGGGTTGTTGTCAAGCAGGAGTTTTTCGCGCGAATCGGATGCCATTCGATAGTCTTTTGTGAAGGTAATCGCCTGTGTGGGGCAAATGTCAGAGCAATTCGTGCAGAATATACACTTCCCAATATCCAGATGAATCACACTGCCGTATTTGCTAATGGCATCCGACGGGCAAGCGTCTACGCATGAAGTACAGTTTGGCTCGCATTGTTTTGCTGACAGTTGCGGCATCCCCATATATTTTTCGGGCATCACTGGCGTTTCTTTTGGAAATTTTCCAGTCCTGTGTCCCTGATGGAGTCGTTCTCGAATTATTTTAATCATGGTTCGTCCCTCACAAATCGTGTCCGCAATAGGACAGATTAAAGCTTTTATTGCATAGTGGGAAGTCAGATATCTGCTGATTGCGCAATGCCATCGCAAGGCCGTACCAGTTGTGAAATGACGGATCAACGATTTTGTAATGCCTGAACCGGCCTTGCTGGTCAGTAATGACCGTGTGACATATTTCTCCGCGCCAGCCTTCGACAAGTGCCACCGCGATCCGGTTTTTCGCCAGAGTGGCAACCTTACCGTGAATTGGGCCGCAAGTTAATGTGTCAAGCTCTTTAACAATGAATTCTTTTGAATTGCAGATTTCGAACCATCGCATGCTTGCCCGCGCATGCACATCGCCTTTCGGCATGGTGACCGATGGCAAACGATGTGACGTGTATACGCCCCACGGCATAGTGTCACGCACATCGACTGGCACGCAACTCGCGCGAGCAACTGGGCCGACGAGACCGAGACTCGCGGCTTCTTTGCGCGTCACTATTCCGGTGTCGGTGAATCTTGTCATGACAGATGGCGTATCCCACATGAGATTGACTGCACTTTGGACTTCGTTGAACGTGGTGTCGAGGCGTTTGCGGAGTTCGTCCACTGTCGTGTCATCAAGATCGAACCGTACACCGCCGGGCATAATGAGGTTGCGCCCGAACCGATTGCCGCACAGCAGGGCAGTAATGTTGAGAAAATCACCCCTAAGACGCCCGCAATAGGAAGCAGTCGGCAAAAAACCGACATCGCCAGCCATTGCGCCGAGATCGCCTGTGTGGTTGGCCATACGTTCGAGTTCGAGAGCTATTGCGCGAATGGCCTGCGAGCGGTGCGACGGTGAAGCGCCGGCCAGCGTTTCCATTATCATGGCATAAGCTGTTGAGTGTCCGATAGACGTGTCTCCGGCCAGCGTTTCCATGTAGTGGCCAGTCCGTTTATCAGGGCCGCCGACGAGCGCCTGTTCGATGCCACGATGCTGATAGCCGAGTTCAATTTCGAGGTGGAAAACATTTTCACCATGGCACTGAAATCTGAAATGCCCCGGCTCGATGACACCGGCATGCACGGGGCCGACCGCGACCTGATGAATCTCATCGCCGGCAATTCGGAAGTAGTCGGTCACTCCTGGTGCGGGAGGAGGGTTTCCCGGCATTCCCGCATTGCGTCCGATGCGGTATGTGTTGTGAAAACGGATCGGTTTCAGCCAAGGATGTCCCGTGGGGATGACTCCCCACTGTTCGGCTATTTCGCGCTCGAACCAGTGAACCTGTGGAACTATAGGGGTGATTGATTCGTATGAATCATTAACAT
The DNA here is from genome assembly GCA_964595945.1 of uncultured bacterium. Classification (GTDB taxonomy): domain Bacteria; phylum UBP15; class UBA6099; order UBA6099; family JAJRTR01; genus CAZQSL01. The sequence continues at coordinate 2,152 of CAZQSL010000033.1, forward strand.
GTGTCCGCAAGATTTCCAGATATGCATGATCATCGTTTGCAATGACAGCAACAATCGTAATGCAGCCATTGTCGGGTATTCCGAACATAGAAGAAACCCGGCATCCGTTCGCTACACGATCAATAATGGTGGTACGGAAATCTGCGATTGCCAGCTCGTCTATGTAATCGAACGGTACGGATTGACCGTTGCATAGTTTTGTAAGGTCGGTCATCTGACGGCACCTCCGATCAATGCGGCTGCATCATGAAATATTCCTGCGAACTGCGAAGGCAGATAAACACCGAGAAAAAGAGCAAGAATGGCAAAAACCATCGGCGGTATTACAGAGCTGCCCGATTCCGGTTCGGGGCGTTCAGAAGGATCTCCAAAAGCCATCTTCAGCATGATTACTGACATTCCGATGAACGCAAGCAGAAGGAAAAAAAGATATAATGCGGTGGCTCCCCAGAACTTTCTGGCGATTGTCGCGGTCAGAATAGTGAACTCGCTGACAAAAGTGCCGAAAGGCGGCGTCCCTGTGATAGCCAGGAATCCGATCAGCCACAATGCGCCAGTTATTGGCATGGACTTACAGAGCCCTTTGATGGACGAGGTGTTTTTTGTGTGGAAGCGCGCAAGGATGTTGCCTGCCGCCATGAACAACAAAGCTTTAACAATTGAGTGGTTCACGGCATGGAACAGTGCGCCGAACGCCCCCAGGCCACCGATGCCTACACCAAGTGCAAGGATGCCGACATGTTCGATGCTCGAATATGCCAGCATGCGTTTATAATCAGTTGCCATAAGGAGAAGAGCGCCCGCGAATCCCATTGAAACAAGCCCGAAACCTATGAGGAGGCTCTGACTGAAATGGGGCATGCCAGCGGCGATGCAGACCTGATGCACGCGGAGTATGCCCAGAAATGCACAATTTAACAATGCACCTGAAAGCAGTGCCGAAACAGGGGAGGGCGCTTCGCCATGCGCATCGGGCAACCATGTATGCAGAGGCGCAAGCCCCATTTTAGTTCCGTAGCCGACGAGGATAAATATGAATGCGATGCCGAGCCATTTGTGGTCGAGACTGGGTGCTGCGCTCAAAAGTGCCTGTAAGGAAAAATCCGACATGCCGGCAGGCATGGATTTGGTGAGGAAAAGCAGTCCCATCAGAGCGAGTGCGATACCGACGGAACACAGCAGCAGATATTTCCACGCGGCCTCCAGTGAATGCCGGTTGCGGTGGTGATAAATGAGAGGCGCGCTCGATAGTGTTGTCGCCTCGATGGCGACCCATTGCAGACCGAACTGACGGCTGATAATTGAAAGGGTCATTGATGAAAGAAATAAGAGAACGAAACCGGTGAAACCGGCCTCTGTGGTATTTCTGAGCAATGCGCCGTCAGGCTTTTCAGCACTTGCTGCGGCTGGCTCGCGTGATACATAACCAATTCCATATATCGTAGTCAAAAAAAATAGAAGGCTTGTAACAGGCAGAAAAATTGCGCTAAGTGGATCAATACCTATCCAGTGGCCGTGGGGGATGCCGGTATCCCAAAAAACGACTTTAACAGACAATGCGAAATGTGCCGCCGCCGTTGCAACCCATAGCAGCCTGCGCATCTGGTTGTGAGGGATGCCGAACGCCAGCAGTCCAGCCACGGCAGGCAGAGCTACAAGCAGATAGAGGAGGCTCATGATTGACCTCCTTCGCTGATTTCCGATAGCTCAGATAGTTTGTCGGCATCGGTGTGTTTAAATTCGCTGTCGATGTTATACAGAAGATCAGCCATCAGGAAAACACCGACAAACACATCAAGCAATACGCCGAGTTCGATGATGATCGGGAATTCCAGATGAATACCTATCCCCACGGCATAAACGCCGTTTTCAAGTACAAGATAGGCGAGGGACTGCATGATGGCTTTGCGGCGTCCGATCATCAGGAACATGCCAATGAACACGAGGTAGATGCCTGTCGACGTCAATATGGCAGATGGCACATCTTCGGAAATTCCGAGATATCGTGTTAGCCACACGGCCAGACCGAGCATCATGATGCCGGACATTATGGACATACTGAATCCGACGAAAGGTTTGTTTTCGCGGCGGTTGCCCGTGCGGTGAAGTACGGAGTTGAGAAGCAGCGGGAGCATGATCCCCTTCAGGATTATTCCACTGAGTGCGATCAGCCATATTCCTGATGAAATGTGACCGTGTGACACTACGATGGGCAGCAGTCCCAACAGGAGACCCTGAAAGGCAACGACGCGTATCGACACGTTCACACGACTTGAACCAAGTAGAAATAGACACGAAAACACTATGAGAAGTGATATTGTTTGCATTTAGAAATCCGCCAGTTTCATAATCAGAGATATTAGGCTCAATGCGGCAGAACCAATCAGGATTTTGGGTATTTTTTGCAGTTTGAGACGCGCCATGCCAGATTCAACGATCCCGACGATCACCATGATCAAACTCATGCAAATCAGGAATGCCGGCACTTGAAGCCATGTGTCAAGAAGGTTGAGCGGGAACAGCAGATTCACAAGAAGTGCGCCGAAAATCCACAGTTTGAGCGATGCCGCATACTGGATGAATGCAAAGTCGGGACCGCTGATATCGAGTACCATAACTTCGTGGATCATAGTGAGTTCAAGATGTGTATTGGGATCATCGACCGGGATGCGCGAGTTTTCAGTGAGAAGAAGGACGAACCATGAACAGGCGACCAATATGATAAATGCGTATGATGATTCCCAAACTCCGGGAGTGGTGGCGGCGATGAGACCTGACAAGTCGAAATGACCGGTTTGCACGATCAGCACAAGCATGCCGAGGAAAAATGATGGCTCTGCAAGTGCGCCTAACTGTACTTCGCGGCTTGCGCCCATCCCCTCGAAGCTTGAGCCCGTGTCGAGCGCAGCAAGCACTGTGGCAAATCGCGCAAGGCCCAGCAGATACGGAAGCAGTATGATGTCGCCGGTGAATGCAAGCGGGGCGCGCAGGCCACCGCACGGAAGGAGCATCGTAGCTATAATCATGCACGCCACAATCAATGATGGTGCCGAACGAATCACAAAGCTTGTTGTCGCACTGTATGTCGCGCCCTTGCGAAGCAACTTGTCAAGATCGCGATACAGTTGAAATACTGACGGCCCGTTGCGGCCTGCAAATGCGGATTTCACCTTGTTAATTATTCCCGGGAGCATTGGGGCAAACAACCAGGCCGCTGCGACGGCTATCCATGTTATGGTTTTCATTTCGGTAACCCTGCCTTGAATACGAGAAGCATGATCAGAGTGACAGCGATGTATGTCAGGTAGATATGGATGCTTCCATACTGAATCCTCTGGAAAACCGAAGCCACACGCATAAGCATGTGATAGGTCGGTGAGACCATTTTTTCATATACGATGTCAGGCGCTTCCGAGTGAAAGCCAGAGTGATCTGGAAACAACAGCCTTTCGGAGTTGTGCCGCATTTTGGTTCTCAGAACTATCCTGAACAAATCAGTTAGTGGCTGAGCGAAGGAAGACGCAGTATATTGCATCGAAGATTCGGGGCGTGCAAACCCACAATCCCACGTCATCGTTTCGCTGACTGGTTTCCCGCGGAGCAGGAAATACCGCAGGATAAGCAATCCGGCGCTTATTGCCACAAGCAGCAGCGACATGTCGACGATATGTGACATGTTTGCGATGTCGTTCGGATTAACTGCAAGAGGCGAGCCAGCGGAATGGTAAAACATGGATACAACCGGATAAACCGTTTTCAGCACAAAAGGAGCAAAGAACGCAATTGCCCCGCAGAAGCCGGCAAGCACCAGCATCGGGAGAAGCATCGCTGCGGTGACTTCGTGCGCTCCTGCCGCGGCTTTGGTGCGCGGTTCGCCCAGGAAGACGATGCCGAACGCTTTGGCGAAGCATGCGGCGGCAAGGCCGCCGATGAGCGCAAGACCGGTGAGGATGCAGACCGCAAGAGCGAGCGTTCCCGGTGTTCTGAACTGCACTCCTTTTATGCCCGCGACATATATCAGGAATTCGCTTGCAAATCCGTTCAGAGGCGGCAGCCCGGATATCGCGGCAGAGGCGATGAGAAATGTAACGCCTGTCCACCGCATATTTTTCAGAAGGCCGCCGAGATGTTCGATGTTGCGTGTACCAGTGCCGTGGATCACCGCTCCAGCGCCGAGAAAAAGCAGGCTTTTGAATATCGCATGATTAAGCACGTGCAGGATGCCACCGCCGAATCCGAGTATTATCAAAACTGGAATATGCCATGCAAGACCAAGCACGCCGGTGCCGAGTCCGATTGTAATAATCCCGATATTTTCCACACTGTGATAGGCGAGAAGACGTTTGAGATCGTGCTGGACAAGAGCGAAAATAACGCCGAGCACACCGGACACAAGCCCGATGGATAATAGTGCCCAACCCCACGCGGCATGCGGCGGGCCGAGAAAAAGCAAAACACGAAGTAGCCCGTAGATGCCAGTTTTAATCATCACTCCCGACATTAGTGCCGACACGTGCGATGGCGCCGCCGGGTGCGCTTCGGGCAGCCAAATGTGCATTGGTATAAAGCCGGCTTTTGTGCCGAATCCCATTACGGCGAGTACAAACAGTATGCTTGCTATGCCGGGTTTCAGGTGCGTGGCTGCAATGTGGTCAAAATCCATCGAACCGGCAATCTGGCCCGACCATGCGAAATAAACGAGAAGCGCGACAGTTCCCACATGTGTTGCAATCAGGTAAATAAGTCCAGCGCGCCGTACATGTGCCTGCCGGTGGTCTGTCACAACCAGAAAAAACGAACTGATCGCCATGGTTTCCCAGATCACGAGAAACAACAGCCCGTTGCGGGCAACCATCACTAACAGCATGCTGGATACGAGAATGCTATACAAAAAATTGATACTTCCCTGCGACTTTCCGTCGCTTGCAAAGTACGATTGACCATAAAGCGCCGCCAGAGGTGATACGATCAGGACAGGCAGACAAAAAAACATCGAAAGAGCATCCATACCCAATGAAAGAGCCCCGCCCGGCATGTTCCACGCCAGTTCCAGCGGCTCAGGTATGTGACCGGTCAGCGTAGCGAGCGCCGGCATAAATGCCAGTCCACACCCTATCCATATACCGGCAGTGGCTACACATGGCATCATTTTGGAGTGGTTACCAATGCGGGACGCAAGCCCCGTCGCTATCATGATCGCACAACCCAAAAGCAGGTATCCCATATTTTATTGTCCCCTTGACGTTAAACATTCAATAAATTCCGATTCCATGCCTTCCGTTTCGAACCCGTTCATATATTTGATAGCATTGTGCAGTATGACACGAATTGAATGTCCATCGACATGGTGTGATACGCCGCCACGATTCAGGCTTTCTGTAAGCGAATAGAAACAATCAGGATGGCACCCGACGATCGAATCGCGAGCAGTTGCACTTTCTTCAAGTATTATGTGGTTGATTTCCGAATGCTCGATGAATTGCTGTTTCCCGAGATGCCGATGTGTGATTAGTCCGCTGTGTATCATTCGATATATTTTCGATTGTGACAACCCCGACAATTCAGCGGTCTTTCTGACTGAAAACATGACAAGTTACTCCCTTTGGCATTCAATATTATGTATGACAATGAGAAAACAATCGGTATGAAAGGGATGGGATTATGTGGAATTAAAGTTATACTGACACGGGCGAAGTGAAATCATTTCGTAACTACTATCTAAAAACATTAATTCTTGCCTGCACAATCTCAATTTTGCGAATATGCAAAATATCCATAATTTCGACTAATTATAGTATTCACTCATGGAATTGCAAGGAATTGAGAATGCCAGAACTGTGATTTGAATTTCAAACGTACATTTTGCCCGGGATCAGGTTTACGGAGGGTATGCTTGTGTGATGAAGCAAACGGCGAAGACTTCACGTGTCATTGAAACGCAGCATCATCACTTGCCAGGCTCTGATCGGTTTGTCGTGACAAAGACAGTGCGGGCACTCAATAGAGCAGATGGCGCGCGCGCCTTTTTGCGAAGGCGTCGAGTGCCGGCTGCCATGAGGCAGCGATTTCGGTGACAGGCACGTCGTCTTCGATGGCGAGTCGGATGGTGTCGGAGCCGCACATTATGTCGATGGGAAGTTTGTTGTATTCGTATTCGTAGGGAGGGCGTTTCCACTCGAATTGCAGGCGGTCGAGGCGTCGGATTTCCGTGATAAGATGCAGTGCGGCGATGTAGGGTTTGTATGCTGCGGGGTCGGTGACGTGGAGTTGCACACCGCCGCAGACGCGCCCCTGCCATTTCTGGAAAGTAGGCTGGAACTGCGCGAGGCGGCAGGTGAGTCCGGGGATTCGGAGGGCGTTCATGCGGTCAGTAAGCTTGCGAGGGTCGATCCAGGGCGCTCCGATGATCTCGAATGGGCGTGTGGTGCCGCGGCCTTCGGAGATGTTGGTGCCTTCGAAGAGTACTGTGCCGGGATAGACGACAGCGGTGTCGGGGGTTGGCATGTTGGGTGAAGGCATGACCCAGGGCATGCCAGTGGCGGGGAAGTGCATGTCTCGTGACCAGCCGTGCATGGGCACTATTTCCAGTTCGCAGCCGATGCCGTGTTCGGCGTTCATGTAGAGCGCGATTTCGGCGACAGTCATGCCGTGGCGCATGGGGATGGGGTAAAGACCGACGAAAGAGGCGAAATCCGGATCAAGCACGTTGCCTTCGATCGCATAGCCGCCGACGGGATTGGGCCGGTCGAGCACGACGAATGTGATGCCATTGCGCGCGCAGGCCTTCATCGCGAGTGTCATGGTCCATATAAAGGTATATATGCGGGTGCCGACATCCTGCACGTCAAACACAAGTACGTCAAGTCCCGCGAGCATTTCCGAGGTGGGCTCGCGCGTCTCGCTGTAGAGACTGTAGACGGGCACGCCGGTGTCGGGGTCACGGAATCCTTTCCACTCGATCATGTTGTCCTGAGTCTCCCCCCTGATGCCATGCTGTGGCCCGAAAAGCGCGGTGAGCGAAAAATCCTTCCTGGCGCGAAACAGGTCAGCCGCGTGATTGATCTTCGAGTCGATGGATGCCTGATTGACGATCAGCCCCACTTTTTTCCCGGCGAGGATTTTGATATATTCGGGTTCGAACACTCTCTCGAGTCCTGTGACAACCATGATGTTCTCCATTGTAAGCATAAGTTGCTTGCGAAAATTCAGACAATGATTTCCGTCAGATTATAGCGAACAGCGCGGGTGCCTTTCAACCCGGCATCTCAATGACGCATTACGAAAAAAGCCATATAAGATATAATGGAAATGAAGGATATATTGTTGCGCCAGTGAACGGCGCATCACGGACGGGACATGAAAGACAATATCGACACATTCATCAGCCACATGGCGATCGACCGGGCAATGTCTCCGGAGACTGTCGAGGCGTATTCGTCGGACATCAACGATTTTATCCGCTTCTGCGACGAAAACGCAATGTCTGCCGCGGCCTCCGATATCGATGTACGCACCATCCGCCGTTACCTCGCTCACTTGCGTACAGCCGGCATGGCACGCGCGACTGTTGCCCGCAGGGTTTCCGCGCTCCGCTCATTTTTCAAATTTTTGGCGCAACGCGACATCATCGTTTCCAATGTCTTTTCCGTCATCGAATCTCCCCGCTCCTCACGCACGCTGCCCGAACATCTCTACGGCGACGAAATAGAAACTCTGCTCGCCGCGCCCGATATCTCCACTCCTTCCGGCCAGCGCGACCGCGCTATCCTCGAACTCCTCTACTCTACCGGCCTGCGTGTCAGTGAACTATCCGCGCTCGATATCACGGACATTCCTCTAATGCCAAAAAGCGACATGACGATTCTCGGCAAGGGCAGGAAAGAGCGCATCGTATTCATCGGGACTCACGCGCGCTCCGCTGTGGAAAAATATATCACGGAAGGCCGCTGTATTCACATTAAGGAAAATGCCGATCACTCAGGCGCACTGTTTCTCAACAAGTCCGGCACTCGCATCTCGGTCCGCAGCATCCAGCGCATGATGGGGAAATATATACACGCTGCCGCCATCGCTAAACACATTACTCCCCACTCCATTCGCCATACTTTTGCCACCCGGCTGCTCGAAAACGGCGCGGACCTCCGGTCAATCCAGGAACTCCTCGGACACTCAAGCCTGTCAACAACACAGATTTATTCACATATTTCCGACAGGCATCTCAAGGAGACATATAAAAAGACGCATCCGCGTGCGTGAAAGCTTGGGGGGCATAATCATTCAGTCGTAATACATATATCACAGCACGGGAGATTCTACATGAACAGCGAAACTGGTTCACAGTCGGCAGTGACAATCATTTTTGTACTATTTCTAATCGGCCTCATGGCGGGCGGATATTACATCCTGAAGAAACACTCGCCGGGACAGGGCATAAAACACGCTGCCGGCACGCTCTCGAAACCGCTCGATCAGGCACGTATCATGGGCTGCATGACAAGCGTTTCAAATATCAGAATGGCCGAGGAAATGTATCGTGGACAGAGCGGCGCATATACCGATGATCTGGACAAACTCGCAATGTATCTCGATCGCTCCTGCACTGATGAAGACGGCAGGGGTGACGGGTGCGCGCGGGCAATCGAGAAATTCGACGAAGTGTGCGAGCCCGGAAGTGTCGAGGTGTTGATTGGTTCAGGAGGCAGCGAATATGTTATTTCGGCGATATCTCCGGATGATACGAAATGTCCGATATGCGTCACATCACAGGGCGCAACACCTGAAGACGTGAAACAGTGCGGCGACGGCACGGCTCCACAATGCGCTGTGCCGTGATGGATAAATCCAGATCAGGCATTCCTTGTCACATCCTGTCAGACTACCGTCACTGTGCCGTCTTCTGATGTCGAGATGGTCATGCCGTCCTTGACGTATTCGAGAAATTCTGGGCCGAGGTTGTCAATAGTCACCATTTTTGCGGGAGACCATACGGCAGCGAGTATTGCGCCGGCTGCGGCGAGCGAGTCGATGGATTCGGAAAACAGCATCATGGCGGGGCCGAGTCCCATGGAACATGCTGAGTGAAGCACCATGCCGCCGGTCGTCGATCCGATGGTTTTAGGCAGGCAGAGGGCTCGTGCGGTGAGGACTTTATTGAAGATATCTGGGTTGTTCTGATCGGCGCACACTACTTCTTTTGCCTTGTCGAGCAGACTTTTCTGGAAAGTGGCGAGAGTGTTCATGCCGTTGCGGGTGACGACTGCCGGCGCTGTGGCGGCGCCTGCGACGATGGGGCGTCCCTGGAATGTCCTGGACATGTCAGATGGATCCTTTCACGATGATGGAGGCGATGCGTTCGTCGGTCTGGTATCGCGCGGTGGTGTAGGTGCGGAGTTTGTTGGAATTGGTGATGACGGGCATTTTTTTGCATAAGGGGTTATTCATATACATGAGTGGGCAGATGGAAGACACGCGCGCGCCGGTGGCGAGGAGGCGTTTGTAGTGTGGGGTAGTCCTGAAGTGCGCGAGTACATCCGGGGCGGCAGTGAGGATGGTTTTGATGGCGAGTCTTGATCTGTCGTGCCGCTTGAGGGACGTTTCGAGGATTTCGGTCCAACCGGCAAGTTGCATCAGCGAAAGATGGGGACATCCGATGAAGCACAGCTTGGGTTTAGCGGATGTTTTTTTCCACATTACAGGATAAGCGTTGATCACGCGCTGTAGTTCGTCGTCGTCGATGGTGTAAGTTTTTGCGCCGGGCAGGATGAGAGAGTCGCCGAATTCGACGGCGTCTGGAGTGAGGTTTTCGACGTGATAGAGACCGACCGCTCCGTTGGATGCCGATGCCGCGCCCATGTCCTTGAGAAATGATTTTGCGGTGTCATCGAGCCGGTTGCCGAGGAATCTGTCGAGCCCCCGGATATAAGGGACATCCTCCATGACCTTCATGCCGATGGCGCTGCCGAGTACCTGCGCTTCCGGGGGATTTGCCAATTTCAGGTCGATGATCCATTTTGCTTTGCGGCCTTCGTTGGTGATGAGGTCGAATTCGGGCACCTTGCCGAGGATCGCGCCGAAGATGTCGATGATGGCTGAATTGCGGTTGCATCGCGCGCCGATGACGCTGTTGGCATAGACGACGGCTGACGACTCCGACCAGGTGAGTATGTCGCCGCGCCGGGGTATGTTGCCGACTTCGTCCATGTAGCAGGTACAGGTGAACGCCCGTTCGTTTTTGAGCCCAAGTTTATTCAGTTGCTCCTCATAGTCCTTCTGCTTGCCGTACATGACTTTGAAGACGACTTTCTGAAGTAGATTCGATGGTACGTTTTTGTGATCCACGGGACGCGGATCTACGGTGAAGGGATCAATCGTGGTAATGCCGTCGTTGATGATTTCGTCCATCACTTCGAACATCGCGGTCATCATCGGGATGCCGAACGAAGTGACGAGGTGTGCGGGCGCCGTGACTGGTACGAGGCGCGTCGCTCCGAACGTATCGCCATACATGACGATAGTCTGCATGATTTTCGCTTTTGTCCTGCCCTGCGCGCCGTCGAGTATAGCACGCTCTTCGGAGGTAAGTTGCATCTTTGTGTTCACTTAAGGTCAGCTCCATTTGAGTGTGAATGGCATACTGCGCGGAAACTCATGTCGAACGAAGTTCTCACGCAAAAACAGTATGGATAGTATACAACATGTTGCGATTTGGTGTTAAGCCGTATGTTATCGAGGAATCTTGGGGTATATGACAGTTGTTCCTGTATTTCTACATATCAATGGCCATTGGTACGGGGCCCCCTCATTTCAAAATGGGGGTCTCCTGACCTCTCTCCAGAAAGTTTCCTGATTACCCCTGAAACTTAGATGGTAAAATATGAACAAGATTCTTCGCTTCGCTCAGAATGACAGGCATTCACGGGATGAACCATTGTTTTGTGTTATCAGAAAAAAGGCTTCCCGACCATCAGGAAGCCCTTATGATGTATGTCTAATCTCTGTTTGCCTTATTTGACAGAAGTAGCGGGGACGAACTTGCCGTCCTTGACGGCGATCATTTCGAGTGCGTCTACGGTGAGGCCGGAGTGGTCTTTGTCGCTGAAGTTGAAAACGCCGGCAGTGCCTGCGAGACCAGAAGTTTGTTCGATGGCGTCACGGAGTTTTTCCCTGTCTGCGCCGGATATTTCGAGGGCTTTGACGATCATGTGGAATCCGTCCCATGCGTGGCCGCCAAAGGTGCTGAGTTCTTCTTTGTAGGCTTCTTCGTACATTTTCTTGTAAGTGGTGACTGCTGTTTTCTGGGGGTTGTCCTTTGCGAGGAGGTCGGCGATGAGGACTCTGCTGGCAGGGAAGAGTGTGCCATCTGCGGCGGGGCCGGCATCTTTGACATACTTGATGTTGGCGAATCCATGGCTCTGGTATTTTACCATTTTGTCCATACCGAGGTTGTTCATCACGCGCGGAACGATCGACTGAGCGGGGAGGATTGACCAGTTGAGGACTGCCTGTACTTTGCCGTTGGCCTTGATTTTTGTGAGAAGAGTCTGGATGTCGGCTTCGGTGGCTGCTGGCTGGTAGGCTTCTGCGATGGCGACAGTCACGCCATATTTGTTAGCGGCTGCGGAAATCTGTTTGAAGCCTTCCTGCCCGAAGCTTGTGTTGTCATAGAGCATCCCGAGGTTTGTGAGACCTTTTGCCTGCATGTCCATGAGTATCTGTTCGGCGACGAAGCTGTCATTGGGGGCGTCTTTGAAGACATAGGGGTTGCTGGGGTTGGTGATGATTTCAGCGGAAGCGAAGGAAATGAGAGGAACTTTTTTTGCGGCCATCATGTCTTTGATGGCAAGGCTGTTGCCGGTGCGGGATGGGCCTATGATGGCGAGCACATTGTCGCGGTCGATGAGTTTCGAGGCGGCCATGGTGGTCTTTTGTTCGTCGCCTGCGTCATCTTCGATGATAATCTTGATGGGCACTCCGTCGATACCGCCTTTTGCGTTGAGTTCTTTTTCAAGCATTTCGAGGGTTTTTTTCTGCGGGTCGCCGAGGAACGATGCCTTGCCGGTCACTGAAAGGATGGCGCCGATTTTATAGACGGCGGGTTTCTTGGCTGCTTCGGGGCCGGCCACCGGCTTTTTTGCCTTGTTGCATCCGGCCATCGATGTCGCGAGTGCAGCGGCCATGAGTAGCGCTGCCCCTGCTTTTCCTGCATGTTTCCCGATTTTCATGTTGACTCCTCTACTATGAATTTACCGGCGAGCTGAGCGCCTGCACCGGGCGTTACATTTCATTTATAGTGGACAGATTTCGCTGTCTTCGAGCAGTTTGACGCCGGCTTCGACGATAGCGGCAAGGGCCTGTTCGGGGGATTCGACGCGTATGATGACAATGGCGTTGCCGCCGCATTTCTGGAAGAATGCGTACATGTATTCGACATTGATGTCGCATTTGCCCAGTCTGTCGAGCAGGTCGGCGAGGCCGCCCGGGCGGTCGGGGACTTCAGCGGCGATGACTGGTGTTGCGGTGGCGGTGAATCCGGCCTGGCGGAGTGCCGAGATTGCAGTATCGGGTTTGTCGGCAATAAATCTGAGTACGCCGAAATCGGATGTGTCGGCAACGGTGAATGCGCGGATATTGACAGCGGCTGTGCCGATGACATTGGTTATTTCCGCGAGTCTGCCAGACTTGTTTTCGATGAAGACGGATATCTGTTTAACCATTGCGGTGTCCTCCTTGATGGGGTTTGGTCATACATTTTATCATCAGGTCAAATCTCGCGTTTGTCAATTATGCGTTTTGCCTTGCCTTCGCTTCGCGCGATGGATTTTGGTTCGACGAGTTTGATGCGTGCAGAGATGCCGATGGTGGATTCGATCTGATGCTTGAGGCGGGCATTGATCTTTTCGAGGCCCTTGATCTCGTCGGTGAATATGTTTTCGGAAACTTCGATCCATATTTCGAGAGTGTCCATGGAGTGCTCGCGGTCAACTATGATGACGTAGTGCGGCTCGACGCCTTCCGCGCCTACGATGATCGACTCAATTTGCGAGGGATAGACGTTGACGCCGCGGACGATGAGCATGTCGTCGCTGCGGCCTGTGACGCGATCCATGCGGACAGAAGTGCGGCCGCATTCGCATTTGCCATATTTGAGTGAGGTGATGTCGCGCGTGCGGTAGCGGAGGAGGGGGAATCCTTCCTTGGTGAGAGTCGTGATGACGAGTTCGCCGCGTTCTCCTTCCGGGAGGACTTCGCCGGTATCGGGGTCGATGATTTCAGGGTAAAAGTGGTCGTCGCTGATGTGAAGCCCGTTTTTGCATTCGCATTCGCTTGCGACGCCTGGTCCTACGATTTCGGTGAGGCCGTATATGTCGATGGCGGAGATGCGGAGATTTCGCTCGATCTGAGCGCGCATTTTTTCGGACCAGAATTCGGCGCCGAATATGCCGACGCGAAGGGCTATCCTGTCGAGCAGTCCCTCTTCGCGAGCGACTTCTGCGAGGAACAGCGCATAGGATGGAGTCGAGCAAAGTACGGTGGTCTGGAAGTCGCACATGATCATGATCTGCCGTTTTGTGTTGCCGCCACTGACCGGGACGACAGTGGCGCTGATGGCTTCGCCGCCGTAGTGGGCACCAAGTCCGCCTGTAAAAAGGCCGTAGCCGTAGGCATTCTGCACCATGTCCTTTTCGGTGACGCCTGCTCGGTAAAAGGAGCGCGCCATCATCTCGCTCCACATCCTGATGTCATTTTTCGTGTAGCCTGCGACCTTTGGTTTCCCGGTGGTGCCGGATGAAGAGTGGAGCCGGATGATCTTGTCCATCGGGGCGGCGAAGAGTCCGAAGGGGTAGCTATCGGCGATGTGTTCCTTAGTGGTGAATGGCAGCCGGGCGATGTCTTCGAGCCTGGTGATGTCTTTTGGCTTGACGCCTGCCTCGGCGAATGCCCTGTTGTAGTGCGGCACATTTTTCGCGAGGCGTTTGACGAGTTTCGAGAGTCGTTCGAATTGTAATTGACGAAGGTCCGACTCTTTCATGCATTCATGTTTTTTGTCCCAAATCAAATACATAAACCATCCTCCCTGAGGCAGGTTTTAACGTCGGGTGCTGTGGACGGCGCCCGCTCGTTATTTGCTATAGTAATAGCCGGCTTCGAAGGCTTTGCTGTTGATTTCGTAGAGATTTTCGTGGACTGAAGATTTGAAGACTTTTTTCCATACAGTGGGTTTGAGGGGCAGATTGCTTGCGACTGCGCCGACAAGCACGGAATTGGCGACACGCTCGGAGCCAATGCTTGCCGCAATGCCGGTGGCGTCGATCGAAACGATATTTTTAGTTTTTCTGGCGATCGTTTTTTCGATGTCAGCGGGATACTGCATTTTGCCGGAAGCAACGGCCGGAGGATCGAGGCGAAGGGTGTTCATGATGATCGTAGTGTGCTTGCCTGCGTAATTCAAATAGCGGAGTGTTTCGAGCATTTCGAATGATAGTATAAAATCAGCGCATTCGTCTTCGATAAGTGGCGAGTAAATTTTAGCTCCTGCGCGGACGTGGCTCGAAACTGCGCCGCCGCGTTGCGCCATGCCATGTACCTCGCTCTGCTTGACGTCAAAACCGGCCTCCATGAATGCGTGCGAAATGATCTTGCCCGCGAGGATGTTGCCCTGGCCGCCGACTCCGACTATCAATATGTTGTAGGTTTTGTCATCCATTGCGTCTTGTCCGGATGTTCCGAATTTCTGACAGGTTCATGCCTGCGTGTCGCAGGGGGCAGTGCCTATGGCGCCGCGTGCGCAGACCTGAGCGCAGATGCCGCAGCCGATGCACTGATGCGGGTTGATGTGCGGAGTGCCACCGGCGGTCGAAAGAGCGGGGCAGTTGATCTGACCGCAAAGGCCGCACTGCGAGCACTTTTGGGGATCGACCGCAAGCGGCGTATTTCTGATCCTGGCTCTCAGGGGGCAGGGCGATGTGGATATTATGACTGATGGCGCTTCGGTTTCGAGTTCCTGTTTTATGCGTTTTCGCGTTTCTCTGATGTTGAATGGATCGATGCGGAAAACGCGTTCGAGGCCGACTGCGCGGCAGATATTTTCAATGTCAACAGAAGAGGCAGGTTCGCCCTTGAGCGTCTTGCCGGTACCAGGATGCTCCTGGCCGCCGGTCATGGCAGTCGTGTGATTGTCGAGTACGATGACGGTGTTGATGCCGCCGTTGTAGGCCATTTCGAGTACGCCGGTAATGCCTGAGTGGAGAAAAGTCGAGTCGCCGAGGATACCGACGCTTTTCTGTATTTTGTTGCCACCGGCTTTTGCGTAGCCATGCGACATGCCGATGCTTGCGCCCATGCACACACATGCGTCAAGTGAACTTATCGGCGGAAGCACCCCGAGGGTGTAGCAGCCGATGTCTCCGAAAACAACGGTCTTGAGAGATCGCAGGGCTGTGAAGAGCGCGCGGTGCGAGCATCCGGGGCAGAGGTTGGGGGGGCGGCCAGGCAGTGCTGATGTGTCTTCGGCGGGGTGTGGTTTGCGTTTTTTGAAAAATGCTGCCCGGAGTACATCGTTGGTGAATTCACCGGATATCGGAAGCTTGTTTTTGCCTGCGTCCACTTTGATGCCAAGAGCCTTGATGGAGTCTTCGAGGTAAGGTTCGAGTTCTTCGACGACATATAGTTTATTTACGGAGGCAGCGAATTTTCTGATAAGTTTTTCCGGCAGGGGATGTGTCATGCCGAGTTTGAGGAAGGATGCTCCGGGGAAAACTTCGCGTGCATATTGGTAAGAGATGCCGCTCGTGATGATGCCGAGGCCGGAGGTGCCTTTTTCGAGTTTGTTCAGCGGAGATGTTTCGTTGTACTCCTTGAGTTTGGCGGTGCGTTCGATTATGAACTGATGGCGGCTGCGGGCGAAGGCTGGGATCATTACGAATTTCTGTGGATTGGGAGTGAAGCCCTTCAGCTTGTGGTTTTTGCGTTTGCCGAGTGAGACGATGCTGCGTGAATGAGCGACTCGCGTAGTGGTGCGGAAGAGGACGGGGGTGTCGAACTGTTCGCTGATGTCGTAGGCGATTTTGATAAATTCGAGGGCTTCCGTGCTGTCGGAGGGTTCGATCATGGGTACTTTGGCGAGGCGTGAAAAGTAGCGGTTGTCCTGTTCGTTTTGGGAACTATGCATTTCGGGGTCGTCGGCAGTGATGACGACAATGCCCCCGTTGACGCCGGTGTATGACAGTGTGCAGAAGGGATCGGCTGCGACGTTGAGGCCGACGTGTTTCTGGGATACGAGTACTCGTGTACCGGCGAAGCATGCACCGATGCCGACTTCGAGAGCGACCTTTTCGTTAGGAGCCCATTCGGCGTAGATTTCATCATATTTAGCGATGTTTTCAGTGATTTCAGTACTTGGAGTGCCGGGGTAGGCGGACGCGAAAGTGACTCCGGCTTCCCATGCGCCGCGTGCAATGGCTTCGTTGCCTGTGAGAAGTTTTTTCATTTTCGCGCCGAATATGCTCCGGTCAAATATTCAAGTGCGGGGATAGCCCCTGATTTGCACTTCACGACATTCTACCAAAGTGAAATGGAAAAATCCATATTGTTTTGAAAAGTAAGAGCCAATCAGCAGTCGATGGTGCGTCCGCCACGTTGTGGGATGGTTGCTGCGGGTGTATTGGGTGGTGGGGTGGGGCGCTCTTCGCGAGCGGTCGCGGCTATGGCGCGCATATCGGCCCAGCGCCGGATGGCGAGGATTTCCTCGGCTTGAGTGACGGCGAGGGTGACGGTGTTTGAGGCAGCGCGCGTGAAGTCGTCGAAGGTGAGGCCGCGGTTTTCGGCGAATGCGTCGAAAAGAGCCGCGACGATGATTTGCTCGAGTTCGGCACCGGAAAAGCCCTCGGTGATTTCGACAAGCCGGGCGAGTTCGGGTGGTCCGAGTTTGAGAGTAGCAGTGATCGCCGGATTTTTCAAACGTTTAGAAAGGTGGAGCTTGAGGATGGCGAGGCGTTCGGAGGGTGTGGGGAGGTCGACAAAGAAAATTTCGTCGAATCGGCCTTTGCGGAGGAGTTCTGGGGGGAGTTTGCTGATGTCGTTGGCCGTTGCGATGACAAAGACCGGCTTCGTCTTTTCCTGCATCCATGTGAGGAATGTGCCGAAGACGCGGGAGGAAGTGCCGCTGTCACCTTCGGAAGAGCGTGAGGCGAACCCCTTTTCGATTTCGTCGATCCAGAGGACGGACGGAGCGACGGCTTCTGCGGTACGGAGTGCGCGGCGCATGTTTTCTTCGCTGCTGCCGACGATGCCGCTGAATATGCGGCCGATATCCATTTTTAGAAGTGGGAGCTGCCATGTGGCGCTGACAGCTTTTGCAGTGAGGCTCTTGCCGCAGCCGGGGACGCCGGTGATGAGGATGCCTTTGGGGGCTGGCAGCGAATAGGCGCTGGCGCGGTCGAGCCATGAGCCGTTGCGTTTCGCGAGCCAGCGTTTGAGGTTGAGCAGGCCGCCGACATCGCTCATGCGAAGGTCGGTTTTCACGTATTCGAGGATGCCGGTTTTTTTGATGACCTGACATTTTTCTTCGAGTATGACTTCGACGTCTTCGACGCAGAGGCGGCCATCGTTGACCATGCCGCGGGCGAATGCGTTTTCGGCTTCCATGAGAGTGAGGCCGAGCGCGGCGTTGACGAGTTGCTGCTTCTGGTCTTCGTTGATTTCGATTTTGATGCGGCCGTTTTTTGCGTTGGCTGTGATCATGTCATCGAGGAGAGCCTTGATGTCAGTCGCGTCGGGGAGCTTGAAGTCGAGGATTGTGATTTCGTTCTGGAGTTCGACCGGAAGCTCGACAACGGGGGCTACGAACAGGACGTTTTGAGACGCCGGGTTGTATTTGATCGAGTGAAGCAGATCGCGGAGTTTGCGGACGATCTGGTAGTCGGGAGGGCGGTTGGCGCTGCCGAAATAGATGTGGAAGTCGAGGAGAACGAAAACCGCGCTGTCCTTGCAGGCTTCGATGAATTCGAGGGCTTTCAGAGGCTGTTTCGTGTCGGCAGGGCCGTCGATGTCGCCATCCTGCATCATGCCGCGTACGGACGACCATACGAAAAGCTTGCGGGGTGTGCGGACGAGTGAGGGCTGCTTGCAGATGTCGCGCACCTGGTCGATGACGCGGGTCTCTTCTGGCGTGGGGATGTAAATATAGGGGAAACGAGCCTTGAGCAGATTTGAGAGATCGATTCTGAATTTGTCCATGTGTGTGTCCGTTATCAGTTATTTGAGTCATTCGCCGAGGGTGATCACGGCGCGGACGAGTTCCTCGTGCGAGTAGACCTGAGGGAAGTTGCCGCGGAACATGCGTGCGAGCTCTGGGGTGAATTCGGGTGTTTTGGTGTCGTTTTTGTATGTGGAGGTGTTGGATTGGAAATTGTAGAGCATTTCGATCATGGCGGTGAAGGATTTGGGGGATTTGTGGGCGGCTAACATGTCGTGGAGGGTCTGGAGTTTTGATTGGAGTGAGGGCTGGACTATTTCGCCGCCTCCGAGCGCCTGTTCGCAGAAGAGCCCGAGATCAGTCGTGAGAGCGATGGAGCCGTCGATGATGTGGCGTGCCTTGAGGGTTTCGCCGGCGGCGGCGTAGTAGCGCGCGAGCCAGTAGGTTGTGAGGAGGAAGGGGGCCGGCTCGATGATGTTGCGTGAGCAGGTGGTCTGGGCGACGAGGTGTTTTTCGATGCGTGAGATCATGGATCGGATTTTTGGGTGGGATGGGGCAAGAAAGCCTGTGAGTGGGAGGGCGATGAGGCAGGAGTCGATGAGGGGAGCATCGTAGGCGAAGGCGAAGGAGTCCATCGTTTCATTCCAGCCGTTTGCGAGGATGTCGGCCTTGATGCGGTTAGCCTCTTTGCCGTAGCGGGCAGCGTGAACGCGTTTGCCGAGTGCGGCGGCGGCGAGGTAGGCGCGGTTGAGGGCGGTCCAGCACATGGCTTTCGAGTGAGTGTAGTGTGTGATGACGCCTCGGAGTTCCCAGATACCGTTGTCAGGTTTGCGCCAGTTGGCGGTGACAAAGTCGGCGATGAGGATAATATCGTCCCAGTGGCGGGCGAGGATCGATTGGTCGCCGGTGGACATGTAGATGTCCCAGAGAGTTTCGAGTGCTTCGCCTTCGAGGTCGTGCTGGTTTTGCTGATAGGCGAGATTGCCGATGCGGATGGGGCCGTCGCCGAGGAATCCGTCGAGGTGTCCGAGGATGGATTCGGTGCAGTCGGGGTCGCCGTCGATGCGGTATAGCGGCTGCCAGGGTTTTGCGCCGGGTGTGCGGTCGATGAGGGAAAAAACGAAATCTATAAATGCGGTGGCTTCTTCGACATAGCCGGCTGCGAGATAGCTTGCGGCGGCGTATGAACCGTCGCGCACCCATGTGAAGCGGTAGTCCCAGTTGGAGCCTGACCCCGGGTTTTGTGGTATCGATGTGGTGCCTGCTGCAAGTATGGCTCCCGTGGGGGCATACGTGAGGAGTTTCATGGTGATGAGAGAGCGGCGGAAATATTCGATGTAACGGCCGTTATAGGGGGATTTCGAAAGCCAGTCATGCCAGAAGGTCCGTGTCGCGGCGAGTGATTTGTCGAATGAAACCGATGGAGCCGTCAGGTCGGGCATTTCTCCGTAAGTGACAATGATTTCGACCGGCTTGTCACAGGTTAGTTCGAGCGCGAGCGACTTGAGCCCGCCGGGGCGGTCGAGCAGGAGTGATTTCCGGAGGGATGACGAGAGTATTTTTACAGTGATGGACTGTGTGGCAGATATCGCCGAAAACACGGTCCATGCAGCGCGGCCTTTCTTGACGGAGGATTCTTCCCAGGAGTGAGGCGCTCGGCGGTAGTCAAACGTGGGGAATATTTCCGCGACGATGGGCAGGGGGCTGGCGGCGGGAGTGATCAGCCTGCGGAGTTCGCGGCTGCCCCACGGCATGAAGTCGGTGATTTTATAGAGAGGCGCCCCGACAATGTCCGTGCAGACGGTGTTAAGGATCGCCGTGTCTTGCAGATAAGTCTGTGAGTATCTGAGGGAGTCTCGTGGTGTGTCGATGGGCGCGACGGTGAAGTAGCCGCTTGTGGTGTCGATCAGACGGCCGAATACGAAGCCCGAGTCGAAGCGCGGCGCGCACATCCAGTCGATCGAGCCGCCGGGGCTGATCAGACAGCATGTTTCCCCGTTGCCCGTGATGCCGTAGAATGAACCTGAGTTTACGTTGTATTTCATGCTTGGCATTTCGCGATAGCCTCCCCGCGTTATTTTCCTCGCCGACTCCCTGCTTGCCGATAAGGACTATTCAATATCATATAGTAAAGAGGCGATGTGTGGCAAAGGACCTGTGAGAAATCCGCGTGGGTGGATGATTGTTTTTTGCGCCGGGCTTGCCTATCCTTAATCTTATGTGTGATCTATCGACGGGGTGGACGATTGACTGAACGCGCAGGAACGAATCGTATACTGCTCATCGCGCCGAGGTGGGGCCATGTATATGGCCGTTATGGCGCGCTTTCGCGCAGGCTCAATTTTCACCCGCCACTCGGACTTTGCTATCTGTCCGCCGCACTCCGTCAGCACGGATATGAAACTCGCGTAATCGACGCGGAGGCCGAAGGACTTGACGAATCTGCAATCGCAGCAGTTGCTGCCGAGGGTGGTTATGGATATGTCTGTCTTGGGGCGGCTACCCCCATTTTTTCAGAGGCCGTGGGCCTCGGCGTGATGATCAAACAGCAGACTGGCGCGACCGTGATCATTGGGGGACCGCATGTTACGATATTGCGAGGCGAGGCGGCCAAGGATGCGTCGGGAGTCGAATATTTCGTGTGTGGCGAAGGCGAGCAGACTTTGCCCGCGCTTGTTTCCGCACTCAATGCCGGCCAATCCTTTAATGATATCAAAGGGCTCACGGTGCGCATGCCGGATGGCTCGTTTGCCGACACTGGCGAGGCGGAGCGGGTGCCCGATCTCGATATCCTGCCGTTTCCCGACAGGACTTGCCTCAGGCCCGAAAACTATCTCTGGAGTGTGCCGGGGCGGGGTAATGTGCCGGCTACCTCAGTGATGTTCAGCAGGGGCTGTCCGTTCGAGTGTATGTTCTGTTCGGTAGAAAAAATGTTTTCACGCAAGGTGCGCTACCGTAGCGCCGGCAATTTTATGGACGAACTCCGCACGGTCGTGAAGACAACGGAATTCCGGCATTTCGTGTTTCTCGATGACACGCTCACATCATCGCGGGAGCGGTCGGCAGGCCTTTTCGATGCGATCGCTGGAGCCGGCCTGGGGGTGACGTTCGAGGGGGAAACTCGCGCGAGCCTCGTCGACGCGGAGCTTGTGGGCATGATGAAACGCGCGGGAATCGTGCGAATGAATATTGGTATCGAGAGTGGCGACCCGGATATGCTGGAGACGATCAAGACCGGCGTCACACTCGATGATGTGAGGCGCTCGCTTGCGTTGTTCAAGGGTGCCGGGATGGAAACGCGTGGCACGGTTATTATCGGATGCCCAGGCGAAACCCGTGTCCGGGCATTGCGCACGTTGCGGTTTGTCGCTGGACTGAAGGACCTCGATCAGCCATATATCAATATCGCCATGCCTTATCCCGGAACGCGCCTGCGCGAACTCGCTCTTGCCGGCGAAGGCGGCGTGATTTTGCATACGCGTGACTATCAGTCACTCAAACGCTATGGACATGCGATCATGGATGTCAACGACATGACCGCCGGGGACCTTGTACGGCTTCAGTCGGCCGGACTGCGCCGCGCATATGTGAAACCGCGTCGACTCTGGTATAATCTGAAAAGAGCGGGGTTGCGGGCCGGGTTGTCAAATGGCGTCGCTTTTCTGAAAGGCATAATCGGATAATGAGTCGCATGGAGTATTCCGTCGTCGTACCGGCGCTCGACGAGAGGGCCAATCTCGAAATCCTGTTGCCGGAACTCATCAGGACTGGTGATGCCTGCGGAGCGGATTACGAAGTGCTGATAGTAGACAGTGACAGCGGTGACGGCACGCGTGAATTTGTGAAATCGTTTGGACGCCCGGAAATCAAATATCTCAACGAACCCGTGCGTGGCAATCTCGCAAAGGCATGGCAACGCGGGATCTCAGCAGCGGCTTCCGGCAGGATCGTCACGATGGATGCCGACCTGTGCCACGACCCGGCTTTTGTGCCGCTGCTCGCCGGTGCGCTCGATGATGCCGACATGGCAATCGCTTCCAGGTATCTCTCCACTGGCCGCAGTATGAAGTCAAAAAGGTTCAGATTCGAAATGATATCGCGCGCGGGACAGTGGCTTTCACAGTCCGCGCTCGGTTTGCCATACAGAGACATGTCGCATGGATTTCGCGCGTTTAAAAGAAGCGCTTATGACGAAGTCATTGCGCGGGTGTCGTCGCAAGGCAACGCGTTCATGCTTGATTTTACTTATGCGATGCACGCCGAAGGACTGAAAATTATCGAAGTCCCATGCAGTTACGGAGCAAGGGTGAATGGAAGAGAAAAACTGAACGTGCCGGTCGAAACAGCGCGTTTTATGACATTCATCATCAGGAGGCGTATGGGGCGATGAGCGCTTCTTATGTGTTTGATCTGAAGGACGAAAGAATCCTCGCGTTTTACGAGAGCGCCTCGCGCATCGCATCGGGAGAAATGCCGTCGCCGCGCATGGCGATCATCTATCCCGCTTATGGTTGCAATCTCCATTGCATCGGTTGCGAGTACGCACCGGATAACAGCACTCCGAGGCTGATGGATACCGGTCGTATGATCTCGCTTGTTTCCGAACTCGCGGACATGGGTGTGCGGGCGATAGAATTCTGTGGGGGAGGCGAACCCACCATGCATCCGGCACTGCAAGAAACGATTGCCGCCGGGCGTAGACGTGATGTGGTTTTCGGATTGCTCACGAATGGCACACGGCTTGCTGGTGAGCTCGCTGAAACTGTGGCGCGAGAGCTTTCATATGTCCGCGTCAGTCTTAATGCGGCTACCGGACGCACTTTCGGCAGGTTACAGGAAGACGCAAACGAAGCGCAGTTCGACACAATCCTTGAAAACATAAAAGGCCTTATAGGTGTGAAAAAACAGATCGGGGCGGATGTGCTGATAAGCATCAAAATGCTCGTGTCCGAACTCAATTGCCACGAGGCGGCTGCAATGGTGAAACTCGCGTCTTCACTCGGTGCCGATACAGTGCAGTTCAAGGCGCAACGGATGAGTGATTATGAAATCACTGCGGTTTCGGCAGGCGAAATCAGCGCGGAAATAACAGCCGCGGCTCAAAAATATCCCTCCCTCACAGTAGTTGCCGCTCTTGCAAAGGTGATCGCAAATAAACATTGCTGGATCAATCCTCTTCAGACCGTGATCGACGCCGACGGCAGCGTGTATCTGTGCTGTTATTTCCGGCATCGCCGTGACACTCACTGCATCGGCAACATCAATGACAAGCCATTTGCAGCCATCTGGCATGGACAGCGCCACCGGGACGCGATAGATTCAATAGTGATACGGGAATGCAATCACTTCGATTGCCGGTTTGTCAGATATATGGACACGATGGAGAAAACGGTATTTGACAAAAAGAGACAGATGGATTTTATCTGATTCAGTCAATACCTGGAAGTGGTGGTCTGATTGAGAGTACTGCTTGTTGCCGCGCCATTCAGGGCGCCCTCGCGGTGGGGAGAGAAGATCAGTCCTATCCGTCCTGTCTATCTGCCTCTCGGACTTGCGTATATCGCTTCGGTGATCGAACGTGAAGGCCATGATGTGCATATCGCGGACTTCAATGCGGATCCGTCGCTTGCCGGAAGGTTCCCCATCCTGCTGCAAAGCTGCCAGCCCGATGTGATCGGCATACAGTCTCTCATCACATCGCAGGCCAACGCTTATGAGCTTGCCCGTATTGTCAAACATCACCATCCCCGGGCACTTGTCATAAATGGTGGCCCGCAGGCGACAGTACTCGGACGCCTCGCGCTCGAAACCTGCGGTGAGATCGATATTGTCGTGGCTGGCGAGGGCGAAAATGTATTCCCGGAACTCCTCAGGCGAATCGGGAACGGCATTTCGATTTCCGGGCTGGCAGGGACGGTTTTCAGACAGCCGGACGGCACGATATGCGACAATGGCCCGCTCACGGCGCTTCCTGATCTCGACAGGATACCATTTCCTGCGCGATGGCATTTCGATACTGAGCGCTACAGGCATTCGCAACTGTTACGAGGTGAAAGGGTATTCGATCTCATCGTGTCGCGGGGGTGCCCGTTCAAGTGCACTTTCTGCCATGCCGATGCGCTCAGCCCCAGGTATCGCTATCAGTCGGCGGAGCGTACGATTGCTGAGATATACCATCTGAAACACGATTTTGGAGCGGACTCACTGTATTTTCACGATGATATATTTACAGCGAGCAAGCCCAATACGAGGCGTATCTGCGACGCGATGATCGCGCACCGGCTCAATATCCCGTGGGCATGCCTTACGCATGTGAATTGTGTCGACGAGCAGCTTATGGCACACATGAAGGCTGCGGGATGCTACCAGATTTGGTTCGGCATCGAAAGCGGGGTGCAGAGGCTTCTGGATTTCGTCAACAAGAAAACGACGGTCGAGCGCGTGCGTGATGTTTTCGCGGCGGCGGCCAGGCAGAACATCATGACGCACAGCCTGTTCATCATCGGATTGCCCGGAGAGACAGTCCAGGAGTCGATGCAGACGGGGAGATTCGCTATTTCGATAGACCCCTGCTTCGCGCAGTTCAGTCTTGCATCACCTTTGCGGGGTACGAGAATGTATGAACAGATGCTCGAAAACAATCCCGCGCTTGGCGCGGTTACAGAAATAGATGAAACCATGTACGATATAGTATCGAACATCGTTTTTGTCCCCGCCGGCCGCTCGGAAAACGAGCTTAGAAAAACGCATCGCGCACTCTACCGCAAGTTTTATCTGCGCCCGCGTTACCTGCTGAAAATCCTGCCTTATCTTTTCGGTTACCCTGCGGCGAATATCCGCAAGTTCATTCAGACGGCGTTTCGCCAACTGGTTGTCAGATAGCAATTCCCTTCTTCGGCAATTGCGAATCAGCATTGAAGAAATTTGACGAATATTCTATAATAAATCATAAGGCAAGGCGTAGATGGCCAGCTTTTCTATAGTTGGAATTATGGTAGATGGAGAGTTTCAATGTCCAACGCACTCAACGCAATCGCTTCCAATCCACTTGTTATAAAAGACCTGCTGATCAACCTCGCACTTGGTACAATGCTCGCACTGCTGCTCAGAATTCACTACAGGCGGTTTTGCGCGACGCTTGCCAACAGAGTGGAGTTTTCAAACGTACTCGTATTTATTTTACTTACAACACTTCTGATCATTTCCATCGTCAAATCGTCACTCGCGCTGACGCTCGGACTTGTCGGCGCGCTGTCCATCGTAAGATTCCGCACCCCAATCAAAGAGCCTGAGGAACTTGCATACCTGTTTCTCGCGATTGCCATCGGGCTCGGTCTTGGCGCGGATCAGAGGTCAGCGACGGTAGTCGCTACGGTGTTCATCCTGTTGATCATAGCAATATTCAAATGGGCGAAAGTCGCGCGGGATGACAAGAGCGTCTTTTTCACAATAGAAATCCCTTCGGCGTCAGACCCCGCCGCAGTCATGAAAAGCGTAACCGAGCTAATGGCGAAAAACACGCGCGGCTGTGACCTGAGACGCTTTGACGTCAGAGCTGGAACTGCTGAGATTTCCTATGTCATCAGCATGGATTCTCAAGAGAAACTTGCCATGCTGATCAGTGATATCAAAGACACTCATCCGGCAGCCTCGATCAGTTTCATCGACCAGTCTCGCATGCCAGGGATATGAATATGCAAATCAAAACCGGCTCGCATAATTCCACACGCAAAATTCCCGTTAAAAACCGGAAATCACTAATCGTCGTTGCACTCGCGATATCATCATTTATCATGCTTGCAGGCATGGCGGTAGCGTCAATTGTGTATGCGCCGGTCGTGTCGTCGATACTCAACGTAACGTATATCAATTACGGCGGCGATGACGCGCTTACCACAAAGTCCCGCACGCAAAAAATGAAAGAGTTTGCCGCGCTTGGTCCCATCAACTACATTCAGTCGATTCGACATTCACATCCGATTGACACAATTCACTTCGATATAAAATTCAAGAATTACGAACGGCTCGCCATCGAAAGACAGAAAGCGTTGCGGGGTAATTTGATCTCCGATGATTCAAAGGTATTCGTGCCCGCAACCCTGCACGTCAACAATCAGCCTGAACATAAGGTGGAAATCAGGCTCAAGGGTGACATGATCGACCATCTGGACACTCAGAAGTGGTCACTGAGAGTGAAGGTCAAGAAAGACGGACTGGTTTACGGAAACTCGCGGTTTTCGGTGCAACACCCCAAGACCCGCTCCAATTACTGGGAAACGATCGCCACGGAACATTTCAGGAGCGAAGGCGTGCTTGCGGCTCGTATCATCCCGGTCAGGGTCAATGTCAATGGCAAAGACCTTGGCATAATGCTTTATGAAGATCACTTTTCCAAACAGTTCATGGAAAGCCAGCAGCGTAAGGAAAGCGTGATCATCAGTTTCGATGAAACACTCTGGTGGAAGGACCGGGCGCTGAATTATAGTCTGCGAGACCCTTATGACAGTCCGTTTTTCGATCCAGTAAATGCACCTGTAAATTCTTTTGAAACCTCAAAAGTCGAAAAGGACCCGGTGCTGTCCGTTTATCAGAGCAACGCGATCGGGCTGCTGCGTGCATTTGCCGGGGGCAGGATACCGGCGTCGGAGGCGTTCGATGCGGAAATACTCGGCAAGTTTCTCGCTCTCGCGGAAGTGTGGGATGCTTCTCACACCATTGTGTGGCGTAATATTCGTTTCTATTACAACCCCATATCGGCGCGGCTCGAACCTGTCGCTTATGATCTCAATATCAACAGCGCCGATTATGATTTCGGCGAACTGGATACAAAAAGCCAGCTTGCGGCTGCCATGCTCGACGACAGCCGTGTGGCTGATGCATACAGACGGTATATTGACCGATATGCCCCACAGATGGCGTCGGGCCAGATCAGAAAAAAATACTCCACGCGCGAAAAATACTATCTCGAACTCATGCACCGCGAATTTCCGCTTGTTTCGCCGCTACCGTTCGCGAAACTCGAAAAAAGGGCCGCTACTCTCAGAAAGAGAGTTGAAAATATGGACGAACCATATCCGCTACCGGATTATAAATATCACACGCCAGTCATCGCATACGACATCTCCAGCGACAGAGGCCGGTATGTAGAGATCAGCAATCCGAATCCTTTTTCGATTACAGTTCTGTCAGTAACCGGTTCGAGTGCTTCATCGATATCAGATTCCAGGACGGTACTTCCGGTAATAATGCCACCGTACAGAAAAAACCAAAAATCACGGACGCTTGCAATACCGGTAATGGCAAACAGCGGCAAAGTATACGTAAATGTAGTAATCGACGCCAATGGTAAAAAGTTCAAAACCGAGGCGAAGAAATCATTTCCGGCAATAACGGAAAACATGATCCCGAAGATCACTGCCGAACAAGTGCTGAGACTACACCCATTTCTGACATACAGCAGCAGCAGCTCAACAGCCACCATCAAATCGGGAGTGCATCGAGTTTCCGGCAACCTGATACTGCCTCAGGATATCAAACTCGTGGCAGGGGCGGGCGTGACGCTCGAATTCGCCCCTGATGCCGTCATGATCGTAAAAGGCCCGATGGAATTCCGGGGGGCCGCCGAGGCTCCCGTGACGCTCAAGGGCATAGGCTCCGCGCCGTGGGCGGGATTTTCCGCGCAGCGTTCCGGGCGCGCGTCGATCTGGGAAAACGTCAAGGTACTCAATACAACCGGAGTAAAGCTCCCGGGATGGGAAATGACCGGAGGCGTCAATTTCCATCGTCACGAAATCACTTTGCGCCATGTGGAAATTAGCGGCACGAAGGCCGAGGATTGCATCAACATCGTCCACTCCTCTTTTAGAGCCTGTTCACACTAATAATAGCATCGGTAACCATGGCGAAATAAAT
>CAZQSL010000034.1:0-21581 GCA_964595945.1 uncultured bacterium
TTTTTTTTTGTGTGGTGGTGCTGCTCCCCTCACTCTTCACCACCCCCCCCCCCCCCCCTCATTTTCTGTAAACGGTTAACGGGAATTCCTATTTGTTTCTGGCGGTGACGGGCGTGATGATGATGACGAGTGACTGCAGGGGCTGGAGTGTGAATGTGAGATCGCCGCTGATGATTGTCGCGCCGTCGACTGTGGGAGCTGCGGATTTGAAGCGCGCGCGTGTGAGGCCCATTTCGGCGTATGTGTCGAATGCGATGTCGAAGCGGTATTTTCCGGCAGGCAGGATTTTGAGGTAGTCGAGTTTGTATGATGCGGCGTGGGGGCAGAGGGGATCGAGGTTGGAGAGGAATAGCAGGGTGGAGTGGTCGTTGTCGGTGTAGCGTGTGAGGGCGAAGACGCGGTCGGCGTGTTCGGGTGCGAGGTTTTCGCGGTGGTAGTAGACGTGGCCGCATGAGATGTATTTTGAGAGGGTGTTTTTGCAGGTGTGAAGGGCGCCGTAGGCTTTGTGGAGAGTGGCGTTGATGCCTGAGTCGCGGAGGGTGAAATCGAGGGTGGTGGAGTTTTCGAAATCGGTGCGTGTGGTTTCGGCGAAGTCGGTGCCGTTTTCGATGGCGGGCGCGAAGTTGACGCGGTCGGCGGAGCCCGAGAAGGTGTTGATGAGTGTGCACTGGATGTTTTTGAGTGCGGTCATGAGCGGGACGGGGCTGGCGGCGGCTTTGGGACCGGCGATTATTTTCCATCTGTCGATTGCGTCGGTGAAGCAGGCGAGGATGGTGGTAAAATGGTCGCGCCAGTGGGCGGTGGCGCGTTTGCTGTCGTGGTTTTCGAAGTAGGCGATGGCGATGGTGTTGTGGGGGAATGTGTGGTGGTAGGACTCGAAGAGGTCGAAGTAGGGGGTAGCGTATTCGATGTTGACGTGATGGTCGACGAGGAGGGAATAGATCATGTCGGTGGGGACGTTTATTGCTTCGTCGAATGAGCAGAGGGTTTCGCCGAGGACGATGGCGTCGGGTTTGATTTCGTCGATGCGGTTTTTGATTTGTTTGAGAAATCCGGTGTCGACGGTTTGCGATGCGTCGATGCGGACGCCGTCGAGGCCGCAGGTTTTGATCCAGTAGGGGGCGACGCCCGAGAGGTAGTTCTGGAGTGGTTTGTTGAAGGTAAGGTCGAAGAGCGCGACATCGGAGTAGTCGAGCCATGCGATGGAGTGTTTTTTTGGGGCGCCGTTTTCGTCGAGTGCGTACCAGTCGCGGTGTTCGAGTATGAGATGGGAGTCGCGTGAGGTTTGCATGAGGACGAGGTCGAAGATGACTTTTTTGCCGAGGGCGTGTGCGGCGCGAGTGAGCTGGCGGAGTTCGGCGCGGCCGATGAGCTGGGTAGCGGTGTCTTCGCCGAGGAATTCGACGACTTCGCGGTTGGAGTCGAAGCGGTTGAATTCGGAGATGCGCGAGAGTGATGCGGCTTTGCGGCCGGGGATGAGATCGCGGAGGTCGTATTGTTCGATGAGGCCCTGTTCGACAAGTGAGAGGATGTCGGCTTCGGCGGGTGGTGTGCATATTGCGGGGTCGATGCGGAAAAAATCCTTGCTTGCGTAGATGCTGCCGAGGTCGCCTTTGCGGACATCGGCGCCGGTGAGGATGTCGGTGGTGCCGGGCTCGAAGATGGGGAGCAGGTAGAGGATGTCGACCGGTATGTTTGCGATGTCGCGTGTGATGTTGGCGATGCGACCCGAGGTGAA
This sequence comes from uncultured bacterium, assembly GCA_964595945.1. GTDB lineage: Bacteria > UBP15 > UBA6099 > UBA6099 > JAJRTR01 > CAZQSL01. The sequence goes on from CAZQSL010000034.1 coordinate 1,739, forward strand.
GACGTCGTCTCGTCTGGATGCGCCGTATTTGCGGACGCAGATTTCCATGGTGGACGGGCAGGCGCGGAGGTGGGCGGGGACGACGACGATGAGGCCGTCGCGGTTGTAGGAGATGTCGTTGATGGAAATCCATTCTTTGGCGGGATGGTTTGGTTTGTGGTGGTCGGCGGAAAACATGGCCGTATAGGAGAAGACGCCGGGTTTTTCGATGGTGATGGGGTCGGAGATGTAGAGTGCGTTGTTGCCGACACGGACGGGGATGCCGTCGGCGTCTGTGTGAAGCGACATCGGGATGTATGTGCCGTAGTCGGGGTGGTAGATGCCTTTCTGATCGGTGAATCCGTACATGTTGGCGTCGGTCCAGATCATGACGTCGAGGTCGGACGGCGAAAGTGACATGACGTCGGTGATGCCGCTGATGTAGATTTCGGCAGTGACGCGCACGGTGATGGGGGTGGGGGCCTCGGTGTCGAAGAAAACGCGGGCGATGGCGCCGGAGTGGGATTCGTCCTCGACCCAGAGTTTGAGATTGCCGGCCCATATCCGGGAATTGTCGTATGAGCGGACGCCGTAGCTGAGATGGAGGATTTCATGTATGCGCGCTCTGATGTGGCCGTTGCTGTATGTCGTTGTCATCGTGGCAGTCACCTCTGACATGGTTTGGTGTTGACGATTGGCAAATCCGGTTTGAGGCCGGTTTTTTGTCGCCGCAGAAAGTGTTATGATTAAGTTTAATCGAATGAAGTGACTTGTGAAACAGGGGCGTGAAGTTTTGGCATTTTTCGACAGTGGCTACATAGACATGAAGTGCCGCGCGATGCGGCTTGGCGAGAAGGCGGGGCGCGGATATGTGACCGAAAAGATGGTCACCGTGCCGGAGCGGCTCGTCAAGTGTATATGGTACGACATGCTGTTTGACGCGGCGAGTCTGCGCACGGTAGACGGCCGGGGCGTGCGAGTGGTTTCACCGGGTGAGTGGAATGTGGGCGCGGGGCCTGATTTCCGTGGTGCGCGGCTGCATGTCGATGGTGGCTGCGAGGTGACGGGCGATGTGGAAATCCATGTGCGCGCGGGCGACTGGTATCGCCACGGCCACGCGGGCAATGGCGAATATGGCAGTGTGGCGCTGCATGTCGTGATGTGGAACGACACGGGCGAGGACTTCGTGAAAGGTCCGCTCGGGCTGATCCCGCAGCTTGCGCTCGCCGGCTGCATGGCCGAGGAACTTCCCGTTTACGAGGCGCGCATCGCGATGGAATCGTACCCGTACAATTCGCAGCGGATGGCCGGGCATTGCAGCGCGGTAGCGGCCATAAATACGGCCCACGCGCAGCTCGTCGTCGAAATGGCCGCCCGCCAGCGGCTGTTTGCCAAGACGGCCCGCTTTCGCCGCACGCTCACACGGCAGCGCATGAGCGACGTGCTCTATGCCGCGCTGATGGACTCGATGGGCTATGGCCGCAACAGAAAACAGTTCCGCCGGCTCGCCGCGGCAGTGCCCCTGCGTGCGCTCATCAAATGGACTGCCGGACTGCCGGAACCCGAGCGCGTGACGGCCATCGAATCGACTCTGCTCGGCATGGCGGGATTTCTGCCGCCGCGATGGGAATGCGAAGATGAGGAAACCGCTGAATTCACCCAGTCGGCAATGTGGCACTGGGACAAGGCACAAAAGGTGTTGCGCGGCAGCGGCCAGAAAAAAGAAGACTGGCGGCTCTCGGCCGTGCGCCCCGCCAATCATCCCATGCGCCGCATCGCGGGCATATCCCGCCTCATCGCTCGCAACGGCGACGGCATCGAACTCGTCATGAAAGACCTCGCCGCGCGCCTGCGCCAGCCCAATTCCGAAAAACAACTGAAAAAAATCCTTCGCGAAACAGTCGCGCGATTTACCTGCGACGCCGACGGCTACTGGGCGACACGCATGCTGCCCGGCACCACTCTCAATGCCGCAACACCAGCTCTCATCGGCAAATCGCTCGCAATGGCGATCGTGCTCAACATCGTCATGCCCATGCTCATGATCGTCGCGCAGGAAGACACCGACCTGCCGCTTCGCGACGGACTCCTCACGCTCTATTCAGTGTTCCCCGGTATCGGAGAAAACGCGATTTCGCACGTCATGAGCCACCGGCTCTGGCACGGCACGCCCATCGCGGGCAGGCCGCCTTCGCGCGAAATGGAGCGGCAGGGCCTCATGCAGATTTTTTTCGACTTCTGCGACGGCAACATCAAAAACTGCGCATCGTGCGGGCTGCCGGCGATGCTTAAAAGCGAAGAGTGAACGAGGGCACAGTGCCGCACGCTGCCTTTTTTGCGAAAACAGATTACCCGGCGGATGATTTTAAGTACATTATGAAAAGACCAGCAGAAAACGGAGCGCAAACATGGCAACGAAAAAACGACTCGACATACTGCTCGCCGAGCGAGGCCTCGCCCCCTCGCGCGAAAAGGCTCGCGCGATGATTATGGCTGGCCATGTACTTGTCAACAATGCGCCTTGCGACAAGGCCGGCACTTCGTTTGCGGAAGATGTTGAAATCGTGATGCGGGGCGCGCCATCGCGTTATGTGAGCCGCGGCGGCGAAAAACTGCACGGGGCGGTTGAGGCGTTCGCGCTCGACCTCACGGGACTGCGGTGCCTCGATGCGGGCGCGTCGACGGGCGGATTTACCGATTGCATGCTCCAGCACGGCGCCGCCTCGGTCGTGGCGGTCGATGTCGGCCACGGGCAGCTCGACGTGCGGCTGCAGAACGATCCGCGCGTGACGATGCGCGACAAAACCAACGCGCGATACCTCACGCCCGGCGATTTCCCGGAACCATTCGATTTCATCACCTGCGATCTGTCGTTTATTTCACTCACGAAAGTGCTGCCGGCACTCGCCGCGCTCCTTGCGGCTGATGGCCGGATAGTGGCGCTCATCAAACCGCAGTTCGAGGCAGGACGCGAAAATATCGGCAAGGGCGGGGTAGTGAAAAATCCTGATGTCCACGTGGCTGTAATCAACTCGGTAATCACTTCGGCCGCCACGCTCGGACTACACGCGCATGGCATCACTCATTCGCCTATCACGGGGCCCAAGGGCAATATCGAATACCTCATGCTCATGTCGAAAGTCCCGTCAAAAACAACGCTTTTACCCGATGAAACCGTAGGGGAAGCATTTTCAGATTTTGGGAGAGATGACAGCAAAGCGCAGCATCGAACCTCAACGGCATGATACTGTTACCCGTATTCCATTGCAGAATTCGGGCTAAATCCACCCGGCAACACCAGACAGGGGGCAAACAAATGGGACTGATCTTCAACCACAAAAAATACTCGGGGAAAACCATCCTCGTCGTCCAGGCTCACCCTGACGATGCCGACTACTACTGCGGAGCGCTGATGAGCCGCCTCGCCGGCAACGGCGCACACATCATCTATGTCATCTGCACCAAAGGCGAAAAAGGCACGCTCAACCCCCAACTCACCACCGCAGAACTTACTGTCATCCGGCGGACCGAACAAAAACGCGCCAACGAAATACTCGGCGTCGCCGACACCATCTTCTTCGACCACTCCGATGGAGAACTCGCTCCCACCGTGCAGCTTCAGGGCGAAATCACCCGGATAATCCGCAAACACCGGCCAGCGCTACTGCTCACCTTCGACCCCTCCATGCCTGACTACTCACACCATCCCGACCACCATGCCGCCGCCATCGCCACCCTGCGCGCCAACTCATTCGCAATGCTCCCACATTATTTCCCGCAACATCTCGCCGAAGGCCTTCAGCCATACCAGGTCAGCGATATGCTTCTCTTTGACGCGCCCCGCAGCCGGGCCAATACATTCATCCCGGTCGGGTCTCATTTCCGCCGCAAATACGACGCGTTTTTCGCCCACGAAAGCCAGATACTTCACATGCTCGACGACAAACAGCGCAAGCTTGTCGAAACCATCAATAAAATACCCTTCGATCCTGCCATTCAGGCCGTTGCCGGCTTATTCGCGCCTGAATTCGTCATCGAGCCTTACCGCACCACTACTCTGCGGGATCTGCTGAAATAACTTTCCGGGTAACCGTTCACGGAATACTCGCGGAGAACCTTTTTTGCACAAAAGTGGTCTCCATACTCTTGTCGTGAACGCTTAGGGTTTGGAAGAAAATAAACATAGCAAGATTGCGCCGGATTTTTGGCCGTAATCAAGGCGCTTGCGAAGGAGCATACCTAAAGGTATGTAACTGAGCAGGCAACACGGAAGACGGAAAAATAAGACAAGCAAGATGCTAAGGTTATTTTGTGACAAGCCCTTACCACTTTTCGGTTTGCAATCCGGGGTCAGGAGTTGGGGATAACGAAGGTGAAGGTGGTACCTTCGCCTCTGGCGCTTTTGGCTTTGATGGAGCCGCCGTGGAGTTCGATGATGTCGCGTACGATGGCGAGGCCGAGGCCTGTGCCGCCGTATTCGCGGCCGTCGTGGTTGTCGATCTGGTAGAATCGTTCGAAGATTTTGTCGAGTTCTTCGGGGGCGATGCCGATGCCGGTGTCGGAGACGGAGATGCCGATGGCGTCGTTGCGGCGTGCGGCTCGTATGGTGATTTTGCCGCCTGGGGGTGTGAATTTGATGGCGTTGCCGACGAGGTTGAAGAGGACCTGATTGATGCGGTCGCGGTCGGCGTAGACGCGTGGGAAATCGTCGGGGGTTTCGATGGTGAGGGCGAGGGAGGATTCGAGGAGTTTTTCGCGGAAGACTTCTTCGAGGCTGCGGAGTTCTTTGGAGAGGTCGTAGTTTTTCTTGCGGATTTCGAGGCGGCCGGCGTCGATGCGGGAGACGTTGAGGAGGTCGCTGATGAGCGCCTGGAGGTCTTTGCCGCGGCGTAGGACGACTTCGAGGCTGTCGCGCTGTTCTTCGGTGAGGGGGCCGAAGACTCCTTCGAGGAGAATGGTGATGTAGCCGATGATGGATGTGAGGGGGGTGCGGAGTTCGTGTGAGACGGTAGAGATGAAAGTGTCTTTGACGGTGTTGGCTTTTTGGAGGTCGATGTTGCTGTCGAGGAGTTGCTGGTTGACTTTTTCGAGTTCGCGTGAGTACATTTCGAGGCTTGAGTGAGCGGATTTGAGGCGTGTGGAGTATTCTTCGACCTGTTGTTTGGAGATGCGCATTTCTTCGAGGTAGCGGTGGAGTTTGACGCTCATGTCGTTGAAGGAGCCGGCGAGTTGGGAGAATTCGTCGTTGGTGCGCATGTCGATGTGGTAGAGGAGGTTGCCGCGTCCGATTTCTTCGGCGCCGCGGCGGAGTTTGAGTATGGGGTCGAGGATGCGGCGGGTGAGGAGGTATCCGAGGATGCTGGCGATGATGATGCCGAGTGCGAAGAAGGGGAGTATCTGGAGCATGGCGATCTTGCGGAATCGGGAGATGGAGGCCGTGGAGGCGCGGAGTTCGAAGAGTGCGACGTTTTGGCCGATGAAGTTCTGGAGTCCGAAGTAGCCTGCGATTTCGTTTCGGTTGCGGTATTCGGCGATGTGGTCGGGGAGGATTCTTGATTCGATGTCGTTGTAGTTTTTTGGAGGGAGAGGGGTGCGCCAGTAGCGGTCGGAGGTGGTGAGGAGGTGGCCGCCTGGGGTGTAGACGGAAGAGAGGGCGCGGGTTTTGGACTGGATGTCCTTGATGAGGGAGAGGTCGTCGTTGAGGAGGTATGCGAGGATGATGGTGCCGACGACTTTGCGTGAGCCGGGTTGGGGGCGGAAGGTGACGGATTGGTCGGAGGGTTCGATGAGGTAGACGGGGATGGCGGTGATGATGGCGATGCCCTTGTGGGGGCGGGAGTTGGTGTAGGGAGGCGAGAGAAGTCCGTTTTTGAGCATGTCGTCGGTGGTGAGGAGTTCGAAGGAAGCGTTTTCGTGGCCGTTGAGGGCGGCGGCGGTGTAGGGTTTTGTGCTGATGTCGTCGCCGGTGGAGTAGATGTCTCTGGAGCGGAAGAGGACGATGCCGTTGGCGTCGGTGATGGTGAGGAAGGTGAGTTCGGAGTCGTTCATGGTGTGGAGGTAGTTGGTCATGCGGCTGCGGATGGATTCGCCGAGGCGGTTGGCGACCATGGTGCTGAAGAAGAAGTCGCGGGAGATGGTGCGGCCGGAGCGGAGTAGGTTTTGTTTTTTCATGTTGAAGAGGAGGTTGGCGATTTCGAGGTCGGATTCCATTTTGAGGCGAGCTTCGCGGTAGATGCGCTGGGAGAGGTATTTGAGGGAGTACCAGGCAGGTATGGACATTGCCGTGATGACGACGAGGATGAATGAGAGGACCATTCGCGTGCCGATTTTGCTGCGTCCGGCGAACATGGTGTCGTGTGTGCTCCCTGTGTTGGTTAGGTTATTTTTGTGTGGCGGAGATGTCGACGATGAGTGTCTGGAGCATGGTTTCGTCGTTGCCGTGGCGTGGGCGTTCGGTGGCGCGGAGGCGTCGGTCGACGTCTTCGATTTTGAGGGTTGCGGTTTCGATTTCCGATATGGTGAATGATGTGGCTTCGCGGAGCCGGTGGTGGAGTGCGAATTCGTTTCTTTTGAGGGGCGAGTCTTTGGGGTCTCGCGCGATAGCTGCGATGTCGGCGGGGGAGACGCGCTGGGCTTCGGTGGCGATGTAGTTTTTGTTGTAATTGGGGGTGAGGCGGCTGAAGTATCCTTTGTCGAGTAGGTGGCGGAGTTGCCAGAGTTCGCGGAATTTTGAGGCGAGGGATGCGATGATGAGAATGGGTACGGTGCCGCTTTCGAGGGCTGCGCGGAGCATGAGGAGAGCGGGTTTTGGTCGGCGTGCGGTGATGTATTCGAGCATTTTGCCGATTTCGTAGATTTCACTGCTGGTGACGAGGCGCATGGCGATTTCGGCGTCGGCAGTGGTGCCGGGGTCGAAGTGGGATGCTATTTTGTCGAGTTCGTTGGCGAGGTGGCGGAGGTCTTTGCCGGCTTTTTCGATGAGTTTGAGGGGTGTTTCGGGTGAGTCCCATTTGATGCCGAGTTTTTTGGAGCGGGTGCGGATCCATTTTTCGAGGCCGTCGTCGTAGAGGCGTGTGAAGTGGATGAAGAGGCCGAATTCGTTGAGTTGGGGTGCGAAGCGGTTGATGATTTTTTCTGTGCGTGCTTTTGTGACGGTGAGTGATTTTGAGATGTCTTCGTGGAGGATGAGGATGAAGTGTGCGGAAGATGTGGGGTCGGTGGCGATTTCGCAGAAGCGGCGGGCGTCGCGGATGTTGGTGTATTTGTCGTCGTCGGTCGGTTTTTTGATAGATGAGGGGACGTCTTTTTTGATGAGTGCGAGAGCTTGCGCGTTGTCTACGATGATGACTTGGGTGGATGAAAACAGGGTGGGAGCGGCGGCTATGTCGAGCATGCGGCCCAGGATGTCTGGGTCGGTGGCGTCGAGGCGGTAGAGGTCGCCGCCTTCGGTTTCGTCGGCGAGGAGAAATCGCGCGATGTCATCGGCGAGTTCGCGTTTGGGGAATTCGTTGTCTTCGTGACCGTGCAGTATGTAGACGGGTTTGAAGGGTGCTTTTTTGATGGTTTTTTCGTCTTCGTGGCTTGCTTGCATGGTTGCCCCGATGCGTCGTGAAGGTTAGATGTGTCTCAGTCAATAGTGTAGCATCAGGCCGGGCGCGCGTCTATCGGGCCGGTTTGTTGAAAGCGCGGGTGAATTGTCATAAGATGAAGTGTAGTAATCTATCGGGGGATATCTCATGACGACAGCAATCATCATGCTTGTGGCAGGGCTCATAGCCGGGGGGATAGCCGGCTGGGTGACCGGACGGGCGCAGGCCGGGGCGCTGACAGGCGAGGCCGAAAAGCGTGCCGCTGTCGCGGAGAGCCGCATCGCCGAGCTCGCCTCGACCGCAGAAAAACTCGCTGGCGAATCCGAGGGGCTGCGCGCCTCCCTCACTGCCGAGCAGCAGCTTCGCATCACTGCCGAGACCCGGCTCGAAGAAGCTGTCAAAAGCGCCGTCGAACAGAAAAAATCTCTCGAAGAGACCGCAGCGCGCCTCACCGATACCTTCAAGGCTCTCAGCCTCGATGCCCTCAAGGACAACAGCCGCAGCTTCATCGACCTCGCGAAACAGTCGCTCGAACCCCTTGTCGTCGAAATGAAAGGCGACCTCGGCAAACGGCAGGAAGCCATCACTCAGATCATCAAACCCATTTCCGACACACTCACGAAATTCGACGAAAGCGTTCGCTCGATCGAACTCAGCCGCGAAAAAGCCTACGCCGGCCTCCTCGCACAGCTCCGCACCCTCGCCGAAACCGAAGAAAAGCTCGGACGCGAAACCGACAATCTCGTCAAGGCGCTTCGCAAACCCCAGGTGCGCGGCCAGTGGGGCGAATTCACTCTCAAACGCACTGCCGAACTTTCCGGCATGACCGAATACTGCGACTTCGCGCTACAGACATCGACCACCACCGAAGACGGCGCGCTACGTCCTGACATGATCGTGCATCTGCCCAATGGCCGCTCCATCATCGTCGACGCGAAAGCGCCACTCGACGGCTATCTCGACATGGTCGAAAGCCCCGACGACGACTCCCGCCACACCCATCAGGCACGCCACGCGCGACACATCAAGGACCACATCAAAAAACTCGGCGCCAAGGAATACTGGAAACACGTCGGCAATGACACCCCCGAATTCGTCGTGCTTTTCGTCCCCGGCGAATCCATCCTCTCAGCAGCCCTTGAGTCAGACCACTCGCTCATCGAGTTCGGATTCGAAAGCAAAGTCATCCTTGCCACACCCACCACTCTCGTCGCGCTCCTGCGCACCGTCGCCTATGGCTGGCGTCAGGAAAAACTCGCCGAACACGCCGCCAAAATCTCCGAACTCGGCAAAGACCTCCACAAGCGCATCCTCACCTTCTGCAAGCATTACTACCGCATGCGCGACGGCATCGAAAAAACCGTCACCAGCTTCAACGAATCAGTCGGCTCTCTCGAAAGAATGGTGCTGCCCGCCGCCCGCAAGTTCAACGAACTCGGTGTCGCGCAGCAGGAAATCCCCGAATTTCACCCCATCGACTCCCCTCTTCGCCACATCACCTCACCCGGCGAATGACCCAACCATACCCTGAAAGGATCACCAACACACATGGAAGGCGCAAAAGAAATACTCGCAGATCTCATGATCGAATACGGAGCACTGAAATTCGGTGACTTCACCCTCGCCTCAGGCAAAAAAAGCGACTACTACATCGACGGCCGTCTCATCACCCTCTCTCCTGACGGCGCTACGCTCATCGGCGCCGAAGTCGCCGAAATCATCTCCACCCAATTCCCCGAAGCCGAGGCCGTCGGCGGCATGATCGCCGGCGCCGTCCCCATCGCCGTCGCGGCTGCCATCGCTTCCGGCGACTTGTGCGACAACCCGCTCTCGGCATTTATGGTGCGCAAGGAAATCAAGAAACACGGCACCCAGAAAATGGTCGAAGGCCCCGTCAAACCCGGCCAGAAGGTCGTCATGGTCGACGATGTCATCACCACCGGCGGCTCCACTGTCCAGGCTATCGAATACACCATCGAATACGGCTGCGAAGTGCTCGGCATCGTGTCTGTCGTCGACCGCGAAGACGTCAAGCTCGACTCGTTTCTCAAATACAGGCACATCCCGATCCTTACCATCACCGAGTTGCGCAAACTCGCCGGCAAATGACCACTGCCGGTCCGGGAAATCCCATGACGGAACGCAGCAGCTTTTATCCATCGCAGACACATCAAAACCGTCACTTTATGATAGAATCCCCACAAGCACTTTGACGGAAGGGATACACAGATAATGAAAAAACCGGTGATCGAACTCCACTGTCACGTATTCGCCATGGGGCCAGCAAGCAAGGTCATCCTCGGCGAAAGGATACGCACAAACAAATTCGCGAAGTTTTTCCTCAAACAATTCGGCTATACACCCGACCGCACACCAGACGAAGCCGACGCCTTCTATGCCGCCGAGCTCGCCCGAAAAGTACGCGAGTCCGAGCTGATCGACTATGCAGTCGCCATCGCGCTCGATGCCATCTACGACAGCAACGGCAAGATCGACATCGCCAAAACCGACTTCGCCATGCCCAATGACTATGTGCGCGACGTCTGCCGCCGTCATCCAGAACTCCTCTACGGCGCATCCGTCAATCCTGCCCGCGCCGACGCTATCGACGAACTCGAACGCGTCAAGGCCGACGGCGCCATCCTCATCAAATGGGTCGCCAACAGCATGGACTTCGATCCGTCCGAAAAAAGATTTATCCCCTTCTACCGCAAAATGGCGGAGCTCGATCTCAAGCTCCTCTCGCACACCGGCTATGAGCATACCATTCGCGTCACCGACCAGATGTTCGGCGATCCGCGAAAACTCGTCACTCCACTCAACGAGGGCGTCACCTGCATCGCCGCTCACGCCGGCACTTCCGGCCACACACATCCGGTGGAATTTTTCGACGATTATGTTAAAATGTTGCGGGAGTATCCCAATCTCTATGGCGAACTTTCCGCCATCTGCACCCCGTCGAGATTCGGATATGCCAAAAAAATGATCGAAATCGACGGCTTTTTTGACAAACACATGCAGGCGCTCGACTATCCGGTCACACCCATGCCGCTGCTGTTTATCAATCGCCTCGGCATAAAAAAGGCCACGCAGCTCAACCGGATCAAAAACCCGTTCGACCGCGACATCAAAACCAAACTGGCGCTCGGCTTCCCTGACTCGATCCTGACGAAAGCCGCCGACATGTTCAATATACACGAACTGCCGCGCCACTGAATGTGTACATGATGAAAGAAGACGGCACTACCCACAACATCCCGCCGGAAACCCCTCTGGCCGGCTCCTGCGTGGAATTCAAGTCACAGGCTCCCACCTATGTCTTCTCCATCCCCGACACTAAAAAAGCCTACGAACTCGAACCCGATACCGTCCGCTATGTCCACCGCCTCGCCCAGATCATGGAGCGCATGCAGCTCGCCGACTATCTCGCCATGATGACACGCCCGGGCCGTGTGCTCTACGTCAATTTCATCGCCGGACTCTCCCGCGGACTCGGGTTCGGCATCGGCACGACCATCATGCTTGCTCTCCTCTTCTACGGTCTCGGCCAGATGGTCGATCTGCCGCTCATCGGTGAATATGTCGCCAAAATCGTCAAAATCGTCCAGCAGGAAATCGGCCCCCAAAACAAATTCTGATCCCTCCATTTTCTCACGTCCATATACGAAAATCAGGCTCATCAGGCGATGGGACTGCTCGTCAGTTTCATACATGTTATACTGAATATCAATAGAAATTCCCTACCACAATTTATCCCGAATTCGTCATTAGAATTCGGGATTGCTGTCGCAAGAAGGGATGAAATGCAAGGCGCAAGGGGCATTTTTGCAGTGAGCAGTATTCGTCATACGCAAACAAAAAAATGCACCGGCAACACAGCAGTTCGCCCTTATCGCGACTGCCGGATTCGACAATAGCGCACTTTCTATTGACGGATCCGGGTTTATCGAAGCGACCCGATAGAGCAGCATAGTATCAGTCGGGGATAAACCCTGCCCCTTCGAAAAACAGTCTTGATCTATCCGTGAAATCCGTGTCAAAAAGTCTTTTATTGTTTTCGGATGGTACACCAGATCATCCCGGCAGACCATAACCATACATAGGGAAATACAATTGATATTTCATATAAACGGTGAGAGAAAAAGAACAGGATTCTTCGCTTCGCTCAGAATGACACCGAGTTGCAAACCGAAACAGGGAATCACTCGAATTCCGCGTCGCGCTTTTCCCAGTAGCCGTCCATGTCGGACGCGAGGAGTTCGTGCGCGAATTCCACAGCGTTGAATGGCATGAGGTCGTCGATCTTTTCGCCGACGCCGATGTACGAAATGGGGAGTTTCCACTCGTTGATGATCGAGAGCACGACACCGCCGCGCGCCGTGCCGTCGAGTTTGGTGACGACGAGCGCGTCGATGCCGACAGCCTCGTTGAAGAGCTTGACCTGGCTGAGCGCGTTTTGCCCGATGGTGGAGTCGAGGACGATCCACGACTGGAAATTGACTGCGCCGGCCTTTTCGGTGGCGATGCGTTTGATCTTGCGGAGCTCCTGCATGAGATTGACCTGAGTATGGAGGCGGCCCGCGGTGTCGGCGAGCAGGATATCGACATTCTGCGCTTTGGCGGCCATGACCGCGTCGAACATTACAGACGACGGATCGACACCCTCGGCGCCCTTGATGAGCGGGACGTTCGAGCGGTCGGCCCATATCTGGAGCTGCTCCACTGCTGCGGCGCGGAAGGTGTCGCAGGCGGCGAGCATGACGCTTTTGCCCTCCTGTTTGAACTTCGCGGCGAGCTTGCCGATGGTAGTGGTTTTGCCCGAGCCGTTGATGCCGGTGACCATCACGACATTGAGCCCGGGGGCGAATGGTTTCGCGACAACGGTGTCTTCGCCGGTGAATATTTCGGAGATGACCTCGCGGATGATGTCCATGACCTGTTCGTTGGATGTCGGGCGGCGTGTGGCGTACTTTTCGTAAAAGCCTTCGGAAATGCGCTGGGCCGTGACCATGCCCACGTCTGACAGGAGGAGGATTTCTTCGAGATTTTCGTAAAATTCCTCGTCGATTTCGACAGCGCTTTTAACGACGCTTTCGACCTTTTTGATGAAGGCTTCCTTGGTGCGGACAAGACCTTCCCTGAGTCTGTTGAAAATTGCCATGTTGTGTCACTCCAGTGAAACGGAAAGTACTTTCGAATACCCGTCGGCGGGATCGAGCGTGATGCCGTGGAAATGGTCGGCGTGGGTGAGCGTGCCTTTGTTGTGGGTGATGACGACGAACTGCGAATCGGCGGCGTAGCGGTGTACCATCTCGCCATAGCGCTGGACATTGACTTCGTCGAGTCCCGCGTCGACCTCGTCGAGGAGGTAAAACGGGCTGGGCTTGACCTTGAGGATGGCGAAGATGAGGGTCATGGCGCAGAGGGCTTTTTCGCCGCCTGAGAGGAGTGTGATGTTGCGCATTTTTTTGCCCGGGATGCAGACTTTGATGTCGACGCCGGATTCGAGTGGTTTTGATTCGTCCGTGAGGATGAGCAGGGCTTCGCCGCCCCGGAATATTTCCACGAATGTTTCATTGAATTTCTGCTGGACGGCCGTGAAGACTTCGATAAACTGCTCTTCGCTCTTGCGGTCGAATCCGTGGATCATTTCGATGAGAGCGGCACGCGTGACGTCGAGGTCGGCGATCTGTGCGCTGAGTTCGGAGTGGCGCTGGCCCTTTTCCTCGTATTCGCCGATGGCGAGCTGATTGACCGGCAGGAGCGCTTCGCGCTCTGTGCGGAGTGCGCGGAATTTTGATTTTTCGCCCGGCTCGACATTGCCGGTCTGCGCGAGCGCATCGTCTTCTGAAAGGCCGGGGAATTCTTCGACGAACTGGCGGCGGATTTCTTCGAGCTGGGTTTCGGTGCGCGCGCGGCGGAGTTCGATCTGCAAGACGGCTTCGCGTGCTGCGGCGATATCGTTTCTCTGGCGTTCGTCCTCTTCGGTCAACTGGCGGCGTTCGGCGGCGATGGCGGCGAGGCGGGCCTTGAGGGTGGAGGCTTCTTGCTGAGCGGCCTGTTTGCGGACGCTCCAGTCCGATGCTTCCCGCGTGGCTTCATTGAGTTCGCCGGCAAGTGCGTTTTTCTTTTCGGTGGCTTCGATGATCTGCTGTTCGAATGACGAGCGGTCAAGATTGCAGCGTTCGCGGTCGAGCATGAGATACTCGGCGCTTTTGCGCAGGTCGTCTATCTGGCGTTTGATTTTTTCGATCGAATTTATGATTTCAGAGCGTGCGGATTCGCGGCGTTTGCGCTCTTCGGCGAGTTGGAGCGCTTCGCGTTCGTGGCTGCGGATTTTCGATTCTTCGACGGTGCGCGCGTCGCGGGTTTCCTCGACGCGGACTTCGAGTTCGGCGATAGACTCTGTAACGGCGCGGCGCGGCGGGTCGGTTTCGCGGAGGATATTTGCGGCCTTCTGCTCTTCGGCGGCGTAAAAGTCGAGACGTTCGAGGAGCGCCTTTTTGCGTTCGGAAGAGGCCATCTGGGACTGTTCGAGCTTGGCGAGGCGGTTGAGTAGAGCGGTGCGCTGGCGGTCGACTTCGCTGAGGCGGGCAGAGACTGTGTTGTAGTCGGCTTTGAGTGACTCTTCGCGTGCTTTTTTCCTGAGTATATCGGACTTGGAGAAGTGGAGTTTTTCGGTGATGGCTTCAGGTGTGATGAGGTCTTCGCCCGACTGATAGAGACCGGAGGAAAAGAGTCCTGCGCCGTCGGCTGAGACAGCGATCATGTTTTCGGGGATATTCGGCGCGGCGGCGATGAGTGCGGAGAGCGAGTCGAAGACGAGTACTCGGGCGAATATGGAGCGGACGAAGGCGGGGGCTTTTTCGGAGAAGTCGGAGAGGGATGCGAGCGCGCCGAGCAGGCCGGGGACGTCGAATGCCGGGGGGGTGAAGTCGCGGCCTTCGAACCAGTCGGAGAAGACGGCGACAGGTGGCGCGGACTCAGTTGCGACGGAGTAGGAGGAGGACTCGGTGACGGCTGCCGTGAGGAATGCGCCGAGCGATTTTGACGCGGCTTTCATAAGCTGCGCGGGGATGGCGACCCAGTCGCGGATGGATGTGAGCAGGGAGTCCTGATCTCCGAGGGACTGAAATGCCTGAAGGGACTGGAGGGATTCGGCGACTTTTTCGAGTGCTTCGATGCGTGCGGTGAGGCCGTTGTGGGCGTCGCGCGCCTGTGAGTAGGCTTCGCGGAGGGATTCGGATTTGTGGCGGAGTTCTTCGTTTTCGGCGTCGATGCGTTTGCGGTCGGTACGCAGGGAGTCGAGCTCTGCGACGTGAAATTTTTCTTCGTTGTCGACGGCGGCGAGCTTGTCGCGGATAGAGGCTATGTTTTTCTTGAGTTCGGCGAGTTCGGCGGTGCGGGTGGCGGATTCGGAGTCGTAAGATTTTTTGCGGCGGCGGGCGAGGTCGAGTTCGCCGGCGATGCGCATTTCGTCGGATTTGAGGGAGTCGATGCGCGAGCGGAGTGAGGATATGGAAGAGGCGATTTCCTTTTCGCGGCCTGAGAGCTCGCCTGAAAGAGCGGAACCGAGGCTGGCGCGTTTCTCTTCGAGAGCGATGAGTTCGGATTTTTTGGATTCGATGGAGCGGGAGCTGTTTTCGAGATCGGCGGCTATGGCGGCGATGCGTGAGTCGGAGGCGTGTTTCTTTTTGTCGAGCGAAGCGATCTGCTCGTCGTACTGATTTTTGGAGCGCTGAAGGAAACGGAGGGTTTCGGTAGCGCGGGCGACGCCGCCTTCGATAGTGGCGAGGAGCGCGAGTTTTTCGTCGGATTCGGCGCGTGTGGCATCGACTTCGTCGGAGAGGGCGCGGAGGCGTTCCTGGGTTTTGCGGGAGAGTTCTTCGGCGGCGGAGATATTGCGGCGCGAGGTGAGTTCTTCGGCGTTGAGAGAGTCGAGTTTGTCGAGGTGGCGGCGGATTTCGGCTACGAAGACGCGGAGTTTGAGGGATTCGATTTCTTCGGTGAGGTCTTCGTAGCGGCGCGCGCGGTCGGCCTGTTCCTTGAGTGAGCCGAGGTTTTCTTCGATTTCGAGGAGGATGTCGCGGAGGCGTGAGATATTGAGATCGGTTTCCTTGACTTTGGAGAGTGTTTTTGATTTTTCGACCTTGTATCTGTTGATGCCGGCGGCTTCGTCGAAAATTTCGCGGCGCTGGAGGGGTGAGAGGTCGATGATGTATTCGACGTCGCCCTGGCTGATGACGGAGTAATTCATCATGCCGAGGCCGGTGTCGCGCATGAGGGCCTGGATGTCGCGCAGCCGGCAGGGTTCGCGGTTGATGGCGAATTCGCTTTCGCCGGATTTGTAGTAGCGGCGCATGAGTGAGATTTCGCTGTGCGGGAGGGGGAAGAAACCGTCTTCGTTGTCGAAGGTAAGGATGACCTGGGCATAGCCCTGGGGGCGTTTTGCCTCGCTGCCGTGGAAGATGACCTCTTCCATTTTGCGACCGCGGATGGAGCGCACGCTTTGCTCGCCCATGACCCAGATGATGGCGTCGATGAGGTTGCTTTTGCCGCTGCCGTTGGGACCGACGATGGCCGTGAAGCCGGGGAGAAACTCGAATTCGGTCTTGTTGGCAAATGTCTTGAAGCCGTAGAGTGAAAGTGTTTTTAGGAACATGGCCCGTTTGCTTCAGTATGTTAGTAATGTTATTGGCGGCAGTGCGCCGCGCGGATCAGTGCCGGATGCGCTGGAGAGCTTCGTGTGCGGCATTGGCTTCGGCCTGTTTTTTGCTGAATCCCGTGCCTGTGCCGTAGAGGGCGCCGTTGATGGTGACTTCCACGGTGAAAGTTTTGTTGTGATCAGGCCCGACCTGGGAGATGAGGATATATTGGGGCAGACATTTGAATTTTTTCTGGGCGATTTCCTGTAGAGTCGATTTGTGGTCCTGGATGCCGATGGTGTCGATTTTGTGGAGTTCGCCGGAAAGGGTGGAGAGGACGAAGGCAGCCGCGCGGTCGAAGCCGTGTTCGAGATAGATAGCCGCGACGAGGGATTCGTAGCAGTCGCCGAGAAATGTGGAGAGGTCACGCTGGGTGTCTTCGCGGACGCCGCGACCGATGCGGATATAGTCGCCGAGGCCGATGTTATTGGCGACTTCGGCGAGTGTCTTGCGGCTGACGAGGCTGCTCTTGAGTTTGCTGAGTTTGCCCTGATGGCTTGCTGTGTGTTTGTTGAACAGGTGAGTGCAGACGGTAAGGCCGATGACAGAATCGCCGAGGAATTCGAGGCGCTCGTAGCTGCGCTCAAGGCGCTCGATCTCCGGCATCATGAAATCACCCCAGTAAGAGGGGTGCGTTAGAGCGGCCCGCAAGTTGGCAAGGTCGCTGAAAGTGATACCGATAGCGGCCTGCAGGTTTTCGAGCGGGGTGGGAAATCCTTCGATTTCCTTTTCCGCGATCAAGCTTTTGTCCAAGTAATTACCCGAGACGTTTGTCGAGATACTTGATGGCATCGTCGATGGTGGAGATCATGACGGCGTCTTCGTCGGGGACTTCGATACCGAATTCGTCTTCCATTGCGAGGATGAGATCGAAAATCGCGATAGACGAGGCACCGAGGTCGTCGCGGAAGGAGGCTTCGAGGACGACTTTTTCTTCGGGGACGCCGAGTTCATCGAGAATTACTTTTTTCATTCGTTCGAAATTGTCGGACATGGAAAGGCTCCCTTCGGGGATCAGCCGACTGTCTTGACGGCGATGACGTTTTTGCCTTTGTAGTAGCCGCAGCTTGTGCAGACGGCGTGAGCCATCTTGTACTGGTGGCACTGTGGGCATTCGACGAGAGTGGGGGTTTTCAGTCCAGCTTTCCACACTGCTTTGTGTGAGCGTGTGGCTGATCTGGATTTTTTATATTTCGGTAGAGGCATGTGAGTCCTCCCTTCCTGTGGTTTCGTGTCGTTTGTGCGGGCGCTTCCTGAGGGTGAAGGATGCACCGAGCATAATATTATGAACGATTTCGCGAGATTTTTCGAGTGTCTGCGAAAAAAGCGCCGGGCCGGGCTGCGTCAGACTTGCGCGCGCCGCTGCAGGGCTTCCCAGACTGGAGGGGGCACGAGATGCTGTATGGGGCGGCCGTATGAGGCGACTTCGCGTATGAGCGAGGAACTGAGAAAGAGGTGCTCGTGGCTGGTGACGAGGAATACCGTCTCGACGCTGGAGTCGAGGTTGCGATTCATCATGGCCATTTGAAATTCGGCCTCGAAGTCGGTGACGGCGCGCAGGCCGCGCACGACGCAGTTGATGTTGTGGACGCTGACGTAATCGACGAGGAGAGTTTCGAAGATATCGACTGTGACATTGGGCAGTCCGGCGACACTTTGCTCGATGAAGGAACGCCGCTCGGCGATGTCGAAGAACTGTTTTTTGTTGCGGTTGTCGGCAATGGCGACCGTGAGTGTGTCGAATATGCCCGACGCGCGGCGGATGATGTCGAGGTGGCCATTGGTGATGGGATCGAAGCTGCCGGGATATACTGCGTGTACCATGATTCAGTCGTCCTCCGTGTGGGGGCGCCAGAAGGTGACTCTGGTCTTGCCATATTTGCGCTCGTCGGTTTTGTGTAGTGTGCCGACGATGTCCGGATCGCTGCGGCGCGCGTGCTGCCCGATGACTATGCCGCGCCCGGTGAGCAGATTGCCGCGGGCGATGATTTCGAGGCTCTGGGCGAAAAGCTCTGTCGCGTAGGGCGGATCGACAAATATATAATCGAACCGCCGGCCGCGCGCCTCACAGCTCTCAAGATATTTCAGGGCATCGCTTTTTACCACTTCGATGCCTCGGGTGATTTTCAGAGAAGTGATGTTCTGCTGCAGCAGGTTGTGGGCGAGCCGCCCCTGATCGACAAAGACTACTGACTCCGCGCCGCGGCTGAGGGCTTCGAGCCCCACACTGCCGCAGCCCGCGAAAAGATCGAGAAACGATGCCTCGACGAGGCGGTCGCCGATGATGTTGAACAGGCTCTCACGCACCATGTCATGCGTCGGCCTTATGTCACGCGAGTCGGGCGGAGGAGTGTGTATATTGCGACGCCGGTACTCGCCGGCTATGATTCTCACGGCAAAGCTCTCTCTGACAACATTAGTCCCGTCTCACGGGCAGCATAAAATATATATTGGAGAATGACAAAACACAACCCGGAACCCCTTGACGCCATTGCAGAAAAACGCAACCCCGCGACCTGCATCAATAACGATAGCCGAGATGCACCGACGTATCATCACACTTCGAGCAGCAGCCACTGAGGACATCCCCGCCTCTGGTTTCCTGACACCACGGCCCGCACGGACACGGAGGATTCAGCGCCGCCCCATCAATGTCATATACACCAGAACCATCCGGCACGTTGCCCGTCCCGAACGCATTGCCATAAGACCCGGATGTATTCACGACGATTTTTACTACTCTCTTGTAATTTGTCGTAGTCGTGGCACAAATCACGCCGACAGCCTTCCTGCGCGGATCGGCAGAGGTTGTCAGCAGATTGTAATTCCACCCAAGCCCCCCGCCCCCAGGCGAAGTGATCACCTGATTGCACTCATGCCCCGGCACCGCTATGAACGCCTTGTTGAAATTATACCTGTTCATAAAATTCGAATCATCGCCCCCTGCAGCCCCCAACTCAGCCGGAGGCTTGCACAACCCGTTATTTCTCACCCCGCTGCTCTCCCCCGGAGCAGACACCCCGATAAGATCACCCAGCGGCGACCCGTCACATTTCTTCAGCGAAGGATACACAATCGGCTGATTCGCATTCTGATCCTTGGACCAGTCGCACTCATACCTGTCAATCATGGTGATAAACTCCAACTGATCCGTAAGGTCCGAACGATACGGCATACCCTTGCACACCTTCGCCATATCGTTGACGCCCCTCTTGAGCGTCAACACCGCCCTGACCGCATGCCGCACCTTATACCGCGACATATAATTGTAATACATCGCCCACGACATGGTACTGGCAATCCCTATAATCGCAAGCACGATCAAAAGCTCCGTCGCACTCGCAAAACCACGTTTATCCCTGAAATCAAACATCGCGATCCCTTCTTTCATAACAAACAATACCGGCAGCCCACACCCGCACAACCGGCTCGATCACACGACAGAAAACGCTATCCATAATCTTATTGTACAACACTTCCGCAAAAGCGGACAAAGTTTTTCAACACCCCCCCCAGCCCCCCCCCCCCAGGATTGGAATAATAAAAAAACAAAAATACAACAACAAAAAA
>CAZQSL010000034.1:21591-30237 GCA_964595945.1 uncultured bacterium
CCCTACCCACCCCCCACTTTATTGACATATAAACACATGCAAAATACAATTACCCCATACTGCGTAAGTATAAAATCAGATAATAACCGAGGACGCGTTCTCGCCCGCCACCCATCCGCAACAAGGCAGGCAACAGACAAGACAACAACCCGAATGCTAAGAAGAACACTCATCACGGCACTATGGCTGCTGGCACTCACAGCCGCATCCATCCTGCTCTCCATCCCCCACACACTCACACTGTGGCAGGCATATATCATACTATGCCCCTTCGCCCTGCTCTTCATCGCCCTCACATGGACATCACCCCACCCCGAATTCAACACCCCGCCCCAAGGCACATCCGACCCCATCGAAGACATACCCTCCAGCCAATACCGCCAAAACCTCTGGCTCAGCGGCCCCTGGGAATTTCGCCTCGAACGCGAAACCCGCTGGCGGCGCATCGACGTCCCCCGCCCCTGGAACACCATCCCCGGCCTCGAACACTACAACGGACGCGCCTACTACCGACGCATCTTCACCCTCCCCCCAGAATGGACCACCGGCCGCACCATCCTCCACTTCCGCGCAGTCAACTACAAAACCATCATCTTCATCGACGGCAAACAAGCCACCTCACACGAAGGCGGCTTCACCCCGTTCTCCATCGACATCACCGACAAAACCACCCCAGGCGGCACCCACGAAATCTCCCTCTCCGTCGACAACACCATCACCCAATCCGCACTACCCAACGTCATTGGCTGGAGCAACGACGGCGGCATATTCCGCGAAACCTACATCCAGCACACCCCCGAAATCTACATCGAAGACACATACATACTCTCCACCACCGACCTCCACGGCCGCGCCGACATCGCCATGATGCTCCGCATCCACAACCCCACTCTCACACCCATCGACTGCCTCATCGAAATCCACTCCCCACAAGGAGCACTCATCCACCAGCACACCATCGAAGGCTGGTCCATGCAAACACTCCAACACCGCCTCACCATCAACTTCGTATCACTCTGGTCCCCCGACTCACCCTCACTCTACACCTGCACCACCACACTCACCACCCCCACCCCTGACCAGCATACCACCACCTTCGGCATCCGCGAATTCGAAACCACGCCACAAGGCTTCACACTCAACGGCAAACCATTCCGCTTCCGCTGCATCTCACGCAACGAAGAAGACCCCCAAATGGGACGCACCCAATCACTCAAACTCATCAAATCAGACCTCGAAAAAATCAAAAACGCAGGCTTCAACTCCATCCGCCTCGGCCCCTTCCCCCCACACCCAGCCACCATCCAGCTATGCGACCAGATCGGACTGCTCGCCCTCGAAGAACTCCCCATCTGGAACACACTCGCCATCGACCTCACATCACCCGAACTCATGCAAGCCGCAGAAGTCCAACTCCGCGAAATGATCACACGCGACCGCAACCACCCCTCCATCGCACTATGGGGCATCGCTCACGCCATCGAATCCAACACCAGCGAAGCCCGCTGGTTCATCGAACGACTCGCCACACTCGCACACGGCCTCGACGACCGCCCCATCTGCCTCGCCACAGCCTCCCCACACACCGAACTCTGCGCCGACCTCGTCGACACCATCATCACACTCCACTCCACCGACGACATCGACACCATCGAAGACGAACTCTCCAAAACCCCCTTCGGCCCCAACTCCCTCACATTCCACTACGGCATCAGCACCTACAAACCTGCCAACACACCACACGCAGGCACACACGGCACCGAAGAGCGACAGGCAAAAATCTACCGCGACTTCATCGACAAATTCGACAACAACCCCGCCACCGGAGGCTGGATACTCTCTTCACTCTGCAATTACCGCGACCCCTCCAACATCACAGGCTCCACACCATTCATACGCAGCACAGGCATCCTCAACCACCAGCACGAACCCAAACTCGCCTACAACATCATCCGCCAGCAACTCACCCAAAACCAGTCACCACCCATCACCTACACCAAACACTCCACCCGCACCATCCCTCCCATCACACGCATCCTCACCTACCTCATCCTCATCATCGGCACCCTCGCAGCACTCACACACCCCACACTCATCGCAAAAATGGCCTTCAACCCCAAAGCCTTCACCACCGCTCTCCCACACACCTGGCTCATCATGCCTCTCCTCGCCACATACATCGCCCTCTGCTGGAGCACCATCCTCTTCCGCTACCTCCACCGCACCCCAAAACGACTACTCGGCACAGTCGACATATCCCTCGCACGCATCATCTCAGCCATATTCCACAGCGAAACATCCCTCTTTACATTCCTCTACTTCGCATACCTCTACTTCTGGCTCTTCGCCTCCGCACTCATCGCCCTCACACACCCGCAAATCCCCTACAACCAAATCCTCTGCCTCACCGCCGCCACATCACTACCAGAAATCCTCTTCGCTCTCCCAGCCTTCGCCAAAACCTCCCTGCGCAAAACCCTCATCATCATCAACACCTGGGAACTCCTCCTGCTGTTCGTCACCTTCGGCCCCTCAGCCGCCATCATCTACACCATCATCGCACCAGCAACACTACTCATCCCACCCATCGCAATCATCGAATACAAATACCACGTACTCCGCTACATCCGCAAACACATAACCAGCAAATAACCACAAAAACACCCAAAATAACCAAAATATCATTGCAAAACCCACAAAACAGACTATCATTTATAAAGGCACGCACAAAGCCTGCCATTATCAGCAAAAACCGACAAAACCGCCGCACACCGGCACGGAGACAACTGAAATGGCACCCGAAAAAAAACACGACACACCCACCACCCTCCTCCCACAAAAAAACACCACCCAACCAAAACCCCGCCGCTCATCATCACTCAAACTATTCTCCAAAAAATCCAAAACCGCCGGCCTGCTACCAGGCACTCTCATTTTCGTCGGCGACGAACAAACCGACGACATCACCATCTCCACCATCGACTTCGCCGAAGACTACTACCACGAAAAAGAAAAAACACCACTCTCCGAATGCATCCCGGACACCGACACAGACTCCATCACCTGGACATCCGTCGAAGGCATCCACAAACCAGACATCATCGAAGACATCGGCAAACAATTCGGACTCCACCCACTCATCCTCGAAGACATCGTCAACACAGGACAACGCGCCAAACTCGAAGACTACGGCGACTACATATTCCTCCTCACCAATGTCTTCTTCCTCGACCCCACCGAAAACCGCATCAAATCCGAACAAATCTCCATCGTCTTCAGCCACAACTACGTCCTCACATTCCAGGAACTCCGCCACGACATCTTCGCACCCATCAAAGACCGCATCCGCAACGCAAAAGGCCGCATCCGCGAACGCGGCGCCGACTACCTCGCATACTCACTACTCGACTGCATCGTCGACCAATACTACCTCATACTCGAAACCATCGGCGACCGCATCGAACAGCTCGAACACCAGCTCAACGACGACCCCGAAGACGAAACCCTCACATCCATCCGCGACCTCAAACGCGAAACCATCATGCTCCGCCGCAACATCTGGCCTCTCCGCGAAGTCCTCATCGGCCTCAAACGCATGGAAAACTCCCTCGTACAAAAATACACCGCCGTCTACCTCAAAGACGTATACGACCACACTGTCGAAATCATCGACACTGTCGACACCTTCCACGAAATCACCACCGGCATGCTCGAACTCTACTCCCTCTACGTCTCCAACAAAACCAACGACGTCATGAAAGTACTCACCATCATCACCACTCTCTTCATCCCGCTCACATTCCTCACAGGCCTCTACGGCATGAACTTCAAACACATGCCCGAACTCAACTGGCCCTACTCCTACCCCATACTCCTCGCACTCATCGCCACCATCTTCTTCTCCATGATCTACTACTTCAAATCACGCAAATGGATATGACAACCACCCACAATACGCCCCACCCAACCGCATCATCACAACAACTGATTCTTCAACTTCCCCTCAATGTCAATCCACAAACCACGCAAATACAAACCCTTCTGCCCCCGAAACCCAATTGACTGAAGGAACGAGAATTTTCAGAAATGCGCTGCCATTTCAGGAATAATCGTGAAATGGAATAAATCCTGCCCTTTATGACACTGTGTTTCAGGGATAATCAGAAAATATTAAGCATATAAAGCTTTTGGGAAGAGGTGCGGAGAAACCTTTTTCTCGAAAAAGGTTTCTCCGCAAGAAATTTCAAATAATAATCCGCACAACCACTTTCCATTGCCGGCCCGGCTTCAGCGGCTGCCCTTGCCGATTTCCCGCTCCAGCACGATCACGCGCCTGAACCGCTTGCCGTCAAAAACAAATACCACCCCAGTCGCGCCGGTAAATCCGCCGCCGACCGTATTGTGCCTGTATCTGATCTTGCCGCCATATTCGTAATTGATCGACTCGCTGCCCTTTTCGTGCATGATCAGGAAATCATAGCCGTCAGCGGCATCGAGCGCGTCGAGGACATGTGGCTCGTGTCTGTCACCTTCAGATACAAACGCCACCACGGCCTGCCTGTCGCCGCCATCCTGCTCATACACGATGAGCGCCGCATAGTCCTTGACGCCGTCGCCACTGAAATCCTGCATGATGAAATTGGGAGCATAGGGCAGCCGCCGCTGAAGGAAATCACGACGCGTGTCCGTGTCGACGGCCTTGAGCTGCCAGCCCGGGAAATTGGCATCGAGCCAGTCGATCGACTCACGCGGCAGGGCGACCTGACGGGTGGCCGAAGCGGGAGCCGCCACAATAAATAGGCAGAACAGAAATATCAGTCCTGCTGCCCGTTTATGTGATGGGATATCCCGGCTCATCGATGCCCCCTTCTGACTGGCGGGTACTCGTCACATCCGTCCCGCGGCCGTGCCTCTACCGGGCGCAGCCGGGTGCGTGGCCTGCGAAAAGTAGATTTCACTGCTGCCGCGCTGCTGGTACTGTTGCTGCCCGGCAATCGTATTTCTGATGAATTTCTGCGACAGCGGCGACGCGATCTGACGCAGCGAACACTCGATGAGTATCTGGGTGGGACGGTCGGTTTTTTTGTGCAGATGTATCAGCGGCATGGCCGCGACGCGCGCCCTGAGCTTGCCAAGCGCCTTGACGGACTCGGCGACGACATCGCGGTCGGTGTCATTGAGCGCGGCGACGAGCAGCCAGCAGCCTTCCCTGCCGCACTGTTCGGCAATGGCGCGAACGGCGTGCAGGCGCACGTATTTGTTATCGGAGTGACGCAGCCGCAGGGCGAGTTCGTCGGCGGGTATGCCAGGTGCTTGAGTCGTGACCGGCGCGCCGGTGATGCTGGCGGTCGTGGCGGTCGATGGCGCCTTGACGATCATCTTGCTGGCATCGGCGTGACGGTCCCTGTCGCGGAAGTGTTTTTTGAGATGCTGATACGCGTTGTTGACCTTTTTGAACATCTCGGCCGCCATCGTGTCGCCGGGGTGCGTGTCGGGATGGAAAGAGGAGGCCTTTTTGTGAAAGGCGTCCCGGAGTTCCTTCGACGTGGCTGTTTCGGGGATGCCGAGGATCGAGCAATAAGTCTTGAGAGCATCTGGAGAGAGGCTGCGGCCTTGTGGCATGGTGGTCATCCCTGCATTTCGTTGATGTAGATATTCATCGTTTCGATGGCGTTGCGCAGTTGCGTGAGATCGTTGCTGTTGATGGCATTTTCGATATATTCGACGAGCTCGGCGAGCTCGGGGGAATCCTTGAGTTCGCCGGGATTGGATTTTTTGATAAGTTCGAGCAGGGTGCGCGCCTGTTTTGCGAGCTGGATGCGGGAGAGGAAGATTTCGTCTTCTTCCCTGTGCGAAGCGGCATCCTGCACGATGCGCTCGATATCGTCATCGGAAATGTCGCGGCGCTGGGAGATTTCGATTTCTTTTTTGATGCCGTTTTTGTGATCGCAGGCCGAGACATGGACGATGCCATTGACGTCGATATCGAAGTGGACATCGATGCGCGGCTCTCCGCGTCGCGCGGGGGCGATACCGTCGAGAGTGAATTTGCCGAGCGAATAATTGCGGCTCGCGTAGGAGCGTTCGCCCTGCAGGACATGGACTTCGACCGAGGCCTGATTGTCGGCGACAGTGGTGAAGATACGGCTGCGGCTCGTGGGGATGCAGGTGTTGCGCTCGATGATGGGGACGAATATGTCGTTTTCGGTTTCGATGCCAAGAGTGAGAGGCGTGACGTCGACAAGGACGAGGCCCTTGACCGTGCCGGACATGATGCCGGCCTGGATGGCGGCGCCGACCGCCACGCATTCGTCGGGATTGGTGTTGCGGATGACCCTGCCGGGAAATCTTGCCTCAAGCATCTGCTGGATTGCGGGTATGCGCGATGATCCGCCCACGAGAGCGACCTTGTCGATTTCATCGGTTGAGATGCCCGCGTCTTCGATGGCGCCATCCACGATCGAACCTATCTTTTCGATGTAGTCGGCGATGAGGCTTTCGAAGTCCGGGCGCGTGATAGTCATTTCGAGATGTTTTGGGCCTGAACTGTCAGCGGAGATGAAAGGAACATTGACGAGAGTGGAGTCAGCGTCGGAAAGTTCGATTTTAGTCTGCTCGGCCACTTCGCGGATTTTTTGCAGCGCCATGCGGTCGTCGGCAAGGTTGATCCCGTTGACCTCGGCGAAGTCGCGGCAGATGTATTCGACGAGGCGGGCGTCGAAATCGTCGCCGCCGAGCCTGTTGTCGCCGCGTGTGGCCATGACCTCGTATACATCGCCGGAAACATCGAGGATCGACACGTCGAACGTGCCGCCTCCGAGATCGAAGACCAGAATAGAGCCTTCGCCATTGGCCGGCATGTTGTACGCGAGCGCGGCGGCGGTGGGTTCGTTGATGAGGCGCATGACTTCGAGCCCGGCGAGTTCGCCTGCCTTTTTGACTGCGTTGCGCTGTCCGTCATTGAAGTATGCCGGCACGGTGATGATCGCCCGCGAGACGGGTTCGCCGATGAATGCCTCGGCGTTTTCCTTGAGCTTCGATATGATCAGCGATGAAATCTGCTCGGCTGTGTAGGGAGTTTCGCCGATCTTCACACGATAGTTTTCGCCGACTTTGCGCTTGATGGAGACAATGGTTTTTTCGAAATTGATAACCGCCTGATTTTTGGCGGCCGTGCCGACGATCACTTCATTATTTTCGCCAAAAGCCACGACTGAGGGCGTGAGGCGCTCGCCCCTCTGATTGGGGATGACAACGGGTTCTCCGCCTTCCATAACCGCGATGACGGAATTGGTTGTGCCAAAATCGATGCCGACTGCCCTGCTCATTGTAGGCTCCTGCCGATAGGTTGTGCTGGATGACAGGGGGGGATAAATGGGGATGAATTAGTGAATTCGGGTGGGGATGGCCCCTGTCTGCATATAGTTAAGTATATTAAGGCCCACGCGCGGTTTTGTAAAGAACTGTATTTAATATATGAGGTACTGTGTGGAGGCGGCTCGTGTGGTCGTGCGTTTGATCGAGTGACATGCAGGGAAATTTCACTTTTCAGCCGCTCGCGAGGCGGCAGCGAGCTGGACAAGGCCTTCGGGGGTTGCCAGAAGCGTGCCGAAGAAGTTTTTCGCGGCAAATGAATAGTACTGCGAATGGCTGTTGGGCACAGGGGCGTGCAAGGGATGGAGAAGCGGGAGCCGGAGGGATTTGAGGATGCGGGCGGCAAATTCGGCATCGGGCGCGGGAGTTGCGGGCAGTTGGCGCTCGGTGTGGATGACGGATTCGAAGGCGGCGGATTTCAGGAGCTGCCGGTAGTGGGCAAGGAACAGGGCGGACGAGCCGAATATGTCGGCGATCCACTGGCCGCGGCCCGTGAATGCGATCATGCCTGTCTGGTTGGGTGAGGCGGCGAACCGGGCGGTGATGTCTTTCGTGAGGGGTTCGTACTGGGTGTAGAGGTCGTGCAGGTCGAGAGTGGCGGATGGTGCGCGTGTGAAGTTGAAGAGTTCGACGATGGCCGACCAGACGGCTTTTTGGTCGGGCGTGGGGCTGCCTTTTGACGCGGAGCGCATCTGGATGCGGCGCAGGGCGGGGAATGCGATGGATGATGTGCGGAAGGCGGCGATTTCCGATGGTATGTCGGTTGCGCCGCACGGGATTTCCCAGCGTTTGACTTCGACGCATGAGGCGGTGAGTTCGGTTTTTGCGCCTGCCGGGATGAGTGATGAGTAGTTGATGAGGCGGTTTTGGGCGCCGCCGATGAGGGTTTCGCCCGCGATGGCGAATGCTGCGGCGCGGTGGGCGGCGAGGGTGATGGTTTCCATGCGGCCGGTTTCGGTGGCTGTGATGTTGCCGTTTGCGAGTGCGTCGCCGAGTGGAATGAGTTCGTGTGGGTATTTCTGGAATTCGCGGGCTGTGAGGCATAGGGGAAATACGGTCAGTCCCGCGTGGGTGCGGGCTTTGCCGATGATGAGGCTGTCGAGGTGGGGCGCTGGTGTGGGCATGTGTGTTGTGGCGAAAGATGGAAGAGATTTCAACCGTTCACGGAATACTCGCGGAGAACCTTTTTTGCAAAAAAGGTTCTCCACACCAATACCAAAAAACCCCCATGTTTGTTGGGTTATCAGGTTTTGAGGGGTTAAATACGCATAT
>CAZQSL010000035.1:0-30054 GCA_964595945.1 uncultured bacterium
TTTCACATTCTACTCATACCCTGGGACAACTCTGAGTTTCAGGGGTAATCAGGTACATTTTTCGTTTACTCATATCAAACACGACTCTTTCCAGCCACGTTATTTTCAATGTGATTTCGATGTGATATTTGGCTATGTTACAGCTATGTTACAGGTAATTTGGGTTTTTTGACTATTACGGAGAAGCAAAAAAGCCGCATGGTTAGCGGCTTTTTAGGATGGAGCTAAGGGGATTCGAACCCCTGACCTTCTGACTGCCAGTCAGACGCGCTCCCAACTGCGCTATAGCCCCGAGGCGATCTTATTATGCTGGTTTATTGGTATTGTGTCAAGGAATGATGTGAAAATCTGTGGTGGTTTTGTGGTTTGTCTGTGGGTTGGGGATTGTTTTTTTGTATGGGATGTGTGGTTGATTTGGATATAATGTGGTCAAGATGATGTGGAGGTGGAGGATGGATGGAGAAAAAGGTTTTTTGCGGTTGCTGACGTTTGTCAATACTGTGGTGGTGTTGATTGTGTTGTATCAGAGTTATTGCGGGGCGGGCAGGGTGCGCGAGTTGGAGGGGATAGTGCGTGAGCAGCGTGAGGTGATTGTGAGGCTCGAGAAGCGGGTTGAGTCGCATGATGGGGATATTGTAAGGTTCAAGGAGGAGTTTCGGAAGCAGGCGGAGAGTGAGAGGGCGCTTGTGGAGTTGTTGGGGTCGTTGGGTGGTGGTTTGGGGAGTGGGGAGTTTGCCGGGTATGCGCAGCAGTTGATGAAGATGCAGGAGGGTGCAAGATGAGTTTTGGGTGGTATAATGGGGTTTCGGTGTGTGGTGTGCCGTCCGGGTGGGTGTGACGGGATGTGATGTTGCGGGGATTGTGCCATGAGCAATAATGCTGATAATAATCCGGTGTCGTCGGTTGAGCGGCGGCTGAATTTGTGTTTTTTTCTGTTGGGGCGTGGGGGGGCTGCGACTCTGAGGGAGATTGCCGGTGCGGTGGAGGGGTATGGGTTTTATGATAATGAGGAGACGTTGAGGAGGACGTTTGACAGGGATCGTCGTGCGCTGGATGAGTCGGGTGTGAGGGTGGGGAAGTGCAGGGTGGATGATCCGGTGAGTGGTGTGTCGTCGTGGGGGTATGAGATAGTGGCTGGGGGGTTTGGTCATGGGGGGTTGAGGCTTAGGGGTGAGGAGAGGCGCGCGTTGCTGGATTTCGCGCGGTGTGTGAGTGGTGGTGAAATGCCTGTGATGAAGAGTTTTGGAGATGCGGTGGGGAAGATTGCGCCGGGGTGTGAAGGGATGGATGGTGGTGGGGTGGTGTGTGTGCGGCTGGATTTCGGGGGTGAGGGTGAGCGTGTTGATGAGGGTGTGATGGATGATGTGCTGGCGGCGCTGAATGGGGGCCGGCGGTTGCGTATCAGGTACAGGGTGTGTAGGGGTGGTGAGGAGACGGAGCGTGTGGTTGTGCCGCAGACGCTGTTTTTGCGTGAGGGGCGGTGGTATGTGGTTGCTTTTTGTGAGATGCGGGGTGCGGAGAGGGTGTTTCGGGTGGACAGGATTTCGTGGAGTGATGTGTTGGGTGTGGCAAAGGAGGGGCAGGGTGGTGGGCAGTGTGCTTATGCGGCGTTTCGGTCGGCTGCTCCGTGGGAGATTGGGGGGGGTGAGGCGGTGGATGTGTGTGTGAAGTTTTATGGTGCTTCTTTTTTTATTGCGAGGAATGAGTGGAATCATTTGTCTTCTGTGGTGTTTGATGAAGTGGAGCGTGATGTGGTGGTGAAGGTGAGGAATTATGGTGAGTTTTATCGTTGGGTGGCTGCGTATGGGACTGGTGCGGAGGTGGTGGGGCCGGTGGTGGCGCGTGAGGGTATGAAGGCATTTTGGAGGAGGATTGCGGATGGGGCGTAGTGACAGGATTGCCGGTCTGCTGGATGTTGCCGAGGCGTTGATGCTGCATAATGGCGCGCCGGTGGGCGAGGTGGCGAAGATGTTGGGGGTGAGCCGGTCGCGGCTCGAAGTGTTGCTGGAGGAATTGAGCGTGTGCGGTGTGCCTCCGTATGATCCGGGGGCACTGATCGATGCGTTTGTGGAGGGTGGTCGTGTGTATATCGAAAATCTCGATATATTCATTGACGCCGCGAGGCGGCTTGACAGGGATGAGGCAGCGGCGCTGCTGATCGGGCATGATATCGCGATGGCGGCTCCGTTTTCGGATGATGCTGCGCTGATGAGTGCTTTCGGCAAGATCAGGCGGGCGATCTCTGGCCGGCTGTCGAAGGACCTGACGGGGCTTGGCGATAAGGTGGCGAGTGCGCCGTATGGGGGCCGCATGGCTGAGATACTTTCGCTGATACGTCAGTCGTGCGGGAATCATAAACTGAAAATCGAATATATTGTGCCGGGTGCTGCCGAGCCGTCGGTGCGCGTGATCAGGCCGCTGAGGCTGACGCTGAGCCGCAGCCGATGGTATTGTATCGCGTGGTGCGAGGCGCGTGAGGCTATGAGGATATTCCGTGTCGACAGGATAGCGCAGGCGTGTCGGACGGGGGATGGGTTTGCGCCGTCGGATGAAGGAGGGGAAATCGCTTCGCTTGCCTGGGATGTCGAGTCGCCTTCGATGTTTGAGGCGCGGCTGGTGTTCGCGGCTGGCGCGCCTGCGGACGAAGCGCGCGAATTGTGGCCTGAAAAGACTGTGATGCGCAGTGATGGAAGTGTCGAGGTGACGATGCGGATGTTCGATCCGGTGAGGGCTGTGCCCTATGTCCTTTCGCTGGGCGAGGGCGTGAGCGTCGAATCGCCGGACGTTTTGCGGCAACTTGTCGCTAAAAGTGCCGCCGATGCGTTAAAATTATACGAGTGATCATTTCAATGCCTGTGCGGAGCAAACGCTGATGGCAAACAATACTGGCAGAAAATTTGTGGGTGTGCATTTCGAGTGCTGCGGAGTCTATGCGCGGATATATCACAATGAGGAAAAGAACGCGTATATCGGCAACTGTCCCGTGTGCCGCGCGCCGGTGAGGATACTTGTGGATGCGCAAAAGGGAGTCGACGCGCGTTTTTTCAGAGTGCGGCCGGCCAGCGGTGGCTATCGAAGGTAGCGGGTGATGCGGCTGTCCGCGGCTCGCGCCGGGCACAACCATTTTCTGCAATTGTCACACGATCAGGATATGTTGTAGAATAGCAACATCGGACATCTGTGGGGATCGACGTATGGCCATTTATAGAACAGCTTCAAATGCCGCGATACGAAGTGGGCTCATCGTTGCCTTTTTCTGCGGATGTGTCATCTGGGGTGCCCAGACGGCGGCTGCCGGCACGCCTGTGAAAAGTTCCGTAAGCCTTGATCTCGAAGTCGATCAGGACAGCAGTGTCTATACGGTCACGAGCATCATACAACTCGAAAACATCCTCGCTGCCGAAGTCGAGCCATACGTACGCAAAGCACTCTCGAAATATGGTTCGGTCTCCATCAACAGCTCATCCAATTCACTGATCATCACCGATCTCGAACCCAAACTCACGGACATCGTCAAACTCGTCACAAACATAGATAAAACCGGTGAAAAGGGATTTGTCAATCTCGAAACCAAAGTCATCCCGCTTGCTCACGTGCAGGCGAAAGACCTGGTGGATGTAGTCGCCAGACGGCTCACCGGCGACGGCATCGCGCAGGCCGACAACAATCTCAATGTGCTGATCGTCACCGATGTTTCGAGCAAGATCGACTACATCAGCCAGATCATCGGCGAACTCGACAAACCCCCTCAACAGATCGCAATCACCGCCAGGGTGGTGCTGCTCAGAGACGACGACTTCACCGATGTAGGGATCGATCTCAACTCGCTCCTGTCCCAGGTCTACCTGCCCAACTACTCATCGACCAGGCAGGATGCGTGGTCATCGAGCGGATCGAGCTCGGGGTCCAAAAATACCAGTCTCAGCATGTCGGCACGCCAGCCGGTCGACCAGATCATCAATCTGCTGACAGGTACAGGCCGCGCCCAGCTACTGTCTGAAACCCGCATCGTCACGCTCAACAATGTCCGCGCGGCCGTCAGTGTCACCGGATGGGACGCTACCCTCGGACTCAATGTCCTGCCCCGCTTCGGCACTGGCGATCTCATCAGGATCGACCTTGTCGCATCGACCGGCATGACGGCTCAACTATCTGCCGAAACGACCGATCTCAACACGCTCCGCGCAGCCGAATCCGATGCGAACCCACGCCAGATTTCCACCTCGTTTGTTGTCAGGGAAAACGAAACTTTTGTCGCTGGCGGGCTCGAAATGTATCAGGAAAAACGTTTGCTGCGACGTTCGCCCATCATCGGGCGTATGCCTGTGATCGGCGAGCTATTCACCAAAAAAGTCCGTGATGTTATCAACTACAAATTTCTCATTTTTCTGACTCCGAAAGTCGTTTCGCCCGGCGATGATGTCTCGTTGTCGATGGATCAGGTTTTCATGGATCCGTCAGAAGACTCTGCCGAAGGCGAGTAGTCCCGGCAGCCGGGTTTGGTTGTAATTTGCAATCATGCCCAACCTTCTCTTTGTGTACACGTCAATAGTGGCTTCCCGATATGTCGTTTTGCCAAAAAGACTCGAAAAGGGCGATCCATTATTTTGACTTGCCGGGGCATATCTGATAGTATTTATACACTCCAGAGCTGCATTGCCTGAAAATACATCCGCTATACCGGGACACGGAGCCGCGACGTACAAAACGAAAATCTTCCGCAAGCATCACTGGCCCGTGCGACAGATTCTGGATAATACAAGAAGGAGCCGACCAGAATGGCCATGACATCAAACGCGCCAGTAATAGATGGCGAATACGACGTTGTAGTAGTCGGCGCGGGAAACGGCGGCCTCGCGGCCGGCCTCATGCTCGCGGTGAAAGGGATCAGGCCCCTGATCCTCGAACAGCATAACCTGCCCGGTGGATTCGCCACGAGTTTCGTGAGGGGCCGCTTCGAGTTCGAGACTTCCCTGCACGAGCTTAACGGCATCGGGACTGCCGCCAACATGGGTGGCGTACGGAGGTTCCTCGAAGCCGAGTGCGGGGTGAATGTCGATTGGGTTTCAGTGCCCGAAGCCTACCGTATCGTGCTGACCGACAAGGGTTTCAACGCCCGCCTGCCGTTTGGAGTGGAAGATTTTATCGACGCTATCTGCAAAGAGGCGCCCGAAAGCCGCGAACAGGTCACGAGGTATATCCGTTTCTGTCAGTCCGTGCACGACTCGTTCGGGCTCCTCGGTCGCTATGCGGCAAAACCTGGAGGCTCCGCTGCCGATTTCCTCGACTTTCTAAAAAAAGCGGACAATCCCATATCCGAAGTCGCTGACGCCGCCCGCAAGGTTATCAATATCGTCAAGACCGTGCCATGCACCGTGGACGAAGTCACCGCCACTTTCGGCCTGCCGGAAAAAGTCATCGACATGCTCTATCCTTACTGGTGCTATATCGGCATTCCGACGAGCCGCATGTCGTTTCCGATATGGGCAGGCATGCTCATCGACTACCTCGAATGCGGCGCTTACGTGCCGCGCATGCGCTCTCACGAGATGTCTGTCGCTATCGAAAACCGTATCCGTGAGCTCGGCGGCAGGGTCGAATATAACACTCGTGTCGAACACATCGACGTGCGGCGCGGTTGTGTCACCGGTGTCGAAACATCCCGCGGCGACCGCATCAGGACACGTTGCGTCATCAGTAATTCATCACCCACCCAGACTTTCAACAATCTTGTCTCCCCACAATCGGAAGTGCCTCCCGAAGCACGCCGGATAGTCAACGCCCGCCGCCACGGCGGCGCCGGCTTTGTGGTCTATCTCGGTCTTGACGCTTCGCCTCAGGAGCTTGGCATCGATGACTATGGCTATTTCATCTCCAAAAACATGAATACCGACGAGGTCTACGATTCCATGACAAGGCTCGCCCTCACCAACATGCAGGCCACCACCTGCCTCAACAACACAGTACCGGACTGCTCGCCCCCAGGCACGACTATCCTAAGCATGACGACTCTTTACACGCCAGAGGTCTGGCGCAACGTCACGCCCGAAGAATACCACGCAACAAAAAACCGCATCGCCGACGAAATGGTGACGCAGTTCGACGATGCCCTGGGCACTGACATACGCAGCCACATCGAGGAAGTCGAGATCGCCACTCCCGCCACTTTCGCACGCTATGCCTGCTCATGGAATGGCGTCATTTACGGCTACGAACTCGACCCGTGGGATGGTATCATCCCGCGCATGGTCTCCAGAAAGACTGAAAACTACATCGACGGCCTCATATTCTCCGGCGGGTTTGCCTCTCATGGCCACGGCTACAGCAGCTCGCTCAATTCCGGTCGCACCGCGGCATTAAGCGCAACCGCCTATCTGAGGGGGAAATAATGGAACGAAAACTGACAATAAAAAATGACTTTCAGGACATTGCGGCAGTCATCGATCTAATCCCGTCGAGGAGACGCAGGATCACCGGCGCTCCCGCCACGCCCGCACCAGCTGATTGTGCCGCCACTCTCGCCGCGGCGATCCATCCCCAGAAGCTCCATCTCCTCGTGGACGAAGTCCGCTCCGAGACGGCGACCGCAAAAACATTCCGCCTCATCGCTGACAAAGCTGCCGGCACCTGTGCGCTGCCCACCTTCCGTGCCGGACAGTATCTGAGCTTCAGGCTTGACATCGGCGGCTCTCATGTCACCAGGCCTTATTCCATCGCATCGTCGCCCGCCGACGCGCGCGATCGCGGCTATATGGAAATCACTGTCCGCAGGAAAGACGACGGCTTTGTCAGTGCTTTTCTATGGGAAAACTGGAGCAGGGGCACCGCAGTGGAAACGTCCGGTCCGTGCGGTTTTTTCTGCATCGACCCTCTCCGCGACTCGCGTGATATCGTCGCACTCGCCGGAGGCTGCGGCATCACACCGTTCCGCTCCATGATGCGCGACATCGCACAAAACGGCTCTTACACTAATTTCACGCTCATCTACGGTGTCAACACACCTGAAGACATCATCTATGAAAAGGAATTGAAGGAACTCGAAAACTCCGCGCCGGACCGTATCCGCGCACACGTTGTCTGCGGCACCCCTGGCGACTCATGGTGTGGTCCAACCGGATTTCTGACCGAAGATACAATCAGGAATCTCGGCGGCGATCCCTCAGGCAAAACATTTTTTATCTGCGGTCCCCAGCCGATGTATCTCTTTCTCGAACGCGAGATGAAGGGCTTCGGCCTGCGGCTGAAACAGGTGCGTCGTGAAGTGTTCGGCGTGGCGGCAACTCCGCTTGCGCTTCCGGGTTTCCCCGCGGAACTTGCCGGAAACACATTCAGCATCAAAGCCGTAGTTGCCGGCAAGGCTTTCACCGTTCCCGCAAAGGCTGATGAGACAGTGCTCGTCGCCCTCGAACGCGCGGGCGTCGCGCCACCTTCTCAGTGTCGCTCCGGCGAATGCGGTTTTTGCCGTGCACTGCTTGTCAAGGGCAATGTTTTTGTCAGCCCCGAAAACGACGGCCGCCGCGCAGCCGACAAAAAGTTCGGTTTTTTCCATCCCTGTTCATCATATCCCATATCCGATCTGGAGATAGATGTCCCCCGCTGAGATATGGCAAGCCATTTGGCGTCATTATAAGAAAAATTGTTATAATTTACCTAACGGAGAAACCTTTTTCGAGAAAAAGGTTTCTCCGTACCTCTTCCAAAAAGCTTTATATACTAACTTTTCTTCAAGTTACTGTTTCATTGTGCTACCCACAGCGATAGGTGATTTCCATTGATATTCAGTATATGTGTAATAGCAGCAGAGAGCGCTTGCATGGCTTCCCCGAATCCCGCAATGGGATTCGGGGCTATTTTGCGTACATGACGATGATGGCAGAGCCGGCAAGTATCAGGGTAGCCCCCGCGAGATTGCGTTTCAGATTGCCTTCACGAAAAACGAGTCTGCCGAGAAATACCGTGATGATAATGCTCAGCAGGGTGAGCGTTTTGACATAGGTGGCGCTCGACTCGATGTGGATGGCAAGCTGTATCGCGTACATCTGGGCGAGGAATGCCGAGGCCCAGAAGACTGTTTGGATGAGATTGTCGCGGTTGAGGGCAGCTTTGACGATTTCGCGCCCGGATCGCCGCGAGACGAAAAAAGTGCCGACGAACGTGCCGGAGCAGAACATCCATATCAGTGTGTAGGAATAGCCTGACGATGCTTCGATCGCGGGTTTGTCGCACACGGAAGTGAGACCGTAGAGAATGGCGGAGATGAGCATGGCGCGGGAGGCGGGTTTGACGAAGGCCTCCTTCATCGGAGAGAGAAAACCGCCGCCAGGTGAGATATTCATCACATAAGCGCCGGCGCACGCGATCAGGATGCCAGCTAATGTGACGGCGTGTGTGTTTTCTCCGAGAAGCAGCACGTTCCACGGTATCATGAACATCGGTATGAGCCCGAGAAGCGGCTGTGATGCGGAGATGTCTTCCTTTTGGATGACGCGTACCTGAGTGAGCGATGCCGCCGCGTTGGCTGCTATGGTGATAGCTGTGAAGATGGCGAAACGGCGGAGATCGGTGATGTGTGGCTTTTCGAAGACTGCAAGCGGCAGTAGAATCAAAAAACCCATCAGGCGATTGGTAAATATTATTATGTCGGCCGGGACTGATACTGCTTTTTTGACGTAGACGGTTCTGAGCGCGATGAGTACCGCACAGAAGATCGAAAGCTGTATCCATAGCGTTTCTATGAAGAATTCGTTCATGTGTGTCCGTCTACCTCGCTGGGATGAATTATCGTATATGCATGGTCAGCGGACAAGTGTATGGATGATGTTTGAAATGGCGAGCGTAAGGTATGAAATTCACTTATAATCGCTGAATCTGAAGACTGACAGAATGAATTGAGAGATGGGAATCATAATGGGCAAATATATCTGGTCATGGCGCTCTTGCGGCGAAGATCGTGATCGATAAGCCGGGGAAATAGTGCTTCTGGTGCAAGTATCTCTGCCTCCCGGTCAGAAGAGGTGGCCGAATCCGAAATGGAAATTGGTATCGCGGTTGGACAGTGCGTAGGC
Organism: uncultured bacterium; assembly: GCA_964595945.1. Taxonomy (GTDB): domain Bacteria; phylum UBP15; class UBA6099; order UBA6099; family JAJRTR01; genus CAZQSL01. Next base: position 9,066 of record CAZQSL010000035.1, read on the forward strand.
GTAGTCGAGACGCACGGGGCCGGTGCCGAGCTGTGGGATTTTCAATCGTATGCCTGCGCCGATTGATTTTTCGTATTTGAGCGGCGAGAGGTCGAGTTTGTCGTTCTTGCCCCACGCGTGGCCGGCATCGGCAAACGCTACGACGCCGAGGTTGCCGGAAAGTGATACGCGGTATTCCGCGTTGTAGAGTACCATCTTGTTGCCCTCGAAAGCATCCTCTTCGTAGCCGCGTATCGAGTTGGCGCCGCCAAGCTCGAAGTAGTCGACCCGCGGTATATCGTTCCATGCGAATCCTGCCGATGCGTGAAACGCGAGTGATTGCTTTTTGGCGAGGCGGCGAAAGCGGCGGAAGTCGAGTGTGAGTTTCTGGTAATCGAATGAACCTCCGAGCAGCCCTCCGTTGAGTCGTAGAGAAGCAGAATCATAGCGTCCTTTCCCGGGGTTGAAAACATTGTCGCGCGTGTCCGTGCGGAGCGTGGTTGTGAGACTGCGCGATGTGCCGTCGAGATAGTCGTAGGCATGGGGTTCGACGTTGACACGTTCGGATTTGACGCCGAAATAGAAACGCGTATTGTCCGATAGTGGGCGTCCGGCGGTGATGGAAAATCCGCTTCTCAACTCTTCGTAATCCGGGTCGTCAGTCGAATTGGTCAGTGAGTAGTCGTACTCTTTCGAAGTTTTATAGAGAGAAGTCTCGATGCTTGTGCGGTGGCGGTCGAGCCAGGGTTCGACATAAGTCAGCTCGTAGTTGTTGCTGCGGCTGCCGCGCTCGAAGGAAACATCGGCACGGCGCCCCTTGCCCTTTAGATTGCGATTGCTGTAGGTGAGTCCTCCGGCGAAGCCGGTACTGTTGCTGTAGCCGCCACTGAAGCCATAGCTTCCCATCGGGCCTTCTTCGACCTGAATGATCACAATGACGTTGCCGGGTTCGTCGGCAGCCTCGATACGGGTGCGTACATCGTCGAAGTATCCGAGGTTGTAAATCCGCTGGAGGTCCGCGCCGATCAGATTGGAATTGTAGGAGTCGCCGGCGACAGTTTTCATCTCGCGAGTGATGACATAGGGTCTGGTTTTCCCGTCGGTGGCAATGATGTAGTCATCGGAAGTCAGCGGCTCGTTGGAATCGGGGTCAATGTCCGCGTTTTTCGTGATGTACTCGACTTTGACTGTCTTGATCGTGCCTTCGGAAATGATGAAGACCGCCCTGCCGCCGTCGAGCCCGACATCGAGTACACGGGCGGCGATATATCCGCGGTCAGCGTAAAGTCTTTCAAGTGATTCGATATCGGCCCGAAGAGTTTTTGAGTTGAGGACGCTCCCGGGTCTGAGGGTAACGGACTTGAGCAGGTCGGCTGCCGCAAGGCTTGCGTTTCCGGTGAATTCCACCTGTGAGACAACCGGGTTTTCGTTTACGACAAACGTGATTTTCGCGCCGCCGTCATATTCTGACAATGAGACTTTCACGTCTTTGCTGAAGTATCCGAGATCGAAGATGTGCTGGAGGTCGGATTCGAGGGTTTCAGTCGAAAGCGGCGCTCCGGTTTTTGACGTGGCGGCGGAGAGGATGACGTCATCCGGGATTTCGTAGTTGCCGGTGACCTCGACCTGTTTGATGATAACATCGGATGCAGGAGGCGAAGATTGTGAGGCAGTTGCGGCAAAGAGAGATGCAGTCAGTAGTATTACGGCGAAAATTGAGCGATTCATGTTTCCTCCATGGTGAAACAGTGCGGGTTGCGCAGGATGTCTGGCGGTGCTGTTATTTTGCGCGGCAAGGCATCGCGTGGCGCATGGGTAAGGCAGTCACGCCGCGTGTGACAGGAAATGCCTTTTTGAGGATGGACAGTGGCGCCGCTGCCGACGTGGCTGTGCGGCTTATGTCAAATCAACCGGCTGCGGTGCGGGAGCCGGCGACGTTCGAGCACGAAGAAAACTGCGAATATGATCAGAGGGAGCAGAAAGCGGACAGTGTTGAAATCGGAGATGGCAGGTACAATGCCGGAAGGGCCGGCATCGAGGCCGAACGCGACCTTGATGATGCCGGACCCCGGGCCGGAAAGGGGCGGTGCGACCTCGATCATGGCAAGTCCGGCGATCGCCATGAGAGTGGCTGGCAGGGCGGCCCACACAGGCGCGAGACCGCAACGCCGGGTGATGAGGCAGAATACTGTCGCTATGGCTGGCGCTGCGCAGTATTTGATGAAAAACAGTCCTGCGGAGAGCAGTGCCGCGAATGAGGGACTCGTGTAGGACGTGAGGCTGCCGAACAATCCTCCTGCCTGGAGGCAGATCATCGACATGAAGCACAGCATCGCGAGCGGTACGGCAGTGAACTGAAAGACCGGAGGTCTGCCGCGAAACGGGCGGAGATGGGACTCGAATGAATCCGCGAGCGCCGCTACATCGGCAATCAGTGTAGCGTGGGACTCGGCGCGGCTGAGGTCTTCGGCATGGTCGGAAAGTTCCAGCATGACACGTGAAATATATTCGGGCGGCAGGCCTCTGCCGGTGAGTTGCTGTTTCAGGCTGTCGAGTTCGTTCATCGGAAATTCACGCACCAGTCGTTGATCTGCCGAGTACAAGGGCTATGCCGCCATGAGCCGAGTCCCATTCGTTAGACAGATCGGCGAGCCGCTGAGTTCCTTTTTTTGTGAGGCTGTAATAAAAGCGCGGACGGCCATCGACGGCGAGACGTTCGCTCGTGAGACAGTCATCTTTTTCGAGTGCGTGCAGGACGGGATATATGCTGCCTTCGCCAAATGAAAGTGATTCGCGGGAACGCTCTCTGATCGCCTTGACGAGTTCGTATCCATACATCTTTTTTTCGGCCAGCAGCGAGAGCACGAGCAACTCGGGGACACCGTTGAGAAAATTGGGATTTGTGACGCGGCGCTTCAATGATACCTCCTGATCCGAGGGGATACCTCGAACTGTCAGGTATTATTATATGTCGTCATCGAAAAACGTCAACCCGGGTATATGAAAGACGTGCGGGGCGAAGAAACCGACATGTGAAAACTCAGTCGAAAAGCGACTGCTGGCCGGCTGAAGTGTCTGGTGCTGGTGAATCCGCTTGTGGGGCTGACATGGCATCATCGCTGTTGAGCAGATCGGCGAGTGAGGCTTCTTCGATGATAGTGATGCCGAGATCAGCCGCCTTTTGGCGTTTTGAGCCGGCAGACTCGCCGCAGACGAGGTAATCGGTTTTTGCCGATACCGATGAAGACACGCGGCCTCCGGCGTCCTCGATCATGCGTTTTACATCGTCGCGCGGGCGGCTCAGCGTGCCGGTGATGACGAAGGTTTTTCCCGCGAGAGCGGTGCCTTTCGGTCTTGTGTCAGCAGTCATGTTGACGCCGGCGAGCTTGAGTTTTTCGATAACTTCGGCTGTGTGCGGCTGTGCGAAAAACTCGGTGATGCAGGAGGCGACGACAGGACCGATTTCCGGGATGGCGATGAGAGCGGCTGTATCCGCTACGGAGATGGAGTCGAGACTGCCGAACGCTTCGGCGAGGAGTTTTGCGGTGCGAGCGCCGACCTGGCGTATGCCGAGAGCGTAGACGAGGCGGTCGAGTGGCGACTGCCTGCTTGCGGCGATGCCGTCGATAATGTTGGCGGCCGACTTATCGCCCATGCGGTCGAGGGCGGCGAGAGATTGGCGCGTGAGGGAGTAGAGATCGCCGAAATCTTTCACGAGACCGGCATCGACGAACTGTGCTACGAGGCTCGGGCCGAGGTTTTCGATATCCATTGCGCCTCGGGAGCAGAAGTGTTCGATGCGCGCCTTCACTTGAGCGGGGCACCAGGGATTGGGGCAGCGTAGGACGGCTTCGCCCTCATTTTTGACGGCAGTGGCGCCGCATGCCGGGCATTGGCGCGGGAAGGCGAATTTTACGAAATCGCCGGTGCGATCGGCAGTGACGACGGAAACGATCTGGGGAATGATCTCGCCGGCCTTGCGCACGATCACAGTGTCGCCGACACCGATGCCGAGGCGGTCGATCTCGTCTTCGTTGTGGAGAGTGGCGCGTCGTACCGTGGTGCCGGAAAGCAGGACAGGGGCAAGGTCTGCGACCGGAGTCATCGCTCCCGTGCGGCCTACCTGCACGGTGATGGCGAGGACTTTCGTCGGTTTCTGTTCGGGGGGGAATTTATAGGCGATGGCGTAGCGCGGGTGGTGGCTTGTCTCGCCGAGCCGGGTGTGGAGCGCGAGATCGTCGAGCTTGATGACGATGCCGTCGTTTTCATAGTCGAGAGAGCTGCGTTCCGTTTCCCATTTTTCAATGAAGGATATGACCTCGTCAATGCCGTCGAGGACAGTGGTGTGGGCCTCGGTCCTGAGGCCGTACGAGCGTATCAGTCCGAGGCATTCGTGGTGGGTGGCAGGCATGGCGGGGCCGGAGAGCCGGAGCCAGTAGAAAAACGCGTCGAGCGGCCGCTGTGCCGTGATTTTCGAATCAAGGAGCTTGAGAGAGCCGGCGGTAGCGTTGCGTGGATTGGCAAAAAGCTGTTCGCCGCCGCGTTCGCGGTCTTCGTTGAGTTTTTCGAAACCGGCGCGGGGCATGAATATCTCGCCGCGGACTTCCACAATGTCGTCGTCGGAGAAATTGCCGTAGAGGCGGAGCGGGATGGATTTGATAGTGCGGACATTGGCGGTGATGTCGTCACCGGTGGCACCGTTGCCGCGTGTGGCGGCCTGGGTGAGGACTCCGCCACGGTAGATGAGGGAAACGCTGACGCCGTCGATCTTGATTTCCGCCACATATTTTAGTTCAGTGCCTTCGCCGAGCGATCTTGTGATGCGTGCATCGAAATCGCGCAGGTCGCCGGAGTTGTAGGAGTTGTCGAGTGAAAGCATCGGCACCTCGTGGCGTACTTGAGAAAAGCCTTCGATGGGAGCGCCGCCGACCTTCATGGTGGGTGAGCCGGGCGTGACGAATTGCGGGTGCTCGCTTTCGAGCTGCTTGAGGCGCGTGAACATCATGTCGAAATCGTAGTCGGAGATTTCGGGCGAATTGTCGATGTAATAGCGTCGCGAGTGATGCTCGATCGCGGTGCGGAGCTGTTCGATTTCTGTCTGAATGAGTGTAAGGTCGTTCGTTGTCAAAGGGGTTCTCCATGAGTGCCGTTGCCACCGTACAGGCGGTTGATCAGTTCGGTTTCGCGATGTTCGATGATGGCGAAATAACTGTCGAGTGTTTCCCGGTGGTTTATGAAACAGTGATATGTCCTGACCGAGAGGTCGAAGAGATCGCTGTTGCGGAGGAAGCTTTTAGGGACGATCCTGAGGATTTTCTTGAGGTCGTAATCAGTGCTTTTTGCAACTTTTGCGCAGAGGGAGAAACCGCTCATTGTGCACTGCAGTGTACGGAGTGCCGTAGCGTGATTTGTGCATTTGCGGGCGAGGATGGAGTATTGCTGTTCGGAGAGCGCTTCGGGGAGAGTGTCCCATGAGGCGAGGATGTTTGACATGCAGGAGTTGACGCGGGTGGTGGTGTCATTTAGTTCGATGATGTCTTCGAGAGTATCGACTATGAGTCTGGGGGCGAGGTGTCGCATGAGCCAGCTTCTCGATGTTTTTTTAAAGGCGTCGTCGCGTCCGGCGAACTTGTCTTTTTCGTGGGGTGGGGGGTAGAGTACGCAGAAGAAGAGTTCTCTTACGTCGTCGATTTCGTCGATGTCGGCATAGGTCGCCTCGAAGCGTCTGCGCTGATAATCATAAATTAGGTGTTCCGCTTTTTCGAGTTTGAGTCTGTCCAAAATGGCAATCCCCATGAGGATGTCATAATTCATTTCTGACGAAATCGCCGCTCTTGCCGCCGGTTTTCGAGATAAGGCGGATAGAGGTGATGGTCATGTCCTTCTGGACAGCCTTGCACATGTCATAGATCGTGAGAGCGGCGGCGGAGACGGCGGTGAGGGCTTCCATCTCCACGCCAGTCGTGTCGGTGGCGGCTGCCTCGGCAGTGATGACGATGACGCCTGACTGCTGGTCGATATCGAAATTCACCTCGACAGATGCGAGTGCGATCGAGTGGCACAGCGGGATGATGCCGGGTGTTTTTTTAGCGGCCATGATGGCAGCGACGCGGGCAACCTGAAGGACGTCTCCTTTTGGCAAGCTGCCTGAAACGATCAGCGCGGCGGTGGATGGCAGCATGCGCACTTCGCCGGCAGCGACGGCGCGGCGGGCCGTGCGTGACTTGTCAGAGATGTCTACCATGCGGGCGGCGCCGTGTCCGTCTACGTGTGTAAGGTGTCCGGTCATAGTTGTGTGATAGAAGTATTTCGCATTATTTCAGCCGCGACTTCAGGTGGTGTCGGGTTGATATAAAAGCCGGTCCCCCACTCAAATCCGGCGACGTGGGTGAGGCGCGGCAGTATTTCGATGTGCCAGTGGTAGTAGTAGTCCTGCGCCGTGTTGAAAGGTGATGTGTGGAGCACGAAGTTGTAGGGAGGATATGTCAGGGCTGTGTCGAGACGTTTGACGGCGTTTTGGAAACATGACGCGAAGTAGGGCAGAATCGCGTCGTCCATGTCCTGCATGCGGCAGCTATGGTCTTTGGGCAGCACCCATATTTCGTAGGAAAACCGTGACGCGTATGGGGTGAATGCGACGAAATGCCTGTTTTCTTCGATGACGCGTTCGCGTGAGGCGAGTTCTTGTTCGATCATGTCGCAGAAGACGCAGGAGCCCTTGTCGGCGCGGTAGTTGAGAGTGCCGGAGATTTCCTCCGCGATACGTTTCGGGACCGAGGGAGTGGCGATGAGCTGTGAATGCGGATGGGCGAGCGAAGCGCCGGCGGCCTGTCCGGCATTGCGGAAAATCAGCACGTATTTTATCCTCTCGTCGCGTTCGAGCATGCGGATGCGCTCGCGGAATATCCACGCGATTTTTTCCATGTTGTTGAAATCGTGAGAGGAGAGGGTGCGCTCGTGGATGGGGGATTCGATAATTACCTCGTGGGTGCCGATACCGTTCATCATTTCATAGATGCCATTGGAGGAAGGATCGAACTCGCCATCGAGCGTAAGAGCGGGATACTTATTGGAGACGACGCGCACGTGCCAGCCAGGTTCGTCGGGCTCAGTGTCTTCGTCTCTTATGACGAGCACCTCCGGGGGAGTCTTGTCTTCGTTGCCGGGGCAAAAGGGGCAGAAAGGTGAACTGTGCGGGGGCGTGGCAGGCGTAAAATCCGTCGGCCTGTCGCTTCGTTCCGTACTTATGATTACCCACCGGCCAAGCACCGGATCGCGTCTGAGCTGAGACATGCTGTGAATACTCCCTGCACGATTGAGTATAAATTATATGACTTTTCACCATTTTCCTCTATTGAAATCTCACATTATCCACCGGCGGCTCAAAAAGGGTTGGCGCGGCATGAGGACAATCGGCGCGGATGCGGCTAAAATGTCATTGGCGGGCAGGTATTGCGCCCGCCGGAAATGTGAAGGGCGACTGATGACAGAACGCAATCTGTACGTGTCCGTATCTCCGCTGCTCGTGCCGGTGTCAAAACTCTTTGACTACATCGTGCCTGAAAACCTCCGTCACGGCATCACTCCGGGGGCGCTTGTAGTCGTGCCCTTTCATGGCCGCAAGCTTTTCGCGCTTGTCGCCCGCATGTCATCGCGTACAAACGTACCGGCGGAGAGCATCAAGGAAGTGCTCGAAATCGTCGACGACTTCAAGGGCATTCCGTTCGATCTGCTGAGTCTCTGCGCCTGGATTTCCAAAATGTACCTCTGTCCGCTCTCTACGGTGCTCGACACGGTTTTTCCGTTTCACAGGCGGATGAAAAAGTATGGCATCGACAGTACGGCATTCACGTCGCTAAAAAAGAAAACGATCCTCGAAAAAAATGTGACGCTGCTCGACGAAGCTCTTGAACGGGCGGTCGCCAACGACTTCGCGGAATTCTCCCGCGCCCCGTCCCAGCGAAAGGTGCTGCGCCTGCTCGCGTCCGAAGGGGGTAACCTCACGGCGCGCCGCATCATGGATGAAACGGGTGTCACTATGGAGGTCATCAAGGCGCTCGCGCAGAAGGGACTCGTCGCAGTCGACTACCTCGCGCGCACCAACATCAGGGTGGACGGTATCCGCGAGATCGAAAAGCAGCATGTCCTCACGCCTGGTCAGGACAAGGCTTTCCGGCAAATACAGGCAGCGATGGACGCGTGCCGAAATGAGGTGTTCCTGCTGCGCGGCATCACTGGCAGCGGCAAGACGGAAGTCTACATGCATGCTGTCAGCGACTGCATCGCAAAGGGCAAACGTGTCATCATCATCGTGCCGGAAATCGCGCTCGCCACACAGATCATAGCGCGCTTCGGCCGGCGATTCCTCGGCCGCGTCGCCGTGTGGCACAGTTGCCTTTCGACCACCGAACGCCTGTATGAATGGACGCGCATCACATCCGGTGCAATCGACATCATAATCGGCGCGCGCTCTGCCATTTTCGCCCCCGCCGAAAACATCGGACTCATCATCGTCGACGAAGAGCACGAGAGCGCGCTCAAACAGGAGAGCGCCCCACGCTACTCCGGGCGAGACGCGGCAATCCAGCGCGCTAAGCTCCTTTCGTGTCCCATCGTACTCGGCAGCGCCACTCCGTCGGTTGAGTCCTACGACATGGTACGCCGTAAAAAATATACTTCGCTCGAACTCACCGAACGCGTCGGCGACAGCGAACTCCCCATCATTACCGTCGTCGACATGCGCAAACTCCAGACCAGCCGCAACACTTCCATCTTCAGCCCGATCATGGTCGAGGCCATACGCTCCAACATCCAGAAGGGCGAGCAGACGATGGTGTTTCTCAATCACAGGGGCTATTCGCAGTTTGTCCAGTGCTTCCGGTGCGGGCACTCGCTTCGATGTCCGCAGTGTGCGATCACGATGAAATTTCACAAGGCCGCAAATATGCTCAAGTGCCATCTGTGCGATCACTCCGAGGAGTTCGTACAGCAGTGCCCCGCGTGCGGCAGTTCGGCACTTACGCTTCACGGCATAGGCACAGAACGTGTCTACAACCAGCTCGCAAGGGCATTCAGGGATGCGCGCATCGAGCGCATGGACCGCGATACCGTCTCACGCAAGGGCGAGTATCAGCGTATCATCGAAGCCTGCGAAGACGGTCTCGTCGACATACTCGTCGGCACGCAGATGATAGCGAAAGGACTCGATTTCCCAGGCATTACCCTTGTGTGCGTCATATCGGCTGACAGTATTCTCAACATCCCCGACTTCAGATCGGCCGAACGCACGTATCAGATACTCACGCAGGTCGCGGGCCGTGCAGGCCGCAGGTCCGAACCCGGCCGCGTCATCATCCAGACTTTCATGCCGGAAGAAATGCCCATCCATGCCGCCTGTACGCACAATCATACCGCGTTTTACGAACACGAGCTCGCCTCGCGCGAGCCGCTCCTGTATCCTCCATACACGACCATGATCAATTTCATAATCGCCGATGAAAACGAAAAACTCGCGTGGGATATCGCCCGGCAACTCGGCGACAGGATCGCCGCTAACATCGCCAGTGCGAGCCAGGATCACTTCTACAGTCTGTCCGGGCCAGCCGAAGCGACGTATGCGCGCCTCAATAACAAATTCAGATATTTCGTCCTGCTGAGAGGCACTCATCTGCAATCACTGCTCGACATCAGCCGCGAGTCGGTGTATTCGTTTCCCGACGCGGCGCAGCGGATTATAACGATAGATGTCAATCCTTTCAGCATTCTGTAGACGATAAAAACGGACGGCGGTAATAACGATGGCAACAGACATGACAAATGCAGTGACCGGCGCCCTGATGGGCGCTGCGGTGGGCGACGCGCTCGGCTCTTGCGTCGACGGGGCAAAGGCCGGCATGATCAAAAACGCCTGCCGCACCCTTTCGGATTATATAGACCCGGCGGAAATTTTCGGACGCGAAAAATCATTCAAATGGCGAAAACCGGGCCTCTATACTTCGATCACGCAGCAGGCGATGGCAGTGAGCGAGTCGCTTGTCGGAGACAGAGGCGTCCGGCCCGAAAAAACCGCCGCCCGTTTTTTGTCGCTCTGCGGCAATTCAGAATCGCCTTATGGAATATTCAGGATGCCCGACAGAAATCTGCGTGCCGCGCTCGACGCGTTGCGCGAAGGGCTTCCGTGGGACCGCGCGGGCAGTGAGTATCCCGGCGCAGGGGCAGCGGCGAGGATTGCGCCCGTGGCTCTGCATCTGATCGAAAGAGAATCCGCGCTTCCCGATGCTGTCATGCGGCTTTCACTGATCACACACCGGAGTGTGCCGGCTGTTTCCGCAGCGGCCGCAGTCGCACAGATGGTTATGCGGCTTGCCGCCGTTGCGCCCGATGATTTCACTGCGAAGGCTGAATTGATCAGGGAGACCGCGGCATTTTGCGTGAAGATAGAAACGGCGCTGTGCGAGTCGCACACGGCGAGCCTGCCATCTTACGCACGGCGTGAAAAATATTATTTCAGCGACATGCTCATGGGACTTGCCGATCAACTTGGACGCGAGCCGGCGCAGGTCGAAAAATGGATTGTCGAATCTTCGGCGAAAAACGCGCCCGAACCCGTAGCGAGGCCGACTCATGAAGTTGCCTGCGCCTCTGTGGTGTACGCGATATATAACGCGCTTGTTTACTCGCATGATTTCGAAAAAGCCGTGACTGTCACCCTCAACGCGGGAGGATTCGCATCGGCGGCATGTGCCATCACCGGAGCGATCGCCGGCGCGCTGCATGGCGCGGAAGCGATCCCCGAAAGGTGGCTCGCGGGTCTCGCCAACAGACGTCAGGTGGCATTGCGCGCGGAAGCGTTCGCCCGGGGGCGGATCGCTGGCCCGGGCGCGGAAAAGTTCATCGACATGGAATCGGCTCTGACAAAAAGGGAAAATGACGAACGCACCTCGCGCATGAAAAAGTCGGGTGTGGAACTCAAGCCGAAGAAGAACCGCGAAGACCAGTTCGAAAAACTGTCGAGACCGGTGCCGGTCACCGGAAAATACGACGGCAAGACTTACAGGCGTGATTTGAAGAAGATCAGAAAAAATATGCCGGAAGACTGATTTGCCGGTGCGTTTTTCCGGAGTTTGTCCGATAATTAGCGAATACGAGATAAGCGGAGGACATAAAAAGATGGTCAAGGTAGCAGTAGTTGGCAGCATGGTGATGGACTTCATATTCGAGACACCGAGACGTCCCGTCAAGGGCGAAAGCATAGTGGGGAAAGCATTCAGCATGGCGCCGGGGGGCAAGGGAGCCAATCAGGCAATGCAGGCTGCGCTGCTCGGAGCGAAGGTATACATGATCGGCAGGGCGGGAGACGACATTTTTGGCACTGAAATCATCAACAGCCTGAGCAGGGCCGGTGTCGATACTACATATATCAAACGCGATCCGGCAGGCACGGCGTGTTCGGGCGTGGTGCTCGACTCCGAGGGCGACAACAGCATAGTCATGGTGCCGCGCGCGAATATGAAGTGCGATTACACTGACGTCGAAGACGCGCGGCCCGCGATCGAAGATGCGGACATCATACTGCTCCAGCTCGAAATCCCGCTCAAGGTCAACGAAAAAGTAGTCAAACTCGCCAGGAAACTCGGCAAAAAAATAATACTCGATCCGGCGCCTGCGTGTCCGATCGAAGACTTCTATTTCGAAAATGTCGACATTATGAAGCCCAATGAGACCGAAGCTACAATCCTGACGGGGATCGATGTGGTAGACGATGAGTCGGCGGTCAGGGCGGCCGAAGATATCGCGCGGCGGGGCGTCAAGACGGTCATGATAACGATGGGCGGCCGTGGAGTGCTGATCTATAGTTATGGCAGGGCGGCATTTGTGGAACCTCCGAAGGTCAATGTGCGTGACACGACAGCGGCGGGCGATTCGTTCACCGGCGCGTTCGCCGTGTTTCTCTGCGAGGGGTGCAGTCTCGAAGAGGCCGCGCGGAAAGCAGTGTGCACAAGTGCGATCTCGGTCACGCGGCTCGGCGCTCAGCCGTCGCTGCCCAACCGTGACGAGGTCGAGAAGTTCTTTGCAGAGCACGCTGGCCATTGACCCTGATTATGCAACGAATTCGGGGATTGTAGATTTGCGGCGGGGTCTCCGTGAGTAGTATCAACAGATATTCAGTATAACGATCAGAAAAGGATGGCCGCATAGCCGACGGCGACGTCACTTTGCGTGAGAGGCGATGCGTCGGCGGACGTGCGGTAGTCGAGCAGATGGCCTGAAGTGATGCCGAGAGCGGCGGCGGCGGCTGTGGCAGCGGCGGCTGCGCCAGGGCCGCACGCGTTGCGGCTGGCGGCGGCTTCGGCGACCATCATAGCGGATTGCATGGTGAGCGCGAGGTCGATGAAGCGGCGGTCGTTTTCGTTTTTCATCCATTCGAGGCCGAGTGAGAGGTTGCCTTGCGGTGCGAATCCGTAGGGGCGCCCGTAGTGTGTGAGGTCGGTGGTGGCGATGATGAAAACCTCCTGACCGGCAGGGAGGGCGGCGGCGAGAGCGGCGCCGAATGAGTGTGCGTGGGGAGAGGCGGGGATGAGTATCGGGACGATGCGTGCGGCGGGGTGAATGCGGCGGATGATGGGGAGCTGGACTTCGATGGAGTGTTCGAGCCGGTGCGGGCCGGAGTCGATGTCGATGTCGAGAGTGTCGCGCAGGCGGGCGAGGAGTGCGGTGTCGACTGCGATGTTGCCGAGCGGGGTTTGCCATGCGGTGGCGGGTGACGCGGTGGGCAAGGCGATGGGTGCGCGGTGGGATGGTGACAGTATGATGAATGTTGGGTCGGCAGCGGGTTTGAATGCCGCGATGGCCTGTGCGGCCGGTATGCCTGAATATATCCAGCCGGCGTGGGGGACGATGGCGAATCGTGGGTTGGCGACAGGGCAGTGAAGCGCTGGCGCGGCGAGCATCATGTCGATGTCTCGAATGCACCCGGACTGCGAAGCCGGGTAGAATTGTCCGGCGACGGCGGCGGGGCGTATGGTGTTTTCCATAGTGTCGTTGTGCCGGGGAACTATGTATAACAGGGTTCGCCCGGTCTCTTTCGGCAAATATCCGGATGGTATTCAGGTATAGAGCTTTTTATTGGTAGTGAGCATATAGGTGGCATCTTCCGCGGGAACGGGTTTGCTGAAGAGGTATCCCTGGATCTCGTCGCAATGGTGTTGGGCGAGGATGTCGAGCTGTGGGCGTGTTTCGACGCCTTCGGCGACGGTGCGCATGCGAAGCGCCTGTGCGAGAGCGAGGATGGCGCGCGTGATTTCGAGGCTGTCTTTGTCTTTGTCGATATCGGAGATGAAGGCGCGGTCGATTTTGAGGCAGTCGATGGGAAATTTCTTGAGGTAGCTGAGCGAAGAGTATCCGGTGCCGAAGTCGTCGATGGCGAGGGTGACGCCGATGGCTTTGAGTATCTTGACGGATTTGTACAGGGAGGGGTTGTCGGCGAGGAGGAGGGATTCGGTGATTTCGAGTTCGAGAGAGGATGAGTCGATGTTGTGCTTGCGGATAAGGCGGGCGACAGAGTCTACGAAACCGTCGGTGAGGAACTGGCGTGGGGAGACATTGACCGAGACGGTGATGTCGGAGAGACCGAGAGAGTGCCAGGAGGCTATCTGCTGACAGGCGGAGTCGATGACCCATTCGCCGATGCGGATGATGAGGCCTGACTCTTCGGCGGTCTGGATGAAGCGGATGGGAGGGGTGAGTCCGAGGGAAGGGTGTTGCCAGCAGATGAGGGCTTCGAATCCGATGATGCGGCCTGATTCGATTTCGACGCGGGGTTGATAGTAGAGGAGGAATTCGTGGTTGTCGATGGCTTTTCGGAGACTTGTTTCGAGGTTGACGCGATTGGTGGCGGAGAGGCTGATATCTTCGGTGAAGAACTGGCAGCGGTTGCCGCCGGCGGCTTTTGCGGAGTGCAGGGCTGAGTCGGCGTGGCGCACGAGTGCCTCGGATGTAGTGCCGTCGCCGGGGAATGCGGTGACGCCGATGCTTGCGGTGATGAAGATTTCGTTGTCGTCGATGAAGTATTTGCCGCTGACTGATTTATATATCGAGGAGGTCAGTTCAGAGATTTCGGAGCTGTCACCGAGTTCGGGGATGATGACGGCGAAGGTGTCGGCGCTGAAGCGTGAAACGATATTGTGTTTGTCGGTGGATTCGATGATGCGGTCTGCGAATGCGCGTATGACGCGGTCGCCGAAGGTGTGGCCGAAGGTGTCGTTGATGTGCTGCATGTTGTCGATGTCGATGAAGAGCAGCGCGCAGACGCGGTAGCTGGCTTTGGATGTGCGGATGGAGAGTTCGAGGCGTTCGAGGAACATCGTACGGTTGGGCAGTCCCGTGAGGGAGTCGTAGTAGGCGAGGTAGCGCAGGCGTTCTTCGGACTCTTTGACAGACGTGATGTCGGTGAATACGGAAATGAGGTAGGTGGCGTCGCCGCCGGAGTCCAGTATAGAACTGATGGTGAGGAGGATGGCTCTGATTTCGCCGTCCTTGCGTTTGCCCCAGAGTTCGCCGCTCCATCGGCCGGAGGATTCGAGAGAGTGCTGGATGCCCCTGAAAAAGTCGCGGTGGTGGCGGTCGGAGTGCAGGACAGTGGATTTCTGGCCGATGATTTCGTGGGGTTCGTAGCCGGTGATGACAGTGAATGCGTGGTTGACATCGACGATAGTGAGGTCAGGATCGGTGATCATGATAGCTTCGGATGCGTTTTCGAAGACGCGTGCGTTGAGGGCGAGTTTTTCGCGGGCGGCGTGTTGCTCGGAGATGTCGCGGGCGAAGGAGCAGCAGTATTCGGCGCCGTCGATTTCGAGATAATTGGTGATGGCTTCGACTGGGACTCGGGATGAGTCTTTACAGAGCTGGTAACAACTGTGGGAAAAGGTTTTTTCGGTGCGGACCGTCTCGAAGAATGATGGCCATTTTTCGGACGTCATTTCGGAGCTTATGTCCCAGATTTTCATGGAGAGGATTTCGTCGCTGGAGTAACCGAGAGTGTATGAGAGCGCCTTGTTGGCGAAAGTGATCGAACCTGTGGGGTCGATCATGAATATCTGGTCGACGGCGTTGTCGACCATGAAACGCACGAGGGAGAGCTCGCGCTCCATGGTGTATTTGCTTGTGATGTCGGTGGCGTAAATGTTGACGAATCCAAGTATCGGGACCGGAACGAATTCGAATGAGAAGAAGTATCTGCCCAGTGGGATTTCGATATGCCGGGAAGAATTGGAGTCGAGAGCGGCGGAGATGTGAGAGGCGAGGATTTCGGGGACCGGGTGATCGATGCGAAGGTCGAGAGGAAGTGACTTGAGGGCGGCATCGTTGGCATAGGCAAGGGTCATGTCGGAAAAAGCGCGCAGGACGGGCATTTTGTTGTGGCGGGGGTATTCTTCGAGTATGTCGCGGGCTTTTTCGAGGAGGCGCATGGAAGTGGTGTCATAGCGGTAGGCGGCGACTTCGGCAGGGGAGATTTTGGCGAGGTAGCATTCGCGCCAGCCGCACAGGGTGCCGTTGTCGTCGTATTCCGTGATGGAAAAGACTTCCGGGCATCCGGTGCGCCAGACATTCGATATGGCCTCAAGGAGGCCAGGCTCGGGGATGTAAGGGGTTGATTTGTCTTTTGCGATGAGGGTGCGGAATTGCGGGTTGCGGTCGATGATCGAAAATGACAGTCCGTCCTGAGTGCTGTAGACCGATACGGCGGCCGAGGATTGCTCGAAGATGCTTTTGTAGCGGTCGAATGTCGTTTTGAGGTTGTCGGTGGACGCGCGGCAGGTGCGCACTTCCTGCTCGAGGGCGGCGAGTTTGCCGGTCAGCTGGCTTACTATTATCTCAAGTTCGTGGCTCATCATCAAAGGCTCCTTTCACTATTTTACCCAGAAAAGAGGAAATAAACAGATAAAAATGCCGACAGGCAACACATTGATCGCGTTGTCAACATTTGACAAACAGCCATTATTGGCATTTTGTTGTGGATTGGCGCAACTAAACGGCATGCGGTGGGGTTGTATATTCGATGTGTGAAATCTGTCTTGTCACTATGATGTTTTGACACGTTATCCATATTATAATATAGTTGGCTTTGACAAGTCACTCTTGATCAATAAAATAGAAGAGATTCGGGGAGAAGAGTTTCCGAAAATGAATGCAGAGCAAGGCAATGGTATGGAGACAGGAAAAGGGGCCGGGCGCGTCTTGACGGGCCGGCCGCGATTATTGATCGCAGACGACGACAAGCTGATGCGAAACCGGTTGAAGATGATGCTGGCGCAGATGCCTGTCGATATAGTTGGAGAAGCGACAGACGGCAGCGAAGCTATTTCGATGGCCGAGGAACTCAAGCCTGATATCATAACGATGGACCTCATCATGCCCGGCGTCGATGGGCTCAAGGCAATCAGGGAAATCAAGATCAAACAGCCTCACATCGCGATCATCGTTGTGTCGAGTCTGTCGAAGATCAACGTCATACAGGAATGTATCAAGGCAGGAGCTTCCACATTTGTCATCAAACCCTTCGATCAGACAAAGGTGGCAAACACCATCAATTCCGTCATCAGGAAACTGTCGGGCGAAGCCCAGCCGTCAGAAGATGCCGCCGCCAGGATATTCGACTCGGAAAACGGACAGAAGAAACTTCGCGTGCTTATAGTCGAAGATGACAGGATGACGAGGCTCACTCTCAAAAAGATCCTGCTCAAGGCAGGCCATGATGTAGTGGGAGAGGCCGAAAACGGATACAAGGCGATCGAACTCGCCAAGTCGCTCGTGCCCGATCTCATCACGATGGACCTGATCATGCGCGACATGGACGGACTCAAGGCCACTCGCGAAATCAAGAAGACAATGCCTGACATGAAGATCATCGTCGTGTCTGGCGTAGCCAAGATGAACGTCGTTTCCGAGTGCATCAAGGCCGGAGCGGCTACCTACATCATAAAACCATTTGAATACCGCAAGGTCATCAACGCGATCAATCTGACATTTGCGGTCGTGCCCGGCAGCGAAGAAGAAAAACTGACGCTGGCTCGTGACGCAGTCGTCGCCGGGTCGGAAAATGTCAGGATCGACTTGCTCAAGATCGCCTGCGTACACGCGACGGGCGCCGATGACCCGGAGCATGATTTCGCCAGAATCCATCAACAGTTCACCCGTCTGATCAAAAATGCCGGCGCGCAGCTTGTCGACATCAACGCTACGCCAGACGTGACGGTCGACTCCACGTTTTCGCTCCTGCATGTCTTCGGGCTTTCCGACGACAATTACATCGTCTGCCGCCAGGCTGTCGAAAACAAGGTGCCTGTCATCGTCACGCCCCTCTACTGGAATGACGAGTATCCCATATATTTTGACCTTACCGGCGCTCCGGTAAGCGGCGATGAGCCGCCAGTGAAAGAACATAAGCTCGATCCGGCGTTTTACGAGCGCAGGCTCAGCCTCAGAAAACTCAGAAAACGCAAATACATGCTCGACCGCGCTACTTATGTGCATGTCAACGGCGAGTGCGAACGCGCGCTCGTGTGCCGTGATTTCGATGTCAAACCGACCCGCACGGTCAAATTTTTCTTCGGGGCCGATCCCGTCTATGATCCGATCAAGTCGTCGATCAGCGAAATCAGCTCAAAACTGGACGCGGGATTTGACATCCTGTGTCTCGGACCACTCGACGAAAAAAACAACCAGCACATGGTGATCGAGGCCACCCGCGAACTCGGCATGAAAGTCGTCATTTCCAGTTGCAGCCTCAATGATCCTGATCCATCCAATCACTATGTCAACTTCTGCTGCGAACTCGCGCATGACGACGTGATATTCGTACCGCAGGTGCCGCCCCAGCTCAGGGAGGGACTGTTCGCAAGGGCAAAAGTGCTTGTAGTACCATCGTTCAACGAATCCTCCTGCATCAACTGTCTCGAAGCCATAGCTGCCGGATGTCCGGTCGTCGTAACCGAAAGAGGCAATGCGTGGGATTATTTCGGAGACATGGTCGAATATTGCAATCCGGAAAGCGACTCTTCCATAGCATCGGCCATCAGCCGCGCGATCGAATGCGGCGTGACGGACAGTCTCAGGGAAAAAGTTAACGGATTCAAGTGGGGCAATTCGTCTGAAGAACTTTTCAGAATCTATAGAAACTCCGTAACTGTATTCGCGGCAAGGCAGGAAGACCCGGCCTCCTGAAACCGGTCTTAACCAGTTATGCCACGGACACTGATACCGCAGCCGGCAACTCGGATACTGACCGGCAACAGTGACACAAATAGTGCCGCAAAACTGTCGACAACAATAAACGGGGACAGACATGGACGACCGACTGAGACAAATTAAAAATTTCAAATCGCAAAACAGCGATTGCGGCCAGGCACCCATAAGGATCGAAGTATCCAGAGATCACCTGACCGCCTATCTCTTCGTCACGCCGGGATATGTCCCGACCATAAGCGAGATCACTGAGGCTCTCAATGCAGAAGGCATCGTCTACGGAATCAAGGACGAAGAAAAAATCTCGGTCTTCATCAGCAATATCGAACTCTACGATCACACCATGATCATCGCTACCGGACGCCCCTTTACACATGGCCGGGACGCCAGCATCGAGTATCTTTTCGAATACGATGACCGCAGCAGCACCGATGCCGTATCCGACAGGGGACGCGACCGGATTGACTTCAAACGAATCGGCATCATCTCAAGCGTCAGACGTGGCGAACCCATCGCAAGGAAAATCCCCGCCGTGCAGGGCGAGGTCGGTATTACCGTCTATGGTCAGGAACTCCCCGGCGAATGGGGCATCGACATCCACATCGAAGCCGGCGCCAATGTATCGACCTCCGAAAACAAAAGGGAATTCATCGCCGAAATAGACGGCGCTCCCATCATCAACAACGGCCTCCTCCGCGTCGATCCCATACACATCATCGAATCGGATGTCGACTACAGGACCGGTAATATCAAATTCGACGGCACAGTGGCTGTCAAGGGCAGCATCATGGACGAATTCGAAGTCGAGGCCGCCGGCGACATCATTGTCGAAAACACAATCCAGGCCGCGAGAGTCGTCGCAGGCGGCAATATCATCGTCAAACGCGGCATCCTCACGAGAGGCAAGGGCCTCGTCAGGGCCGAAGGAAGCGTCTACGCCAAATTTATCGAAAACTCCGTCGTCGAGGCCGAAGGCAATGTCCTTGTCGAGACTGCCATCCTCAACAGCAGCGTCAACTGCAACGGCCGGGTCGTCGCGCTCACCGAAGAAGGCGCCATCATCGGCGGCCGCATCCTCGCCTCCGACCGCATTGTCACCCGCAACCTCGGCTCCACCGCCCATGTCGCCACCTACACCCAGGTCGGCTACAGATACGAAATGCAGCGGCGATATATCAACGAACTCCTCAAACTCAGAGCTGTCCAGGCCAAACTCAACGAATTCCAGAAATCATACGAAAATATCGTCCGCACCGGCATGGGTCTCGAAAAACTCGGCGAAATCAGAGGCAAGATCGTACAACTCGTCAGAGTGCAGAAACAGATGCAGGAAGATATCCCCGAAATCGCCGCCCACAGGATTTTCAACCAGTATGCCATGATCGAAGTCGAAAACAATGTCTATCCCGGCTCTTCCATCAACATCGGCGACACATGTTACACGGTCAAGACCGAGACGAGATTCGCTTCGTTCAAATGGGATCCCAATGACAAGCTCGTATACATGTCATCGTTCGACACCACGGGCATCGGCGTTTCCGACTCCGACAACAATCCCCGGACCGTCCTCATCATCGACGACTCCAAATCCGTCCGAAAGTCTCTCCGCATGATATTCGAACGCATCAACTACCGCGTCGTAGACGAAGCCGAAGACGGCGAGATCGGCATCCAGAAATACAGGCAATTCCGCCCATCGCTCGTCACATGCGACATCTCCATGGTCAATCTCAACGGTATCGAAACACTCAAGGCCATCCGCTCCGAAAACAATAATGCTAAAGTGATCATGATCTCTTCCAACAAGGACAAGAAAAAAGTATACGACTGCATTGCCAACGGCGCCGCCGATTACATCCTCAAACCCTTCATGCCCTCAAAGGTCATCGCCGTTGTCAACAGTATCTCCGAGAGTAACCTATGACTACCATGGACAACGCCTATTTCAACGAAAAGGAAACAATCGAGCTGCGCCAGACGGCAGTCGATGAAATCGCCGGATTGCTCGACGAGGCCATAAGGCTGCTCACTCCGGCGATCGGCCATCCCGATGATATGCCATTCGGAGACAAACTCAGGCGGCTTGCCGCGATCTTTCACACTATCGTCGGCAGCGCTGGCGTCTCCAACATGGCTGAAGTCGCCTCACTCGCCACCAAAGCCCACACTCTTGCCCAGGCCGGGTCTACCGACGATCTCGATACCGCGCGCGCACTGCTCGAACTCATCAATGATACCGCTTCGGCCATTTCCCGCTACAACACGACACCCGGTTCAGATGATGGCGCAATTCAAAAACGGCTCGCGCGTCTCGAACTCGAAAACCAGATCGCCACATTCAAGATCGACATACTCGGCGAAATCATAAATCTGCTCCCCCGCTCCCAAAACCAGTGGGCCACTATCGGCTTTATCCTCGATCGCATCTTCAGCATCATCGAAATGGACGGCGTTTCCGTGCTCGTCGCCGACGAGGAAAAAACGTCGCTGACCTTCAGGGCTGTCCGTGGCGGCAAGGAGGAGGAAATCACCGGACTCGCCATCGACGCGTCTGCCGGCATCGCGGGAAAAGTCTTCTCGTCCGGGCGTCCGCTCGTCGTGGCCGATGTCTCGAAATGTGATGTTTTTCTCACTCAATTCGACGAACTCACCGGCTACCGGACACGCTCTGTCGTAGCCGTACCGCTGAAGTTTTACGGTGAAACCCTCGGCGTGCTCGAAGGTGTCAATATCGGTACCGACGAAATACGTTCCGCCGACCGCATGC
>CAZQSL010000036.1:0-30006 GCA_964595945.1 uncultured bacterium
CGCCATGTACTTCCTCCATGTTTCGCTTCTCTGAGTATTAGGGGTAATCAGGAAATATTTTAATAACTGATTTTACATACCGGCTCCAGACCTGTCTATATCTTTCAAGGGTCACGTCTTTTGCCCCTCGGATGCCTGCTCCACGCGACCGTTGCGATACAGTATCGCCGGCCACCGTGGCGCCATCTTTTTTGTGCGCAATACACCTGAGTTGTAAATGTGGAAGATTTTTGTTGATTTATTTAGAACTACAGTGTATTATTTCTCGCACAGGCATGTCATGCAATATTTTTGTCAAAAAGGGAATAAAGATAAATACACTATTAACTCCCCGACACGTCAGGGGAAGCAGATCAGCAGAATGAGAGGTTGTGGAAATGCCAAGAAGACAGAAAGTTAAGATTTTCCTCGTAGACGACAACAAGTCATTTACCGCTGTTGCCGAGAAATACCTGGAACAAAAAGGGTATTCGGTCACCGTACACAATCACCCCGGCAAAGTCGTGGAAACCATTAAAAAAGAGAACTTTCACATTCTCGTAGTAGACCTGAAAATGCCCGAAGTCGGCGGCGAAGAACTCATCAGACAGATCAGAAGATTCGATCCGCATATCTGCATAATTGTCGTCACGGGCTATCCATCGATCGACAGCGCACTCAATACCATGAAGCTCCGCGTATACGACTATCTCCAGAAACCCTTCGACATGGAAGTGCTCACCGAGACCATCGCGAAAGCCATCAAGGAGCTCGGCATCTACACCGATCCCGAAGAAGAACTCAAAAGAAACATCGGAGCAAAACTCCGCAAACTCCGCAAGGAAAACAGCTTCACCCTCAAAAACCTGTCCAGCAAAACCGGACTCTCCCAGAGCCTGATCTCCAAAATCGAACTCGGCAACACCTCGGCCTCAGTCGCCACGCTCCTCAAGATCGCCAACGCGCTCAACGTGCCGATCAAAGTATTTTTTGAATAAACCATCAACTGTAAAATGGCTGCTATAGGGCGGTTTTCACCGGAATAACCGCCCTTTTAGCTTCTCTTGCCAACCCCTCTCATAGCGATTCGCGTTTTTCCCCCTCGAGCGATTACAGCCCCGAATTCTATTACAAAAATTCGGGACAGGAATTGGTTTTCCTGATTATACGAAATATCAATTGAATTTCCCTATGTATGGTTATGGGGTGCCGGGATAATCTGGTGTACCATCCGAAAACAATAAAAGACTTTTTGACACGGATTTCACGGATAGATCATGACTGTTTTTCGAAGGTGCTGGGTTTATCCCCGCCTGATACAAGGCTGCTCTATCGGGTCGCTCCGATAAAATTGGCAGGAAATTTCTATTGATATTCAATATAATCAGCGGCCGGCGTTTTCGCGGATGTATCTGTCGGCCTCGTGCTTGAGCGCGAGCAGTTTGCCGCGCGCGAGTATGGGGCGATCGCTGTAGGTGCCTTCGAGAGTTTTCTTTTTCGCTTTGGTCATCGAGATGTAGACGGCGATGTACATGCCGATGTAACTGCATGTGGCGAGAGTCCAGAGCCAGAGCATGTCGTGTTTGATATACTCGAAGCCGCCGTCCTGCATGAAGATGGTGCGCATGGGCATGACGAAGTGCGTGAGGGGAAAGACATAGCTGAGCAGCCGTATGGGTGTGATCATGGCGAAGTGCGGCCATGTGAATCCGCTGAGCAGAAATGAGGGGAGCGAGATCATCATGAGTATCTGTACAGCGAAGGTTTCGTTGTTGCAGGCCGCGCTGACACACAGTCCGAGTGCGACGATGGCGAATATGAATGTGGCGAGTAGAGAATAGCATAGAAGCGGACTGCCGTTGAGTTGCATGCCGAAGTATTTTAGGCCGATGAGGAACGCGAGCGATGAAGTCGTGAGATTGGCGAGGGTGTAGAAGATGCCTTTTGCGATGACTACTTCCAGGGCGCTGTCGGTGATGAGATAGTAGGTGTGGAATAGGCCCATCTGGTGTTCGCGCGAATAGGCGATGGCGATGCCGAGCATGGTGATGGACTGGATAATAGTGCCGACGATGCCGACGAGGATAAATATGTTGTATGAAAGTTCGGGATTGTAGAGGACTTTCGTGACATTGTCGATGGGCGCGGCCTGGGCGAGGGTATGCTCACGCGGCGTACCTTTCATGTTGAGTTTTTTGAGTTCGACGCCGACGGAGTAAGTGCCGCTGATGGTGGAGATGGCCTTGACGAGGTAGTTGGCGTTCATGATATTTGTGCCGTCGAGGACAGTGAGGAGCTTTGCGGGTCTGCCCTTTTTGATGTCGTGCTGGAAGTTTTGTGGTATCCAGATGAGAGCGTAGGTGTCACGGCGCAGGACGCCGTCGCGAAATTCTTCTTCGGAGTCGACGATTTTCCTGACTTCGAGGAGTTCGTTGTGGCGGGCGGCGGTGATGATGGAGCGGCTGAGGGAAGATTTGTCCTGGTCGATGATGTAGATGGGGACGTTGGTGGCGCGTCTTGGGACATAGAGGAGGCCGAAGAGAGCGAAGTAGGCGATGGGCATGATGAAGACTGCGCCGGCGAGTTTCCAGTCGGACCAGATGACGCGAAATTCGCGGCCGAGCAGTTTGAGGATGCGAGTGATGAACATAAAAAGTCCTCCGCGAGAGCGAAAATGAGTGCGGGCGAATTATTCGAATCTGACGCGGGCGGTCAGGCCCGAGACGAGGTCTTTGGGGTTTTCCGTCAGGGAGATTCTGATGGAGATCGAGCGAACGTCGTATTTGTCGTTTTCGTTGGTCGGGCGCCGTGTGGCGAAAGCGGCTGCGGGATTGATCTGAGCGATGCGGCCTTTGATAGTCTTGTCGAGAGCTGGGATGCGGACATCGACAGAGTCGCCGATATGACGGCCGGCAAATCTGCTTTCGTCGACGTAGACGTCAACCCAGTAGCCTTCGTTGCGCGTGATGGTGAGGATGGCATATCCGGGGGCAATGATTTCGCCGATGCGGGACAGGCGCGAGCTGACGCGGCCGGTGATGGGACTGACGATGCGGGTGTTGTCGAGGTAGGCGTTGACTTCGTTGAGGACACCTTTTGAGGCGGAGACGCCGGCTGAGGCTGCCTCGGTATCCTTGCGGCGGACGTCGACCATGAGGCGGCCCTGAGTGGCGAGCTGGAGAGTGTGTTCGGCTGCGGCGACCCCTGCTCTGGCCTGGAGCACCTGAGCGCGGCCTGCTTCTATTTCTTCTCTGCGGGCGCCTTCGTTGACGAGGGCGAGTTTTGCTTTTGCGGCGACGAGTTGTGCGTAGGCGCTGCGGAAAGACATTTCGACCTCATCGGCTTTCTGCTGGGCGAGGACGCCTTCGTCTGAGAGAGACTTGACCCTGTCCCAGGTTTTTTTGGCTGTATCGTACTGAGCCTGAGCGGCTTCGACGCCCTGCTGCGCCATTTCTTTTTCCTGAGGGCGCGCGCCGGTTTCGAGAGCGGCGAGTTTTTGTTCGGCCATGGAGAGCTGAGCTTTTGCCGCTTCGACGCCAGCCTGCGCCTGCTGGATTTTGGTGTCGGCGGTGGAGCGTTCGAGTTCGACGGCGATGACGCTTTTTTCGGCTGTGGCGTCTGACGCGCGCAGGCCCGCGGAGGCCTGTTCGTACTTTGCGTCGAGTTCTTTTGTTTCGAGGATAGCGACGACCTGACCGGCGCGGACGAAGTCGCCTTCTTTTACGAGCATCTGTGCGATGCGTCCGGGGACTTTGCTGGCGACGTCGACTTCGTCGGTTTCGAGGGCGCCGTCGACGGTGAATGTCGTTTGGGCGGCTGACGTTTTATTACCGGTCGAGGCCTGTCCGTTTTTGATGATGAGGAAATAGCCTGTGGCGAAAAATGTCACACACAGGACGAATGCGATGATCGATTTGACTTTTTTCATTTCCGTGTACCTCCGCTGGTAGTGAATTCGGTGGTGATGTCACCCATGACTTTTTTCAATCCGAAGTAGGCGATGTCATATTGGCAGTATGCCTTGTCGAGATTGGTCTGCGCGATGGAAAGGGCGAGGATGGCATCGGTGACTTCGATGCTTGTGCCCTGGCCGACTTCGTAGCGGTGTTTTGCGAGGCGAAGGCTTTCTTCGGCGAGATTGACGGCCTGTTGTGCGGTTTCGTAGGATTTGCGGCCAGAAGTAAGATCGAGGAAATACTTGCGGGTTTCGAGGCGGATACCGTTTTCGAGGCGTTTCATAAGAGCCAGGTTTTCATCGATCTGAGAACGTGCCTGAGAGGCTTTCGATCTGGCCTTGCCGCCGTCGAAAGCGGGGACTTTGAGGACAATGCCATAGTATTCGGCGGGCTGTGTGAGAGCGAGGTCTTCGTCGTAGAGTTCCTTGGTATAGACGAGAGCGGCGACCGGGTTGCGCTCTGCGAGTGCGCTTTTTACGGATGCGCGATACATGCGGTCCTTGGCCTGGAGCGCTTTCATTTCGGGAGAAGCGTCGAAGGCGGCCGTGAGCGCCTTGTCGAAATCGATCTGAAAGGCTGGGATACTGTCGAGAGGAGTGGTGAGCTCGGTGACGTCGGCCTGGGGAGTGCCCATGGTGTCGAGGAGAAATGCGAGGGCGAGCTCTGCCTGATTGTAGGAGTCGAGGCGTTTCTGATCCTGATTGGCGAGTTCGGTCTGGGCGCGCATGAGGTCATATTTGGGGATCATGCCCTTGTCGAAGAGAGCCTGAGCCTGATCGACATGCCATTTGATGGCATCGAATGCCTGATCGTTGACCTTTGCGGCGCGCCGGGCGAGTACGGTATTGAAGTACGCGGAGGCTACGGAAAGCGCGGTCTCGCGGCGTTTCGCGACGGCCATCTGGTCGAGTGCCTCGGCGCCGTTGCGGACTTGTGAAAGTCCGAATTTCACGCGGCCGCCAGTGAAAAGCGGCTGTGTGAGCGAAAGGGTCATGCGGTTGGAGTCTTCCTTGGCGAGCTGACTTTTGATCGGCGGGATGGTGAGTTTGTCGAGAAGCGGATCGATCTGGGACGCAGTCGTGTTGCAGAGCGAGGAAGTGGATGTTTTTGTAATACACCCGAGAGTGGTCATGTCATGGAGAAGGGTTTTCTGTTTTTCGGATTCAGAATCAAGTCCGGCTGCGGGGACTGCCGATACATAGCTTGTGGCGGCCTGAGAGGCTGCTGCTGCTGACATGCCGCCTGCAAGCGCCTGCTGATAGACACTCTGGTAGATGTAGGTATTTTTAATCCTGGTCTGGCCTGCATCAGTGGCGAGATAAGCAGTGGCATATTCGCTGGCCATCTGCTGGGCCTGGGCTTCGGTGATGTTTCCGGCATTGACCTGAGGCGCCAGAGCTGCATCATAGTAACTCTGCGCTACGGCGGAACTTACCCCCTGAGTGATCTGACTGTCAACGCCTGCGGAGTAATAGCTCCTTACCGTAGAATCGTTGTATGCTGTGATCGTGTTCAGGCCGGTACTGAGAGAGGACATGTCGAGCTCTGGCGGGTTCGGCAAATGGATGTAGCTGAGATCGAGAGTGGCAGTGAGATTTCTGCCGGCCCGGACCTCCTTCATCTTCTTGCGTGCGCCAGCCGCCTGGATGTCGGCGATGGCCACCTGCGGGTTGTTGCTGAGTGACACTTGTACTGCTTCCTGGAGTGACAGTGGAACAGCCTGTGTGGAAACTGCTGACATAAGTCCTGCCAATACTGCCAGGATGAGATGTTTCGCTTTCATCTTTCCATCTCCATCATGTATTGATATTGGTCACTGGCGTGAGCCGAAATTGCCGGTCTGTACCTGGAGCCGGTATAGGGGTGAGGATTCAGCCTTTCTCTGCTATGCCATCGAGGAACATGTCGAGGATTTTCTCATGCAGCGATCCTCCGTCCATTTCCTGATGAGGTACGATGTCCATCTTGATGACGAGAAAGCGGGTGATGAACATATTGGCTATGCCAAAGAGCGAAAGAGCGGGATACATGGGATCGATACCCTTACGTAATTCGCCGCTCGCCTGGCCTTCGGCAATGAGCCTTGTGAGCCTGTGTATCTGCTCTTTATAAAAGACGACGACCTTTTGTCTTGTCTCGGCGCCGCCGCCGGTGACTTCCTGCAGGATCATGCGCGCGATGTCCGGATTTTCTTCCGCCGCCTTGATATAGTGGAGGAGAAGGATACTCATTTTTTCCCTGAAAGTCCCCTTGCACCTCTCGCCCTCCGAGACGGCATTGCTGATGATCTGGGCACCCTTGGCCATTAGAAACTCGTAAATCTCTTCCTTGCTGTTGAAGTAGTAATACAGCATGGCCTTATTGACACCCGCGATGTCAGTGATATGCTGTACTCTTGCCGAACCATACCCGTGGTCGGCAAATACACGGGAAGCGGCAGCGATCAGGCGCTCGCGCGCATCCTGTGCAAGCTCCTTGTCTCTTGTGTCTGCCATGCCTTGTGTGGTGTCTGCCATTGCCGCCCCTCCAACTAACCAGTTGGTTAATCTGGTTCCATAAATAGTATAACCCTTGATTTCCACCTTTTTCAAGTGAATCCGGATTTTTTTCAAGAAATTGTGGTTCTCCCAAGCTGATCAGCAAGGTAATTGCAGACAATCATTCAAATGCGGCAATATGCATTTTCTATTGCCGCATTTGGGTTCATTCAGGATTTCCGGCCGCCGCGGCAGAATTTTTCATAATCGGCAAGCGGTTTTACGATCCTGGGAGCGTCGCCGCAGACGGGACAAGCATGCGCGCGGGCCACATTTATATGCCGCATCGTGACACCGAGCGCATCGTACATCAGCAGCCTGTTGCGCAAGGTACTGCCCTCATCGACACCGACTATGCACTTGACTGCCTCGGCCGCCTGCACCGATCCGATCACTCCCGTCACGACGCCCATGATGCCCAGCCGCGCGGGGTCTTCCATGGTCTCGACCGCAGGCGGGATCGGGAAAAGACAGCGGTAACAGGGCGTCTCGCCCCTCACGAATATACTCGCCTGCCCCTCGAACTGATATACACTGCCGAAGACATAAGGCCGCCCGAGGATCATGCACACGTCGCACGCGAGATAACGCGTCGGGAAATTGTCGCAGCAGTCGACCACGATGTCATAGCTACCGACGATGTCCATGGCATTCGCAGGAGTCAGCCGCTCCGCGTGCTCGACGACAATAGTATCAGGAGAAAGGCGGCGCAGCTTTTCGCCTGCGGAAACCGTCTTGCCACGTCCGATGTCGGGTGTAGAGTGCAAAATCTGCCGCTGGAGATTGGACACGTCGACGACGTCCTGATCCATGATGCCGAGCGTGCCGACGCCCGCCGCCGCGAGGTAATATGCCGCCGGAGACCCGAGCCCGCCCGTGCCGATGATCAGCACGCGGCTCGCCAGCAGCTTCCGCTGACCCTCCGTGCCGATCCTTTCGAGCATTATCTGACGCGCGTACCGCTTTTTCTGCTCCGTTGTCAATTCCGCCATCACGGCCTCCGGCAACATATTGTTGCACAATTATACACCTTATGCCCGCCATCACGCATCAATGCCCGCCGAGTTGTCATTATTGTTGCCAATGGCCGCAAAAAGGCATATTATTGCAGAAAAAGAGCGTCGCGAAACGACATGAGGGAGACAGGGAATGGGCATCGATACGCTGAAAAGATACGCAGTCGAAGGATATAAAGGCAAAGTCACCAGTGACATGGTGACAATCGAATGGCTTGCCAACGCGGGATTCAGGTTCGAGCACAAGGGAAAAATCCTCATGATCGACCCCTTTGTCACACGGCCCGGCATGCTGCGTACGCTATTGATGAAGCTGCCCATCAACAAGGCGCTCTGCGCCGAACTTTTCCCCCGGGCCGACTACCTCATCGCCGGCCACAGCCACTATGACCACTTGCAGGACATACCCGAAATCGCCGTAAAAACGGGCGCGGAAGTCTATGGCTCGCAGTCGACGGCCAACGTGTGCCTCGGTTACGGCATCGCAAAAGAGAAGCTTCGAGTCGTCGAATTCTGGAAAAAAACACAGATCGGCCCATTTACCGCGACATTCATCCCCTCGCCACACGGCAAGGCGCTGATGGGGCGCGTGCCGGTGCCGGGCACCATCGACGGCATCCCTTCATATCCCATGAAGATGACCGATTACAAGCTCGGGCAAGTCTTCAGCATCATCCTCGAAATCGGCAAACTCCGCATCCTCGAAACCAACAGCGCCGATCTCATCGACGCGGAAATCGAAAAAGTGGGCAAAGTCGATATCCTCCTGCTGTGCCTCGCGGGCAGAGCCAAGACTCCCGACTATGTCAAACGCCTCGTCACTCCGCTCAAGCCCTCCATCGTGATCCCGCATCACTACGACAACTTTTTTTCTGGGTTTAACAAACCCATGCGCCCCGTACCCGGCATAGACCTGCCCAATTTTGTCGACGAGGCCGAAAAGATCATCATCCCGTCTGGCGCAAAGGTGCTTTGTCCGGAAAAACTCGAAAAAATCGCATTCGACATCAACACGGCCGGACTCGTCGTCTGATCCGCCTGTCGGCAGACCGGCATTTCGCTGATATCCGTGTCAGTTTTGACATTGCCTGTGTCATATCGGACACGGTCCTGAGCAGTTTTGCCATGCGGGCAGCCTTGCGGCTGCCGGACATCACCGAAAATCCCGTGAAGGTCTTCCCATTGGTGACCGAAATCCACTTGCTGACGCTGCTGCGTGCCGTCTGGCGGCAAAACCCGCTCCGCGACCTCAAAATGGAGATTTTTGGCACGATATTTGCTATTATTGTATGAAACCCTGAATATGGAGCGCGTTGGCGTGCCTGCATGACAGGGAAAACTGATCAGGGGTTTAGCCCGGAGGAACACTACAATTATGTATAAACCATTCATAGACAAAAAAATCGGAGTGCTGATGGGCGGATTTTCCGGCGAGAGAGAAGTATCGCTGAGATCGGGTTCGGGCGTGCTCAAGTCGCTGCACGCACAGGGCTACGAAGCTGTCGGCATCGACGTGGACCACAATGTAGACGTGAAACTGCGAGAAGCAGGCATCGAGATCGCATATATCGCACTACACGGCGCCGGGGGCGAAGACGGCATGATACAGGGACTGCTCGAAATGATGAAAATCCCCTACACCGGCTCCGGCATCACTTCAAGCGCGCTCTCTATGGATAAGGAACTCACGAAACTCGTGCTCGGCCGCCACGGGCTGCCCTTCGCTGACACCGTCTATATCGACAGGAGCAAAAGTGCCCCCGAATGGGCGGAAATAGTCGAAAGAGAGATCGGCGTGCCCCTGATGCTCAAGCCTGCCTGCGAAGGCTCAAGCCTCGGCGTGTCCCTGATCAAGGACAGCAAGTTGCTGGTTGAAGACATCGAGAATCTGCTCGCGAAATACCCCCGCGGACTGGCCGAAAACTACATAAAGGGCAAAGAGCTCACCATCGGCGTAGTCGGCACTGACATGCCGCGCGCATTGCCGGTGCTTGAGCTCGTGCCGAAAAACGAGTATTACGACTATGAGGCGAAATACACTCCAGGCATGACCGAACTCATCTGTCCCGCGCGCATCGGTGACGAGCTCCGCGACAAAATCCAGGCCTTCGCCGTCAAGGCGCACAAGGCGCTCGACTGCTACGGAGTATCACGCGTTGACTTCGTCGTGGACGAAGCGGGCGAAAACGTTTATATTCTTGAAGTGAATTCTATACCCGGCATGACGCAGACGAGCGATCTGCCCGACGAGATCAAGGCAGAGGGCGGCACATACGATTCCCTTGTCCTCGAAATCCTCGCATCAGCATCACTCGGCAAATGACATGGCGCGGCCGGGCGCGCGGGAAAGGATTTTCCAGATGCCGACTGGCCGTATTTCTGCTGTCCCATATTTTCCCCGTGAGCGGGAGCCTATTCACGCGAGCGCTCTTCGCCTGTATTTTTGCGGCGCCGTATTTCTCCTGATGCTCGCAGCCTGCCTGCCACCGGTATACTCTTACGCGGCCGCAGTAAGCCCCGACAGGATCACGGGCAATATCCATGACGCCGCACTCCTCACTGACGGCCGGCTCGATACCGGCACGACCATCGGCAAAAGCCCACGCGCTCCATCTCCGGAAATCATTGTCTATCTGCCTGCCGAAATGAGATTCAGCCGCGTCACCGTCGACATCGAGGGCGATCCGTCCGCCGTCCTGCTGTCTGTCAGCAGCGACATTGTCTCATGGCGCCCGCTCAATGTCACCAATGAATCATCCAGGAAAGATTCCATCACTCACATTGTCGTCACTCCGGTCGTGCCCGAAGCGGGCAGATATGTCAAAATCGCATTTATGAAAGAAGGAGTCAGCGAGTTTCGAGTGATGGAAATCGCCATCGAAGACATGCCGCGCAATCCCACTCCCAATGAAGTCATGGACCTTGCCGTCGACTCATCGGCCATCGACGCGGCGACCGTCACCTACAGGACTAAGTATCCCGTCGAGTCAAACATCAGATATAGTGCGTCCAAACCAGTGTTCGACAAGGTGCAGATCGCGCGCGGAGCGACTACGGAGCACACCATTGCTCTCAAAGGACTCGACGAGGGCACAGTCTACTTCTATCAGATCATATACGGCGACAATGATACCAATGCCGTGACGGAAGTGAAATACTTCAGGACGGCGGGCGATCCGGCTCCGTTTATCAACAAGATAGATATGCCGCCCCCCCGCTTCGACGAAGTCACGCTCGTCATGGATGCCAACAAACCGCTTTCCTGGGAGATCATCTGGGGACAGTTCGACGGCAAACTGAGAGTAGACGCATCGAAAATCCCCGGCGCCCAGTCCACCAAAAGCGACACGGTGATGCAGCATATCGAGTTTACCCTCAAAGGGCTCACGCCGCGGACACGCTACTTTTTCCAGGCCGTGTCAAGCGATGACCGGGGCAGGACATTCGTGACAGACATGCTCGGTTTCGATACCCCGCCCCTCAATCTCGCAAAGGGCAAATCCGTCACTGGCACTTTCGTCCTCGAAATGCAGGACGAACACATCCGGCAAGCGCCCTTGCCCATGGCGCGCGTGACCGACGAAGACATCAACTATCACACGGGCATCGCCAAGTCCAGCCCCACAAAGACCGCTGACCAGTGGGTACAGGTCGATCTCGGTGAAATTTCCCCCGTCAAAGATATTGTCGTCACATGGAGCGCACTCGCGGTGCCCGAAAAATACACGGTCAGTATCTCCGAAGACGGCGCCGGATGGATCGAAGTGCAGCCGTCAGGCGCGGCATTGGAGAAAACTTCTCCCAAGGGCGAAGCCATCGCCGAAACATCTTTCGTCGCGGACGGCAAAGCGCGCTATGTCAAACTTTTCATCCCGAAAGGCACTCCCGTCAATTCACGCTTCGGCTGGCGGCACGCGATGCTGGCCGAGCTCTGGGTCTTCGCTCCCTGATACTGACTGCCGGTCGGGATCATTCGGGAGGATTGGGAGCAAGAGCCGGCGGTATAGGGTGATTGCCGCCGCCGGCGTTTCTGTCGGTGATTCTCTCGCATAGATACTTGATGAATCCCATGCCGCTCCGCAGCCAGTACATGGCATCGGCGGCTGAGCGTATCGACATGAGCCGCCTCAGGATGTACCCTGGGCGCAGGTAGAAGCGGCGGAGCATGCGCGCCTGCGCTTCCATGAGTTCGCCGGGTGACAGGTGCAGGGTGCCATAGGAGAGCGATCCGTGGAAAGAGCCGCCGAAGGAATCCCACGGGAGTCGTTGGGACAGGGTGCCGTGCAGGAGCATTTCCGACTCAAGGCCTGAGCCCGGATATGGCGTGGCGATAGCGACGCTGATCAGATCAGGCTTGATTTCGCGGATGAGTTTTTCGGTCATGGCGATGTCGGCATGAGACTCTTCGGGATGGTTGCCGACCATGAGAAAGGCGCAGGACATGACACGGGCTTTGCGCGCGAGGGCAAAGGCGTTGCGGACCTGGTCGATGGTGATGCCTTTTTTGATGAGGCGGAGGATTTCCGGGCTGCCGGTTTCGACGCCGAATGCGATCTTGCGGCATCCTGAGGCGGCCATGGCGGCGATTAGCTCGGCGTCGACGCGGTCGACTCGCGTGTCGCAGTCCCATGTGACGCGCAGGGGGGCGACGGCGGTGCAGAAGGCGAGCACATCCCTGCGCGAGTAAGTGAATGTGTCGTTGTCGATGGTAAAGTGGCGAAATCCGAACCTGTTGGCGCAATCGGCGATTTCGGTGATGACGCTTGCGACGCTGCGCGTGCGGACGTTGCGGCCGAAGACGGCTTCGGAGCAGCAGAAGATGCAGTGGCCTGGGCAGCCGCGCGCGGTGAATAGTTGCGTGGACTCAAGCATGGAGGCGGATATGCCGGGAGTGGGCGCGCCGCGGTAGCGCGGCAGGTCGAGGAGATGTCGGGCCGGCAATGGCAGCGCGTCGAGCAATACGGGCGGCTGCATGGATGGGGGGTCGATAATTTCACCGTCCGGAGTACGCGACATGACGGACGGGATGGGCTGGCGGGCATCGCCGCCGCCGGCGACCCGGGAGCAGAGCTGGGCGAATGCGTGCTCGCCTTCGCCGATGATGACGGAGTCAATGTCGGGGTAGCGCTGGAGTGTTTCGAGCGGGAGGATGGAGACGTGGGGGCCGCCGAGCACGATCGTTGCTTGCGGGCATGCGTCACGGGCTATGGCGGCGAGAGCGCCGGCGGCGCATATCGTGGGGGTCATGGATGTGATGCCGATGACGGCTGGCCTGAGGTCGCGAAGGGTGCCGGCAAATCCGGCAGGGGTATAGGGAGTGACTTCGTAGTCGAGGATTGCGGCAGTCATGCCTTCGCGGATGGCTGATGCTGCGAGGTAGCAGAGGTTGATGGGGTGCTGCACGGCGGTGCTGTGCTCTTGGCCCATGATGCCGGGTGGTCTGATCAGGACGATGTCTGTGCGGTTGCTCATAGGCTGCCGTGCCGTATGATATACGGTTAATTAATTGAAATTCCCTGCGGAGAACCCGTCTACGAGAAAAGGGATTCTCTGCACTTCTTCCAAAAAGCTTTTCCCGAGTCCACCCGATGATGACAGGGCTGTCCGCCGGCGGGGAGCGGAGACCCCGCACTATACATGTTGCTTTTATGAACGCGAATCGGCGTCAGTCTTTTCCGCCGCCTTTGCGAAGTGTTTTTTCGAGCGAGTCGAGTTCGCGGCCGAAGCCCTGCCAGTCCATGCCACGGAGTTTGTCTTTTGCCTTTTCGAGATGTTCGAGTCCGATCCTGATGGCTTCGGATGGAGAGAGGGACGTAGCGGCGGCTTCTTTATTCCCGGCGGCTGTCTGTGGCTGTGAGGGGGTGTCGTCTTCGGATGAGAAGTCAGTGCCGAAGAGTGCAGCGAGAGCTTCGTCGATGGATTCGGCCATTACGACCTTGTCGCCTGATGAGACGATAACGCGCTTGAGTTCGGGGATTTCGCCCTTTTCGGCCTTGAGGAAGATGGGTTCGACGTAGAGGAGCGAGCCTGCGATGGGGACGACGAGCATGTTGCCGCGTATGATCTGTGAGCCTTTCTGGCTCCAGAGGGTGAACTGTCGTGATATTTCGGGGTCCTGGTCGATGCGGGCCTCGATCTGCAGGGGGCCGTAGATGAGTCTCTTTTTGGGGAATCTGTAGACGAGGAGCTGGCCATATCTGTCGCCGTCGCTGCGTGCGCACATCCATGCGGAGATGTTGTCTTTGCCGACCGGGGTGAAGGGCATGAGGAGGACGAATTCTTCTTTGTCAACGCCGGGCAGGCGCATGATGGTGTAGTAGGGTTCGACGCGTGTTTTGTCCTGATAGAAAATTTCATTGGGGCGCGTCCACTGGTCTTCCTTGTTGTAGAACACCTGGGGTTCTCGCATGTGATAGGTCATGTAGATTTCCGACTGGACATTGAAGAGAGTTTGCGGATAGCGCGCGTGGGCCTGGAGGTCGGCAGGCATCTCGGAGCGGGGGCGGAGCAGGCCGGGGAAGATTTTCATGTAGGTGCGCACGATGGGGTCGCTGTCGTCAAATACGTAGTAGGAGATGGTGCCGTCGTATGCGTCGACGACTGCCTTGACAGGGTTGCGCAGGTAGTTGAAGGAGCTGCTGGCGGACTTGGACCGCGCGGCGTAGGGGTAGTTGGAGGAAAGAGTGTAGGCGTCGATTATCCATTTCATGCGGCCTTTGGAGTCGATGACGAGATAGGGGTCGGTGTCGTAGGCGAGCATGGGCATGAGTTTTTCGACGCGGCCGGCGGAGGTGCCGGTGCCGGTGATGTTGCGGTACATCTGGATGCGGCTCGTGGTGGTGATGTCAGTGTTGAGCAGCATGGTGAGTGAGGAAAATCTGAGTGCGAAGGCGGCTTTTTTGAGTATCGAGTCGATGACTACTCCGCCATCGCCCCTGTAGGTGTCGAAGTGGTTTTTATTGCCGATCGGATAGTCGAATTCCTTTGATCTGGTATTGGTGAAAACATAGTCGCCGGCGAGTTCGCCGAAGTAAATCTGGGGGCGTGTGACCGCTATGCCGGCAGTGCTGACGGGGGGGATGTCGCGGATGAAGAAGTCGGGCATGCCTTCGCCGGTGGATTTGTTGACTGGCGACATGACTGCGCCGAATCCGTGAGTGAAGGAGAGATGCTCATTGATCCATGCGCGGCTGGGCAGGTCTTCCTGAGAGAGTTCGCGCGCCGATACCATGACCTGGCGGAGTTCGCCATCGATGGTGTAACGGTCGACGTCGACTTTGTCGAATTTGTAGTAAGGCCTGATCTCCTGAAGCTGCTGATAGGTCTGGAGCAGGGGTTTCGCGTCCCAGAGGCGGATATTTTTGATAGTGAGCTGGTTGTCGGCAAGGGCACGCGCGTCGATCGTGCCGTCGGCGTCGAAGGGACGTTCATCGACCTGATCGATGCCATAGGCGGCGCGTGTCATGTCGATCTGATGTTTGATATAGGGCTGTTCCATGGCGAGTTCGTTGGGCTTGACCCTGAGCGCCTGATACATGGCAGGAGCCACGGCGCCGACACCCGAAAGCGCCACCACCAGTCCCACTGCCACAGCCGGCAGCTTCCAGCTCCGGAAAAACGAATTGGCCGCGCAGATCACGGCGGCCGCCACACTCGCTCCGGCCAGCCACCACATCAGCGGCACGCGCACATGCACATCCACATAGCCCGGCCCCGCGAGGTAGCCCCGCGATGTGTACATCATCCCATATATCATCAGCACATAGCCCGCCGCGCGCACCAGAAACAGCACGCAGCCCAGCAGTGACAGATGCACGTAAAACGACGGCTTGAAATATATCCACTTGCCCGTGATCACAAATCCGCGCTTCATCATATACACAAACAGCGATACCACAAACCCCATCGTCACGGCGCTCATCGCGTTGCGGTACAGAAAATTCAGAAATGGCATCCCAAACACATAAAAAGATACGTCGCGTCCAAACACCGGGTCTTTTACGCCAAACGCCGTCGCGTTGACAAACGAAAGGTACTGATCCCAGTGCCCCGCGGCCTCAAGCCCGGTCATGAGTGTCACGATCACTATGAACGCAAACGCCCCCGCGACCGACTGCCGCCCCATCGTTTCCGCTCCCGGCAGCTCTATCGTGCGCTCTCCCGTCTTGAGATAACCCACACGGCTCAGCCTGTCCGCAAGCAACAGGTTGGCCACCAGAAACGCAAGCAGCGCACCACCTGCCGCCACCCCTACTTTCACTTCGGTCACAAGCACCTTTATAAATACCGCCTGCCGCCCGATCGACTCGAACCACAGCCAGTCCGTCCATATCCCCACACAGCCCAGCGCCGCAAATACCACTCCTGCCAGCGCTATCGCTATCGTCAATCCAGAACTCTGTTTCATCGGTTTCTCCACAGCTCATCAGATTTTCATCTATTCAAACATTACCCTCTGACCGCAAAAATATCAAACCGCCCCGCCGCTTCACCCCGGCCCGCGGGTTTACATCCGCCCCGTTTACATTAACATTATACTATTGGTTATCGTCATTCTTCCGAATCCGGCACGAAACACGCGAAAGCGCCACACAGCCATGACCGACACTCATCACAGCCCCGTACTCCTGCTCCTGCTCTCACTGCTCGCGTTTCTCCCATGCCGCTCGCTCGCCGCTCCCTCCGGCACGCCGCCCGATCTCGACTTTCACATCTCCGGCTACCGCTACATCAAATACCGCTCCACCGCATCTTCCGGCGATACCGCCTCCTTTCTCTCATCCAGCGGCCTGTCCCTCTCAAAAAAGCTCTACGAACAAGGCACCGATCTCCACCTCCTCGCTTCCCTCGAAAACACTCTCTCACTCTCAGCCGACTTTCGCGAACTCCCCGGCCAGGATCGCGAAATGTCCGCCACTCTCGCCACCGGCAAACAGACACTCTCCTTCGGCGATATCCCACTCTCCCTCCCCGGTGGCGGCCTGTCTCCCATCAGCAAACGCATCTCCGGGTTTCACTATTCCTACTCATCCCGATCCTTCGATGCCGACTTCGCCGCTTCCATGCTCAAGAGCAACCGCAAATCCATTTCCTTCCCCGGCGACGGCACTCACGGCCCCTATTCCCTCAAGGCTTTCCGCATCGTCGAACACAGCGAGTCCATTCTCCTCAATGGCTCTCCCCTCCCATCCGGCGCCTACTCCATCGACTACTTTGCCGGCACCATCACCTTTTGCACGGCAGCCCTTTCCTGCACTCCCATCCGCACCAGCGACACCATCCAGATCACCTTCGACGAAGCGCTGCTCCCCTCTCAGGACAACGGCGCCCTCACCGCCATTTCCACCACCTTCCGCCCCTCGCCACGCCACTCGCTCGGCATCTCCCACACTACGCGCCTCGCATCCACCACCGCCTCGCAGACACAAAAATCCGCCACCTGCACTTTCCCTGCCTCACGGCTCTCTTCCACCACCATCGACATCGCGACGCTCTGTCCCCAACCCGACTTCTTCCGCACTGCCATGCCCCTCATCGCCGCGGGATTCCTCAAAATATCCATCAACGGCTCCCCCGTCTCACAATACACCATCCCCTACGATGGCCTCGCCCGCGGCATCGTCACCCTCGCTTCCCTGCCAGCCCCCTCCGACTCCATCACCATCGCTTTCTCCTACTATCCGGCACACCTCGTCCAGACCGTCGCCACCGCCAATCCCGAAGGCAAACTCCGCTCACCCGCCGGCGCAGCCACATATTTCCAACTCCCCCGCGCCACCATCTTCCCCGGCGCCGAGCAAGTCTATCTCTGCACCGGCGACCCCCAACTCCAGTGTGACTTCACCTCAGCCACCATCCTCACGCCCGCAACTCACTACACCATCCTCGCAGCCAACAACGCCATTCAGTTCAACGACCCTCGCTTCGCACCCTCCGACATCGACCGCCGGTTTATCCACATCGCCTACATCTACATCCCTCCCATCACCTCCGGAGCCACACCCTACGACCACACCGTCACGGAATTTTTCACCACCTCATCACTCGGCCCCTCCACAGTATCCCTTTCACTCGCCCGCAGCAGCAGCGACATCTCAGCCACTTCCATATCCGTCACCCGCGAACCCCTTGCCACCTTCGCCGCGCCGGCCGTCTGCTCCGCCGCCACTCCCTGCTCTCTCGCTCTCGCTCACTCTCCCATCGTCGAACTCTCCGAAACCATACGCCTCTCCAACTCTTCCACCCCACTCACTCGCGGCACCCAATACTCCATCGACTACTCCGCCGGCACAATCTCCATCACCGCCCCCATGACAATCGATCCCGGCTCCGCCATATACGCCGACTACCAGTATCATTCATCCCTCACACCATCCATCGAAACCGGCTCCGCCGCTCTCCTCACCGCATCCATCCCCATCCGCTCACTTTCCGCACAACTCTCCATCTCCCGCACCGATCCATTTTTCAACCCCCACAACGGCCGCGCATCTCTCGAAACCGCACGCCAGTCCCTCTCGCTCTCCGGCTCCATTTCCCCCCGCGACAGTCTCTCTCTCTCTTATACCACCCGCAAGACCGCAGCCGACCTTTTCCAGTCATCATCCACCGATTCCTCAGACCTCGCCGCCTCGCTTTCGCACACGTCGCCCTCCGGCCTCACTCTTTCATCTTCTCTCACATCCTCCGCATCCTGTGACAGCCTATCTATCCACACCACCGACTATGCCCGCCAATCTTTTTCCCTCTCCGTTTCGCGCAACAGATTCCTCATCCCATCCCTTTTCATCGAGTCCTCTTTCCTCACTTCCTCCTTCACCGACACCACAAAAGCATCACCCGACACCTCAGCCGCCACCTCTCGTCTCGCTCTCAAATACTCATCCGGCGCACGCCTCACTCTCTCATCGTCCATCTCTTCCGTAGCCGACAAATCCACTCCTCACTCAACCCAACCACTCACCACACGCGGCATCGACACCTTCCTGTCACTATCGCTCCGCACGGGCCGCCACTCATCCCTCTCCGCTATCTCCGACCGCCAGAAACGCTCATCAGGCTCTCTCTCAGGCCGCGAATCCACTTCCGCAAGCTACACCATCGACTCCTTCCGCTCCCTGAAAGCCATCTCTTTCTCATACTCGGCCGAAACCTATCCCGACACGACATCCTCCAACACCCTGTCACGCGTTTTTCTCGCCTCATTCTCCAAATCTCTCCCATACCACTTCACACTGACTCCCTCGCACACCGCCACACGCATCTCTTCCTCATCTTATTTGTCCTCCTCATCTCTCAATTCCCTTCAGCTCTCCTACAGCTCTCTCTCCGGCCGCATCTCCGCGCGAATCGCACTCGACACGGGCCGCATCCGCTCTGACTCCCAGTCCGGCGCACCCGACACAGCCTCCACTACTAAAACCACCACCGAATTCCGCTGCCGCATCCGGCCCGCCACTACCTATTCCCTTCGCCTCACGCGCTACTCCCGCGCCACCACTGCCAACTCTTCCGACCAAACCCACACCATCGCCTACTCGCCGTCACCCTCCCGGTCGCTTTCCATCACCTACACCTCTGCTTTCCGCACCGAATCCTCTTCTCGCGACGAATCACTCTCCGCCTCTTTCCGCCGCAGATTTTCCGGCAGATTTTCATGGAACACCCGCTATGCCCACTCCAGCCGCTCTTCGTCTTCTTCTGCCCCCTACACCGGCTCTCTCCTCGAAACCGAGCTTCGCGCCGATTTCTGAACGACACACCCTAAATCCCGCCTCAAAACCTTTTTTTCCATCCCCCGCACAGCTACAATTTCATAATGCCTGTCATATTATTGTGGACACCGCACGCGCGGTGCGATGCACAATCGGCAGTATTCCATGAAAACCGATAGCGCACAGAGCTATCCGGATAAGGTTTGGAGAGTCCTTTTTACTCAAAATGACTTTTCCACGGTAGTCAACGATGAAACAGTCACGCGACAGACACGCCGCGCACATACGCTCCAGGCTCACGTCACTCATACTCCAGACGCGGCTGTTGCGCGCCATCGAAGGCTTATCCATCACCGCGCTCATCATCCTCATCCCCCCCCTCACGGCACTCGCCGCCGGTCTTTCCGGCATCCCGCGCACCATCATCCTGACACTCACCGCCACCGCAGCTCTCACCACTGCCATCATCAAAATCCTCATCCCGCTCATCCGCCGCCAGTCCATGCGCGACGCCGCTCTCCACATCGAAACCATCGCACCCCCTCTCGCCGGCGCCCTTGCATCAGCTGTCGAACTCATCACGGATGATTTCGCCCGCCACTACGACCAGGACATGCTTGACCGCCTCACCGCCTCAGCCTCAGACGGCCTCCGCGCCACAAAATCTTCTGTCATTCTCCCCTGGCGCCGCCCTGCCGTCACTCTCGTCATCACTCTCTCCATCCTCACCGCCTCCCATTTCACTCTCACACAGACCAGCCACACGCACCGCGACTTCGTCCGCTACATCATGCCACCATACCTCCCCGCTCAGGAATCCTTCCACCTCGAATCCATCACCGGCGACATCATCGTCAAAACCGGCGCCACGGTCGCCATCGACGCGCTCTGCTCCGGCAGTTTTTCCGCCAATCCCACCCTTATCACGCAGCAACCCGGTCTCGACCCCGTCGAAATCCCCATGAAACACATCCCCTCTCGCACATCCGGCATCCTCTTCCGCGCCTACGTCCCTCCTGTCGACGGCACCCTGCGCTACAGCGTGAGATACCGACGCTTCACATCGAAAAGCTACCTCATAACCTCCGTTCAGCCACCCGCCGTCAGCGAGCTACGCCTCAAGCTCACCTATCCCCCCTATACCGGCCTTCCCTCCGACACAAAAGATGGCGGCGGCGATCTCCGCATCCCTCTAGGCACCTCCGTATCTTTCGACATTTCCGCCTCATCTCCCCTCGCCAGCGCCTCCATAATTGATGCCGCAGGCCGAATCCTCACCCCGTTTTCGATTTCCAAAAACCGCGCCACCGGCTCATTCCGCTTTTTGCGCAATACGAAATACACTATTGTTCTCAACGACCTTCATGGATTCCGAAACGAAAATCCACCCCAGTACAACGTCGAAATCCTCCCCGACGCACCACCCGAAGCCCGCCTCATCGCCCCTGACCGCGACTTCGAAGCCCCACGCACCGCCATTGTACCCATCAGGGGCGGCGCTTCCGACGACTACGGCATCTCCTCTGTCCGCCTTGTCGCAACTATTCTGCCCTCAGGCCGCCATTTTTCCCGCCCCATCCCTATCTCATCCGGCCGCGAAGTCCTCTTCGAATACCTCCTCGACCTCTCCACTGTCAATGCTTTCGAAGGCGACACTCTTCAGATCGCTATTGCGGTTTCAGATAACAACGCCATAAATGGCCGCAAAACCGTGTTTTCCGAAAAACGAAACATAAAAATCCTCTCCCGATTCGACGACTACCGCAACATGCGGCTCGACCAGCAGGACATCGTTTCACGATTCGAGGCCACCATCCGCGACGGTGAAAACATCACCGGGAAATTCAAACAGCTCGCCTCCGATGTCCATCAACACAGCGACGGCAAATCTTCCTTCACTCCCGACACCACCCAGCTCCTCGACCGCCAGCAATCCCTCGAAAAGGAGCTATCCACCATCTCCAACGACATCCGCCAGAGCATCGAGCAGATGAAAAACAACGATTTCGTCAATATCGACACCCTCGCAAAGATGCAGGAGCTCAATTCGATCATGCAGGACATCATGAATGACGACATCCGCAAGCTCCTCGACCAGGTCAAGGCCAATCTCGAAAAGCTGTCGACCGGCAATGTCAGCAGCGATATGCTCAAGACCATGGAAAATCAGGAAAGCATCATGCGCTCGCTCGACCAGACGCTCGAACGCCTCAAAAAAATTCGCGCCGAGCAGGACCTCAACGCTGTACGCGAACATGTCCGCAACCTTGCCGGAAAACAGGCGCTGCTCGCCGACCAGACGATGAATCTCCCCAAAAACAAACCCGGCGGTCCCGAGGCCGCCCGCCTCGCGCGCGAGCAAAATGCACTCCGCAAGGACACAGAAAACACCCTCGACATGGTGCGCCAGCTCGCCGACAACATGGATTCTTTCGACGAAAAAGCCGCCGCCGATCTCAAAAAAGCCGCCGCCGATGCCGAAAAATCCGGCCTTTCGGACAATATGCAGAATGCCGAACGAAGCCTCTCGTCCAATTCTCCGCGCAATTCGGCTCCCATGCAGCGCAGTGCCGAAAAATCACTCCGCGCCCTCGGCGCCTCTCTCGATGGCATTTCCGACGATCACTCCAAATCTATGGACGATGAAACCAAAAAACTTGTCAGGACACTCATCCGTCGTACCCTCGACATCACCGCAGCTCACGAAAAAACTGCCGCCGCGACCGAAGCCCTGCTTTCGAGCCAGCCTGAGACCATCCCGCAGACCTCCATCAGACGCATCATCGCCGAAGAGCGCGCCGCGCTCGAAACCGCTGATTTCCTCGCCAGAGACACCTGGCGTCTCGCTATCATCTCGATGGCTGTCCCTGCGAGAGTACCGGCCCTTGCTTCGGAGATCACTTCCGATCTCAAAAAATCCATCTCCTCCGCTTCGGAAAAATCCATCCCCAACGCCGTTTCATGGCAGCGCTCGGCCACTATCAAGCTCAACCGCCTCGCCATCCTCCTCTATAACGCACGGCAGGACGCCAACTCTTCCGGCGAGTCCGAACTCGACAAGTACATGCAGGAACTCCAGAAGCTCGCTTCCGATCAGGAAGCTCTCAATCAGGCCGCCTCCTCGATGCCCATGCCCGGCATGAGCGCCATGCAGCAGTTCGCCGCACGCCAGAA
Source organism: uncultured bacterium (assembly GCA_964595945.1). Taxonomy (GTDB): domain Bacteria; phylum UBP15; class UBA6099; order UBA6099; family JAJRTR01; genus CAZQSL01. The sequence goes on from CAZQSL010000036.1 coordinate 22,377, forward strand.
GGCTATCGGCGAGGGTCTTAAAAAGCTCTCCAGCGAAATGCGAAACATGAGCGAAATGCAGGAACGCCTCAATCAGATCGAAGACGAAATGGAAGAGATTTCCCGCAATCTCGCCTCCGGAAAATATGATGCCGCCACCCAGCGCCGCCAGTCGCAGGTCCTCAACCGCCTGCGCGATGCCTCCCTTTCTCTCCGCAAGGAGTCGCTCGAACAAAAACGCATCGCAGAGACTGGCAAGGATTACAAATCCGCTCCTCCTGCCGCCGCTAAAGACCTCCTCAAAAACTCTCTCCCGCCGGAACTCCTGCGCGAACTCGACAAAGCACGATCCGAACCCCGCCCCCCCGGCTACGAACGCCTCATCGAAAAGTACTACAACGAACTGCTCAACAACTCGAAATAAGCATCCGGGACACTCATGACTTCATCGCCCATCATTCATCGCCACCACCGCGGCCCGCGCTCCGGCCTCCGCGCGCTCACTCTCGTCATCACTCTCCTCACATCTGCCCCATGCCTCTGCGCTTCCATCACCCACGCGCCTTCGCAAGATATCCAGACCGTCCAGAAATCCATTGCCGCCAATCCCTCCTCACCCGATATCTACGCGCAATACTTCACCCTCGCTCTCCTCTACCGCTCCGCCGGCATGATCCCCGAAGCCACTCAGGCTTACCTCTCCTCCTACCGCAAAAGTCCAGCCTCGCCCATCGCTCCCAACGCACTGACCGGCGCAGCCGAAACTTACACCGCCTCCGGACAGTTCAGAGACGCTATCCGCCTCTACACTCTCCTGCTCGACAAATTCCCCGCCGCCGTCAATCCCGACGACATCCGCATGCGTCTCGTCGATCTCAATCTCAAAACCGGCAAATCCGATGTCGCCCTCTCTCTCCTGCGCCAGCTCGCAGCCAATCCCGCCAACCAGCAGGCGCGCGTATCCTTCATCGACCTGCTCTACAAGACCGGCAACGACACAGAGGCACAGGCCACTATCGCCGCTTATACGAAAGAGCATCCACAGGCCGCTCAATACCTCCAGCTCGCCGCCCAGCAGTTCGAAAAAGACAGCAAGCCCGCCGCCGCTGCCGATGTCTACGAAAAACTTCTCGCGGCTGATCCGGCCAATCCATATTTCGAAAACAAAATGCTGCTCAATCTCAAGGCCGCCGGCCGCCTCGACAGCAAGATCGAACAACTCGCCACCGCCAAGTCCTCCAGCTCCGCAAGCCTCGATGCCTCTAAAGCCCTCAAACGTCTCTACCTCTGGGACAACCGCACCATCGAGGCCATCAACGAACTCGAATACATCATCGCCCGCGAACCCGCCAACATCCCCGACCTGATCGAACTCGCAAAACTCTACCACGCCAACCAGTGGCGCACGCGAGCCACTGACCTGCTCGGCGAAGCGCTGCTCCGCCGCCCCGATTCGCCGGAAATCCTCACCGCCTTCGGCGATCTCGCCCTCAGGGACGGCAACGCCGCCGATGCCATCACCTGGTGGAAACGCGCCGTTAAATTTTCCGACTCCGACTACGGCTCATACCGCCAGCTCTCCAATATACTCCTCACCAACAGCCTCTACGCCGAGACCACCGCCCTCTACGAACAGGCCCGCGCGAAACTCGCCGACTCCACCATCTTCTCCTTCGATCTCGCCAACCTCTACAACATCCAGATGCAATACGAAAAATCCTTCCGCGAATACCTCTCGATCATCTCCACTTCGCCCGACCCCTCCTTTGCAAAAATCCTCTACGAACTCGCCGCCCGCGACGAACTCCGCGGCAAGGCCCAGGCACTCATCTCCGCAGCGCTCGACAAATATCCCTCCAGCACTCTGCTCACCCAACTCCTTGCGGAAATCAACTTCCTCGAAAAAGACCCCGCCGCCGCAGTGTCCGCCGCCACCGCCCTCGCCGCCAAAAGCAGCGACCCCGGCGCATTTCTCCGCGACATCGCGGGCCGCCGCCTCTCTCGCGGCGCGCCATCCGACGCCGCACTGCTCTACGAAGCCGCCGCTGCCGCACTGCCTTCCATCCGCCAGCAATCCCTCATGCAGGCTGCGGGCGCATGGCAACAGGCTTCCGACCTCAGCCGCGCACGCACCGCGCTTACCTCCGTCATCAGCGAATTTCCCACCGCCGCCGGCACCGACGAAGCACTCTCTCGGCTCGCCTCTCTGCTCGAAGACTCCGGCGAATTCAACTCCGCATTCGAATATCACACCAGACTCGCCGCCGCCTTCCCCTCCAGCCCCTGGCGCGACGACGCGCGGCAGGCACGCGATGCACTCCGCGCCGGCATGTTCGACACTGCCGTCTCTCTCTACGACTCTCTCTCGAAACAACCCTGGACCACCCGCATCGCCGACGAAATCCTATTCGCCCAGGCCGAACTCCTCCTGCTCGACAAACAGGACACCGCCGCCGCCGCAAAACTCTACTCGCGCCTCGTCGAACAATTCCCCGAAAGCTCCTACGTCGACGACGCCCTCTCACGCACCCTCTTCATCGACGAAGAGCCCGCCCGCGGCCGGGAAACCACCACATCACTCCTTCGCGCCGAACGCTGCCTCCTCTCGGGCAATCTCTCCGAAGCCCGGACAATCCTCACGCCACTCGCCGCCGCCGACATGCCCGACCCCACAGCCGTGACTCTCCTCGCAAGTGTCTACCAGCGCAGCCATCAACCCGAAGACGCCATAGCGCTGCTCGCCACTGCCATGACCGCGCAGTCTGACCCCGAAAATTCTGCCCTGATCGGCATGCGCCTCGCCACCCTCTACATCTCACTCGACCGCCCTGCCGACGCACTGCGCATCTGCCAGCAGATCATCACCGGCAATGCCCACTCATTCTGGGCTGGCGCAGCGCGCCACCTCGTCGAGTCGATCTCCAGCGACATTCTCTCTGACTGATACCAATTCGCCAGGCATTCAATTAACCCAATTCTGCAATGGAATTCGGGATAGCAGTCGCAAGAAGGGATATAATACAAGGCGCAAAGAGCATTTTTGCAGTGAGCAGTATTCGGCATACGCGAACAAAAAAATGCACCGGCAACACAGCAGTTCGCCATAGTCAAGGCTGCCAAACGCGGCAATCTGTATGTTCTACTGCCGCGTTTGGGATTAACCAGCGGCATTGGGCTGGTATTCTCCAGTGTCATTCCGAGCGAAACGAATAACATGTCTGTCCCAGATGGTTCTCATATTTTACTCATTATGTTGCATGTAATTCAACGCGCCGATATGGGACAGGACATGTCCAGAAACATTGATACACTGCGAACGATTATCGAATATCCGTAAAAACAGCGACGTGATTGTGAAACATATCACAAAGAAATGGGGGGCCTCCTGATTTTTTTTCATATTCTTGTAAAAGGGGGTTCTCCCCTCCATAATCGTATTAGGTTTTTCTGTTGTGGGGCAGCGAAGCCAAAAAAAATGGTGGTTCTGTTGGAACCACCGGAAGTGTCGTCGAAGACACTATGGGGAAATTGAGGAAATAAGTGGGCAAGGTCATGTGCGTATAGGTTCTACGCCGCTTCCCCGGTGTTTCAAGTGGATTGTCGCTTTCTTATCCGAACAATACACTCTTGTTCGCTTACAGTATCGAGGAAGCTACAATTATTATAGACACGCCAAATGCAAAAATCCACCCTTTTTGAGAATATTTTTTTACTTTGTTTCTGATTGGTAACTTCTACCCCCGGTTGAGGTTTCATCAAATCAAACAATGGCGTGTTCATCCTGCTTTTTCAGCGTTATCCTGGCTGTCAGATGCGCTTTTTGTGTAATTGTCATAAATTGATAATTTCCAGCCCGAACACGGCAGCGGGCCAATGCAGGATAGCCGTGTCAGAATCTGTTGAAAGAGTCAGAACCGAAACTGAACCATACTTCTGTTTTTGTAAGCGTTCACGACAAGAGCATGGAGACCCCTTTTTTGCAAAAAAAGGTTCTCCGCGAGTATTCCGTGAACGGTTACCTGTTTATCATATATTTGACGCCAATTCGAGTCCATGATGGAATATGAATGGTGCGGAGGGCGATCCGTGGCGTCGGATACATCACCGATTATACCTGTCGGGATCAGCGGGAGCCGGAGAGCCACAGGTTTCTGTACGACTGCCATTCGGTGTCATCGGTAGTGTACTCGGCAAAGAGTGCGATGCCGTCGATGACCGACCTGTCGGTGCGATGGCGGGCGATGCCGCGGCGTATGCCTTTTATGGCGACCGATATATTTTCGACATGCGGATTGTGAGAGCGTCCGCCGGGGAAGTATGTGGGGACGCCGAAGAGGATATTGCAGGGTGAGTGAGCGGCGGCGACGGCATTGGACACGCGGATGACTTGCTGGGTAAGCAGCCAGACATAGGCGCGCGGGGTGGGCATTGCCGAGTCGTAGCACATGACGGCTATCTGGTCGGCATGCTTGGCGACTTGTGTGAAGTAGTTTTCGCTCCAGTATGCGAGGGACCTGATCTGTGCGGGCATCCACATGGGTGAGGCGACTGACATGATTTTGCCGGCGGGGAGTGCGGCGCGTGTTTCCTTGAGAAGTTCGAGAAATCCCGGGTCGCCATCGCGACAGATTTCGTAGTCGTATTGTATGCCGTCGAATCCTGCCTGCGTGGTGAGAAAAAGTGCTTCCGCGATGATGGTCTGGCGGGTCGGACTGTCGGACAAGTCTACGACGCCGCCCCATTTTTTCTGGTTGCCGATGAATATCCACGCGATGGCTTTTGTTTGTGGCGACTGGCGGTGTATCGCGGCAGTAAGTTGGCGGGCCTGCGCGGGGAAGCGGTATTTGAGGCGGCCGTCTTTACTTGTCGAGCGGACGTGGTAGTAGGCGTATGCGATGGAGTTTCTTTCGAGATTGTCGATGGAGTCAGAGAGTTCTTTCCCGGAGCGCTGGCCGAAGTACCATGTGTGCCTCATCCAGGCGCCGTTGGTGGTATGATCAGGAGGCGGGGGGCTCCATGATGAAAATTTCGGATACAGATAGTAGTCGCCGACTGTTGCCAGACCTATCAGTAGCAGGACTGTGATCCATCGTTTGATGCGAGATTTCATGAGTAGCTGCCGGAAGAGAGGGGACGGGCTTTCGACTGGATGCTCACGCCCGTCCCGGTGTGTGATACGACGATCAGGGTCTGTCGCAAAACGACTTTCGCCGGTTGTTTGTCTTTTTGCGTGTTTCCGTGCTGCCTGTCCGGTGACACGTTTTCAGACATCTCTTTCGCAAAGATTGCGGACAGACAACCGGCGCAAGGCCGCGATGGCTGTTTCCATTCAGAGCCTTTATTTGTTTTCGACGAATTCGACGATAATGTTGAGGATACGTCTGATGGGTTCGGCCGCGCCCCAGAGGAGCTGGTCGCCGCAGGTGAAGAGAGTGATATATTGGGGGCCGATGTTGGCTTTTTTGATGCGGCCGACGGGGATGTCGAGGCGGCCCGAGACGGCGGCGGGTGAGAGGTGCGCGCGGGTTTCTTCGGGTGTGTTGGGGATGATGCGGACCCAGTCGCTGGAGGAGGCGATGATAGCGGTGATTTCGTCGAGGGGGATATCTTTTGTGAGTTTGACGGTAATGGCCTGGCTGTGGCAGCGCATGGCGCCGACGCGGACGCAGAGGCCGTCGATGTTGACGGGCGGGTCGAGGTCGAGGATTTTGTTGGTTTCGGCGTAGCCTTTCCATTCTTCCCTGGTCTGGCCGCTTGGCATGAGTGCGTCGATCCAGGCGATGAGGCTGCCGGCGAGGGGGGCTTTGAAATTGGAGATAGGGAATGAGTCGTCGCGGATAGTGTCGGCGACGATGCGGTCTATTTCGAGGATGCCGGTGGCGGGGTTGTGGAGCTGGCCTTTGCATGAGTCGGCGATGGCTCCCATTTGAGCGACGAGTTCGCGCATGTTGTTGGCGCCTGCGCCTGAGGCGGCCTGGTAGGTCATGGAAATGAGCCATTCGACGAGGCCGTGCCTGAAGAGGCCGGCGAGGGCCATGAGCATGAGACTGACGGTGCAGTTGGAGCCGATGTAGTCTTTTGCGCCTGAGGCGAGCGCGGTGTCGATGACGTCGCGGTTGACGGGATCGAGGACGAGGACACTGTCATTTTCCATGCGGAGCGCGGAGGCTGCGTCGATCCAGTAGCCCTGCCAGCCGGTGGCGCGGATTTCGGGATATACTTTTTTGGTGTAGTCGCCGCCCTGGCAGGTGACGATGATGTCGTGTTTCGCGAGTGCGGCCACGTCGAAGGCGTCGCCGAGTGGTGATGAGTCTGATCCGAAGCCGGGGCCGGCCTGACCTATCTGCGATGTGGAGTAGAAGGTTGATTCGAATCCTTTGAAATCTCCTTCGGCCTGCATTCTTTCCATGAGCACGGAGCCGACCATTCCGCGCCATCCGATGAATCCTACGCTTTGCATCGTTGCACCTCTAACATTTTTCTGATCATTAGATATTATGGCGAAGGGCGCGTATATTTTATACTTGCCGGGCGAAAAAAACATGCCGTGCTCACCGTGAGAAATGGACAGAGGGAGCATGGTTGCTGTAAAATCGAGGCATCGAATGGAAATCCCGAAGGCTGGACATGGTGGAGAAAAGGGGCATTTGTTGAAAAGCACATGGAATGGAGTGATAGTCGAGGGGGGAATCGATCGTGACGATGTGTTCACGATAGTGATACATCCACTCGAAGAAGTCACGCCGGAAGTCAGAAAGCGGCTCAGCGAGTCATGCGGCATGTCGCCGCTCGACATCAAGATCAAGGTGCGGCCCGGCGGCTATATCGCGCTGCTGCGCGGCATGGACTTCCACGAGATGCAGGGCGCGATGCTCAGGCTGCGCGCGGCTGGATTTGTCACGAGTCTCTTTCGCAATACATTCACGTTCGACATACCCGTGATGGAGGTTTTCCACAATGGCTCGGCCGATGGCAGCCGGATAGTTTTCGGCGACGACGACAACCCCTCAAGCAACATTGTCGAAAGAGGCGACCGCGTGCTGGTAGTGATGACTACTATCGCCGTCAATTCCGTGACAGTAGCCGGCCCGCCCAGAAAATCGGTGGGGTTGGGACTGAATCCGGCAATGCCGGTAAAAATCAAGACGCGGCCCGCCGCAAAGATCGAAAAAACCGAGTATGTGGGCGTGGCCGATCTTTTCAATTTCTCCCGCGAGCAGCATACGAGACTGACAGCAGGCAATTTTCATTTCAAGGGATTGCTCGGCGATATGACAGCGAGGTCGTTCAATGCCAACATGAATGTCCTGCTGCACAAAATCCGGGGGATTGCGGGCAGCGTGACAGTGGACGAACGGTATGATGCCAGCAGTATCCCGCTGCCGAGTTCGTCGATCCGCAAGGGTGTCGTGCCAGGTGGCACGACGATGGGATTTGCGGATGCCACGAAAATCACCAGAGACGATTTTTGCGAGTTTACGGCCTATTCGCGATTCAGGTATATCGTGGAAAGATACCGGTGATCCGGCACACGGTTTTCTACTGGCCGTCAAGAGAATGGCCCCTTCAATACCACAGCAGAATCCGCGGATGCCAGATGCGGCATGAGTGAATAAACCCGAATTCTATCCTGATTATCCCTGAAACTCAG
>CAZQSL010000037.1:0-29666 GCA_964595945.1 uncultured bacterium
CTTGAATCCGCAGTCTATGTCGCGTACCTTCAATCCGATGAAATGACTGATGGTAGGGCTTGTCACAATATAACCTTAGCATCTTGCTTGTCTTATTTTCCGTCTTCTGTGTTGCCTGCTCAGTTACATACCTTTAGGTATGCTCCTTCGCAAGCGCCTTGATTACGGCCAAAAATCCGGCGCAATCTTGCTATGTTTATTTTCTTCCAAACCCTTAGCGTATAAAGTTTTTCCGGATTACCCCCGAAACTCAGATGGTCAAACAAGAACAAGATTCTTCGCTTCGCTCAGAATGACGGGCTTTTTGATATCAGGATGTCACAATTCTGTTTTCGGCAGATAAAAGAACTCCTGTTTTTGAGTGTCATTCTGAGTGAAGCGAAAAATCTTGTCTTTTGTCCTCCATGAGTTCGTCTGTAACCATCAGTTTTTTGCGTTTTACAGTGGTTGTTGCTATATCTGAGTTTCAGGGGTAATCAGGAAGTTTTTTGGAAGGGGTACTTATACCAATCCGCTGCAATACATAAAAATATGGGCTTGCAGTCACAATTAGGGAGAAATGCACAGGCGAGGAGGCAGTTTTCGTCTATTGTATGCAAAAAGTGCGGGCGTTGCCGCCCGCACTTTGCTTTGCGTGATTGTCAGATACTAAAAGATTACTGCACGGTGTAGCTGTAGTTGGTCATGTCGAGCGTGAGGAAGTTGGAGCAGTTGAGCGGGGTGGGCATGAGTGAGTCGATCGAACCGTTGGATGCCGTGAGGATGATGAATCTGAGTGATTTCGCATCGGCGAAAGCGGCTCTTTTGATTTTGCCCATGAATTTGTTGCCGTCGACTTTGGCTTCGGGGTCTGCCGAGAAGAGAAGGCCGCTGGGGATGTCTCCACCCATGAGTTTCTGGATGTCGAGGACGAGCATGCCGGTTTCCATGACTTTTTTGAGTCTGGAGCCATCGGGGTCAACCTGATTGAGGACTTCGCCGCCAGCCTGTGTGAGCATGGGGAGGAATTTTTCCTGGACTGCCTTGTCTGTAGCAAGCGGGAGATAGGCCCAGAGTTTGCCGACCATGAGACCTTCGGTGGTGTCGACCTGGGGGTCCGTGATTTTAATGCCGTAGAGGACGATGTTCGGGGGTTCGATCGAGCCGCCGTTGACTTTGCCCTGTACGTCGAAGTTGACATAGATGTAATCTTTGTCATAGTTGGCCGAAATGCCGAGGATGTCCGTGTCGTCGGGGACGAGGTCGGGGCTGTTGTCCATGTCGGCAACGCCTTCGACGAATTTTGTGGAGGAGGAGAACGCGCCTGTGGTCACATTTTTAAGAGCGTCCATTGCCTGGATGTAAAATTCTACTTTCGCGCCGGCTGCCTGACCGGGGATTTCGGCTGTGTAGGTTTTTCCGTCGCCTGTCATATCGACTGACGCAGCATCGCCGCCATTGACCGAGTAGACGAGTTTCACTGTATCGATTTTGGAAATTTCCTCTTCGTCGAGCAGGGAGAGCGTGGCAGTGACTTTTGCGGCCGCTCCGGCTGCCGGTGCCGCGAAGTCGACTTTGTCGACGGAGACGAAGGTTGTTTCCATGAGGTTGGCAAACGGGTCTTCGTCATCTTCGGCGATTGCCGGGGTGGTGAACAGGCTGCCGCCCATGTTCATGGGGAGGACAGATGCACCGAATCCAAAGAATGCTGCGAGGAGAGCTGCGTATAGCGCTTTTGAGGTTTTCATTTAAGAATCCTTCCTTTCTCGTGTTTTTTCCGCATATTATCTTCAATGGGCTTTCGATGCCCCGGAAAACGGTGAGCCGGATGGTACTCTGGCGGATTGCGGTGTTCGCCATGTACTCGTTCAGCTTTCAGCGGAAATGTAGCAGTGCTTCCATTTCGCTTGAGTATGGAGGCTATACTATCATTTAGATATTCCGTTGTCAACAGTTAAAACCGTGTCGCGACTATTTTTGTTGACTCGCTAATATATTGCTTGACTCTCTGCCATCTTACATCCGTGAGAGAAAGTTTTTTTGAAATGGATTACAAGGAATCCGTCGCCGTGACCTGCCATGAAAGTGCTTTTTGGATTTAGTATTACTGTCTCCGCTGTGGTATAGTATAGGATAGGTGTGATATTGGCGTTTTTTGCGGAGGTTTTATGAAAAAAATCATGAGGGTCTTTTTCGCGGTGCTATTTTTGTCTGTTGTGACAACCGGCGGATTTGTCGTTGCGGCTGATGGCGCTGCTCCTGACAGATATCTGTATATCTTTGCGCATCAGGATGATGAAACGCTGATCATCGGTCACATCACGTCTATGGTAAAGGCAGGCAACGACGTTTATGTGATCTGGACAACGGACGGAGCCGGCACGGCCGATGCGGTGCAGAGAGAAAAGGAAGCGCGCGCGGCGGTCGGCTCTGTCGGCGTGAAGCAGGAGCGTATGTATTTTCTGAAATTTCCTGATCGCCACTCATACAGGAATGTCAGGGAGATATACACGCACTCTCTCGAAATAGCGCGAAAGGTTAAGCCCACATATATCTTCGCGGATGCCTACGAGGGCGGCAGCATGGATCACGATGTCACTAACGTGATCGCGGCCCTGCTGAGAAAAGATGTCCCTTCGGTCAGGGAAGTATACGAGTTTCCCCTGTATAACAATGCCGCAGGCGCACAGCGCACCAATGTTTTCATCCCGTTCGAGGGCATTGACACCCTCTACACTCCTGTCGATGATGAGATACTCAAAATCAAGGTCAACATTATTGATTTTTATCCGTCGCAGGCTAATATCGCGGCTACCCTGAAAGCATCCATCGACAAAAAGAAACTCAAAAAGTACGGCGAGCCATATCGAGTACTCCCGCCTCACGATTATCACGTGCCGCCGCATGCCGGCACTCTGCTCTATGAGGCAAATCTGCGCAACGGCATTTCGTTCGAGGACTGGAAGTCAGTTGTCGTCCCGTTCGTTGATGAAATCGTGGCAAAGCAGAATCGCGCGAAATGAACTGCCGCAAGAGCGCAAACATGCCTGCACGCAGGCTTACACCACTTGCCGCCGTGGCGTTAGCGGCGATATTTTGTGTGGCCGGTTTTCTGCGCGTGTTCGACTTGGCTGCCAATCCTTCAGGGATGCAGGTCGACGAAGCTTCGATCGCTTTTGACGCATGGCTCATCGGCGAAACTGGAAAAGATGAAAAGGGCAGGTATCTGCCACTTTATCCGATGTCGAGCTGGAATCCCAAACATCCTGCCTATTTTTATCCTGAAGTGCTCGTTGTCAAGACGCTCGGGCTGTCACCTTTCGCGGCAAGACTGACATCGGTGTTTTTCGGCCTTGCGGGAGTCCTGGGGATTTTTCTCCTCGGTAGACTTCTATTTTCAAGTGTAACTGTCGCCCTCGTCGCGTCTGCCATGCTTGCTTTCGCGCCGTGGAGCGTGCATTTCAGCCGGCTCGGATTCGAGGCCATTTCATTTCCGGCCTATTTTTCATTCGCGGTTTATTTTCTCCTTAAAGGCCTCGAAGGCAGGGCATGGCTGGTGATCCCGGGTGCTGTCTGCGCCGGACTATGTTTTTATGCCTATCCGGTAGCGCTCGTTTTTGTGCCGCTGTTTTTGACAGGACTGCTGATAATCAATATTGATACAGTTCGCAGGGTGCCGGGCAGGACAGTCGCAGCCGCGCTTGTAGTCGCGGCGTTTTTCCTGCCGCTGGCGATGGGACACTTCAGGGCCGATGCGGGACTCAACGATTATTTCGAAATTGCCTCGATCGACAGCGAAGCGTTTCATTCGGCAATGACCGGTCATCTTTTGGGGAAAGGTTCCGCATTATTCGATTTCATTGCCAGGTATGCGCCGGCCCGAACTCTTTACGGGTTCTGCACCAATTACATTTCCTATTTTTCGCCCTCGTTCCTGTTTTCTCGCGGCGATACCAATTCACTTGTGCATGGTCCTCGTGATTATGGCCAGCTACTCCATGCCTGTGCGTTTTTGCTCCCGGTCGGCGTGTATTTCCTGCTTCGCGACTTTCGGGGCAAACACGCCAGGACTATGCTGCTATGGTTGCTGCTGTTTCCTGTCGGAGCGTCAACGATGACGTGGGGACAGCAGCACGGCATCCGATCACTTATCGGAGACTCGGCACTGCAACTGACTTGTGCTTATGGTCTGGTCAGGCTGACAGGGCTGCTTTCGGCCAAAAAACAACTTGCTGCTGTTGTTTCCGCTGTCATCGTCATGGCATTCGCGGCAAGCGCCGGCCCATACTATCGTGACTACTTCACAAAATTCCCCTCCGAATCGTCGATCTTCTTTGCAGGCGGTTTTCAGGAGGCACTTGACGACATGATGAGCGCACGGCTCGACGGCAAGGTCAAAACCGCTGCGATTACTACCGTGATCCCATACGTCTACACGCACCTTTTCTTCTATTCGCCGCCGACAGTGGAAGACCTTGTATGGTCAAAGAGCGAGTCACTCGACATAAGCGCCACCGCAGAAAACATCGGGGTGAAATTATGCGAACCAGAGGATATCCCATATTTTCAGTCACCCGCGATGATCATAATGCGTCCCGGGCAGTTGCCGGAAGGTATTTTTCTATCAAAAACCGGCGACCGCGAAATCGCGGTTAGGGCATTCAAGACATACAAAACATCTGGCGGGGAGCCATCGTATACCTCTTATCTGGTATACACGCGCCCGGTATCCGGCATGGAGGCACAATGAAAAAGTCACTCATTACCGGCATCACAACAATCATGCTGGCACTATCGCTGCCCTCTGGCCAGCAGCCCTCGGCAGCCGTGTTTTCGGACGGTTCCCTGATGCGCCAGAAAGCGATCAACAAAGCTAAAACCGAGTACGAAGTAACATATATGAGTGACGGGCTTAAAGTAAAAGGATTTCTCTATCTCCCGACAAAGAAATACGCCGGAAAATCAACGACCGCAAAAAATGTCAGGAAAAGCCCCGCAATCATATTCGCACACGGGGGAGTTGGAGGCGTGCCTTCGCCCCTCAAACGCCGCGCTCGCGAACTCGCAGCAAGAGGTTACGTAGTCTTCGCACCGAGTTATCGGGGCGAAGACGGCTCCGATGGAGAAATAGAAGTCGCGGCCGGAGAAGTCAACGATGTGCTCAATGCCGCGAAATACGTCCGCGCCCTGCCTGTGACCGATCCACGCCGCGTCGCGCTCATAGGCGCCAGCCACGGCGGCATCATCACACTGCTCGCCATCCAGCGTGACGATTCCTTCAGGGCGGCAGTATGCGCTTATGGAGTGACTGACACATTTACATGGTATCAGTACCTTATTGACTCGGGACACGACGTCACAGACCCGCTCTCGCGCAAAGTCTACGGCGACGGCCCATCGGACAAACCAGCCGCCTTCCGCAACCGCGCACCCGCACTCGACGCCGGGCTAGTAAGGACTCCCCTGCTGCTCATCTATGGCGAAAAAGATATCACCGTCCCGCCATCTCAGGGACGCGAAATGTCGAACGCTCTCAAATCAGCCGCCCGCCCACACGAATTCTTTATCGTGCCTTCCGTCGGACACGGATTCCTCTTTTTTCTCGATCCCTCAAAACACACGGCTGAAGAAATGAAAAACGCCTCAGATGCCTGGCGAAAAGTTGTGAGCTTTGTCGATGCGCACATCTGATCACTTGCCGTGAATTACCACGGAATCCGCATGAAAATGGGGATCGACACGGAAGTGAAATAACGGGGATCATGGATAGGCAGGAAATGGGCGTTACTGGATTTGAACCAGTGACATCTTGCTTGTAAGGCAAGCGCTCTCCCGCTGAGCTAAACGCCCTTGTATATATGGGCCCGGGGGGATTCGAACCCACGACCAACGGATTATGAGTCCGCTGCTCTACCGCTGAGCTACAGGCCCTGAAACCGGATCACTGCCCGGTTATGATCATATTCGCATGGCACAAGCCTTTTGAATACAGAATAACATTGTAGCAATTATGGATTTGATGTCAATGCCGTTATGAAAATGCAACTCATCCACTTGATGTACGCCGGGTATTCTCTTGCGCCAAGGATATTTCGTAGCTGATTTCTCCTGAAATTCTGCCGGAGATCATTGCGCAGGGACGGGAAACACAAGCGTACAGGCCTCTTTGGCGTAGATCGCGAAGCCTTCCCATTGGGAGATGGTGTAGCCGTCTTCTGGAGTGATGGCGTTGGAAAGATCGTTGGTCTCGGAAGAATATGTGTAGATGGTGTTTTTTATGAGAGTGTCCGCCGCTTCGTCCGTAATTGAATATTGTGCCGTTGCGGTTTTCACATTGACCGAGGAATCCCATTGGGCGGGGGAAGGATACGGCACTGAGACAGTGTTCCACCCCTGTGTCAGGGCAACTTCCGTAACGGTGCTGTCGGCAAGTCCCAGTGTGGAAATCGACACCTCCGTTGGGAAATAGACCCAGAAGGCACTGCCTGCGGCGGCCGCTGTAGCATCGCCGTCGGCGTAGGAATCCTGCGTGAGTACATAAGAATAGGTAGTGGAATTATTCAGAATTTCTGACAATCTGGTTTTGAGCGGGGTGAAGGGCAGTCCCATGAGACTCCATCCCTGGGGGAACACATGCGTACACTCGATCGTATTGGTGACCAGACTATAGTTGATGGTATACTGGCGGTTGTTGAGAAGTTGTTCGGTGTTGGCGACGATGAGGACTATAGATGAAATGTCTTGCCCGAGGCCGTCGATGATGAGTGTGAGTTGGGGCGAAGCAGACTCGATGGGATAGTACTGAACGGTTTCGCTACCAGTGACGGATGTGCGGACGATGGCGATCCCCCAGTCATTGATACCGCCGCTGAATGAAAGCGACAGCATGTCGGATGATTCGCCGGTCTGTGGAGTGATCCTGTAGAAGTCGGCGGCAAGGTGGTTGAGCTGACTGGCTTTCGCGGCAGATGCCGTCGCGGCTTTCAATTCGGTCAGCGGTACTGTAGCGAAATATGATTTGTCTCCATCGTCATAATCTTTCTGGTAGTTGGCGACATTGAATCTTGTATATGCTTCATCGAGTCCGATCCCCTTTGTCTGGAGCAGCTCGTCGACAAGATCGATTTCATTGGTGGTGGTCGAACACCACTGCGGCGGTGTGGAGGAGGCGCAGCGAGTGCCGATGGCGCTCCAGATGTCGCGCACGATCGCCGGATAATGATTGTCCGTCAGGTAGATGAAAAATATGCCTGAGCCGTATGCAAGTGTGTTGTATGACGAAAAGATGTCTATTGATTTGTTGAGATTGGAGAAGCGTTCACTGAGGTAGAAGGTATAGTCGTCTATCGAGGGGTAAGTATTGTTTTCGTTCCATACGGCGTTAGCTTCCATCAGCCAGTAGCTCGGGGCCATATAGTTGACTGCGAACTGCATGGAGTGAAAGAGTTCGTGCGCAATGGTAATCCGCGCTACATCGTACCTTGTCTCACCAGTGAGCAGTTGGACAGCGTTGTAGTCATTGTCGATGTAAACTCCAGTAATCGCAGTGTTGTTGCCAAGTAGCACCTCGGCTGCTGTCAGGCCATAGAAGCCCTGGCCGATAATGTCGCAGATGTTGATGCGGAGCTTTCCGTCGCTTGGCGTGAGTGGCGCGATGTAACCGTCCGAGGCTATTTTAGACCAGACGAATTCGAGGGACTTTTTGACGACTTCAAGGTATTCGGTTGTGACAGCGTTGGTGCCTGTGGATGTGTAGATGACTCGGAAATGTGTTGTGTCGACGTATTCGGCAGAGGTTTCGTCAAATCCGCAAACCATATCCGTACTATTGACGGTACGCATGCTGCCGTCAGGCTCGGAGAGGGAGATGTGGGGAGAGAGCCGTGCGCGCGCGTCCTGGGACATCGAGTCCCAGTTGCGGACCACATTGAGGACGGTCATGGTGGGGTCTGCCAGCCTGGTGATTGGAGAGTCAACTTTTGCGGCGCTGCTTTTTGCCGTTGTCATCAAGCTGAGGTAATTATCAACGATAAGAGATTCTTCGGCCGGTGAAAGCTGGGCGGCGAGCGTGGTGGTGATATGGAAGGGGATAAACAGAAGTGAGAGCAGGATGCACAGGAAAAATCGTGATGTGAGACGGCGCAATCCACAATATGAGATTTGCATTAGACATCCTGTAGTCCGGGCAGAAAGCACAGATGCTGTCTAGATCGCCCCATTGTCCCGTACTCCGGGGCAGAGTACGGGGCTATCACATCATACGATCGCGCTGCCGGATAGAGTTATGTCCAGGCGGCGTATATCACCTTACATGTTTAGACGTGGCATTTTTCATTTTATTCCCACCGGTCGGGCCATTCCGAATTGATCGGGAAATACGAGCCACGACTCTGTGAGTGCTTTCACGGCGTAACCGATCCAGGGTTTCATGACAAATCCGTCCGTGACCGATATCGGAGCCGAATAACCGGGCGCGACGCTGTTGCCGTCATATTCATATATATATGGTTCGATCAGCAGGTTGGCGGCAGATGTGCCGATCTGATAAAGATTTTCCTGATAATAGACCATCATGTTGTCGTCCCATCTGACATCGAGGTTGTATGGAATGGCGATGAGGTTCCAGCCTGCAGCGAGATGGATAGCGTTGGTCGTCGAAGTGACGCCCTGGGAAACGGCTGTCTTTTCTGTCGGGAAAAATGCCCAGTAGCAGACGCCTGGAGCAGCTGGATCGATGCCAAGATCGGAGATGTACTGTCCGCCTTTGAACTGGTAGAACTTCACGTCGAGGAGCGAAAGGGCGGAATTGGGGGATGCCGCGGCAGGTTGCAGGGGGATGCCGACAAGATTCCATCCTGCGGGATAGGTGTGGGTCAGTCTGATGGATTCGCTGATGACGCCGGCAAGCAGGATCGGTGTGCCGAATGCGCTCACGTTGCCAGCGATGTCAGTCGCCCGGGTGTAGATGTAGTTGGCGCCCGGCTTGATGCCCGTGATCGAGATGTTGAATCCGCCGGAAGAGTCAGTTGTGGCCGTACCGTCGGGTGTGGGCTTATAGACGGATGGGTTGATGCACTCGCTCATTACGGTGTCCCATATTTTTCCCGTTGCGCAGGTCGAGCTGGAAATGTCTTCGTCGGTAAATCCGTCGCCATCGTCGTCGATGCCGTTTATGCCGTTTGGTTCTTCGTCGACGCGACCATCTCCGTCGTTGTCTATGCCGTCCGAAGGCGACATCGGCAGAGAGAGGGAGACGAAACTTTCAACGGTGGCATACGATTCGGCATAGCCGTCCGGTTTCGTTACGCTGCCGCTGCCCATGATGCTTGTGTAGATCGTAGAGTTGGTGGAGAGGATGAGAGCCGGCGGATTGGGCGGGGTTGTGTCGACTTTAAAGGCCGGCACGCTCGGGACAATCGCCGATGCGGTGTTGCCCGCAAGGTCGGTGGCGTTGACTGTAATGGTGCGCGTGCCGTCGATGTTGGCAGTCCCATCGGCCGTGATTGCCGTGTATTCGTATCTGAAGTTGAGTTTGGAAGTGTCGATCGCGGTTGTGGGAGCGTCGATGATGTCATTGGTGCCAGGTTGGTCTATGCTGACAAGCGGGGGGTTAAGCAATTTTTCGCTTGAGACAATTTTCACGTATCCCTTGCCTGCCTTTATGACCGATGTGAGTGTCTCGTCTTTTTTCATCGTTTCGGTCAGGGCCGTGTTGGAATAGAATGAAGTGGAGAGGATTGGGAGCGTGGTGTCGACGGTGAAGTATGCGCCATAAGCGGGCAGTGAGCCATCGGGAGTTTCGTTTCCTTCCCTGTCGAACCCTTTGACATAGACTTCAGCATCACCGTCCACATGGGAAGGGGGCGCAGCGGCATTGACAGTCACCGTGCCGACGAATTCGGTTTTGGAGCCGTTGACGGGAGTGGCGAGTGTGGTGCCCTTATCGGTAGTCCCTGGGAAATTGACGGTGAAAGTCGGCGGGTTGGGGCCGCCGGCCTCGGTTTCGAGTAATTCGCTCGAATTGATTCGCAGATAGACAGTGCCGGCTTTTGCGATCTGCCTGCCCGTTGCGGGATTTTGTGCGAGCGGCTGAGTAAAAGCGAGGTCGGAATAATAGGTGACGATGAAGGACGGCGGGCCGGAGTCTCTGCGCACGATGCACTGACTGAGATCGGAGTCGTAAATCGTGGAACTGGGGGAACATCCCTTGGGGCCTTCGTTGCCGCCGGTGTCCACGACGAAACCTTCGATGACATTTATACCCTCGTTGAGGAAGATGCCCAACGGGTCTTCGTCGGTCAGTCCGTCGAAATCATTGTCCACAGTGTCGATAGGGTCTTCGTCGGTCATGCCATCGCTGTCGTCGTCTATGCCGACAGTGAATTTTCCTGCGGAATCAGTGGTTACAAATCCGACATATACGGTGTTAACGAATATGTATACCTTCGAGTTGGGCTCGGCGGGCGACGTGCTGCCCTTGAGGGGAGTTGACGCCGTTGTAGTGACTGTTTCGGCTTCGGTGAATACCGGAACGGACGGCGGCGTAGTATCGACATAAAATGTGTAGACAAGGCTCGAATCGCTCTTGTTGAATGCCTGATCTCTGCTGAAAACACGCCAGTAGTATTTACCGTCGGGCAACTTATCGGCGCCGCTGATGATGTCATATTGCGATATTGTGTGGTAAAAGGATGTGCCTGAGCCAGAGTCGCCGACTTCTGCCGTCGCCGCAAGGGTGGCGAAGCTCGAAGATGTGGAAATCTCGACAGTGTAGTTTTTCAGGTCCGAGACGCGTGGTTCCATGCGCCATCCCATCTGGGGATTGCCGTTGTTGAGCACCTGGTTGTGGGCCGGTGACACGAGAGTGGGAGAGGCCGGAGCAGTGGTGTCGACTTCGAATTGCCCGGTCGAATAGATCGGATTGCCGATGAGGTCCTTGAGGTAGTATTGTGAAGTTGGATTGGTATCTCCAATGTAGACAGTCGCGGCTCCGTCGTAATATTTCGATACGACGTTGTATTTTCCCGAATAGACGAATGCCGTGCCGGTGGAAAATGTGGTTGTGATGAGACATCCGCTGCCCGGCCTTGCGCCTGTCGAGCCGAGGTCTTCGCCGATCAGACCGTCATTGTCGATGTCGGACGAAACGGTATTTTCCTCGTCTATCCTGCCGTCACAGTCATTGTCTATCATGTCGTCCATGGTCGATGTCGATGAAAAATTGTTCTGTTTGACACGTATTTTGGCGGTCGGTCCGATGTATTTGTTGCAAGTCATGGAAATGGTCAGGGCATCCTGCACAAGCTCGTCTTTGATGCCGTCCCGGTCATTGTCGCTGGAAGCTGGCGAGGGATCGACCGTGTTGAGTTCGCATTGTGGCGCTACGGCGTCGACATAGAATCTTTCACCGCTCTGTGGAGCTACATGGGTAGCTGTGTTACCGAATTCGTCCACGGCGGTTGTGTAGATGTAGGCGAATCCGTCGGAGAATATCGCGCCGGCGCCTTTTGCGTCGACTTCGAATGTGGTGATGTATACAGGATTTGCGCCAGAGGCGAACAGCACCGTGCCAGTGGATATGAGGCTGTAGCCGGCTTGTGAGATTTCCACGAGCGGCGAACTGCCGAGGGGTTCGTCGGCCGTGAGCTTTAGACATACGAGACGGTCCGGGTCATTCTGGGTGTCACCAATTGCCGGATAGCCTTCCGGCAGGAGGGTTATGGGTGTAGTGCAGGATTCATCTTCGTAAAACGCAACGTTAATTTTCGGTGAAGTGATATCGACGCCGAATGTGTAGTATGGTTGCTGAGTGCCAGTAGCGTATGGATTCCACGGGCCGAGGTTGCCCGCCATGTCATAGGCCGCGATGCGCCAGTAATAGGGTGCCGCAAGAGATCTTTCGGGCATTGCCGTCATGGGCAGCGTAGTACCCGAGACCATCGAATCCTTGAAGTATGTAGAAAAGTCTGGTGATGTCGAAATCTGCAGCCGCCACTGCCGGACTTCCCATCCGGCCGTTCCCGAGTCGTTGCATATTCTGCCGTCTTCGTCTATCACGCCATCGCCGTCGTCATCGAGTCCGTCGACGCATTCTTCGTCGATGCGTTCGTCCAGATCATCATCTTTGTCGTTTGAGAGCACAGTCCACTTGAGAGTCGGATTATTGACCGGAGATGCCGATGGGAGACAGCTCATGTTGGCTCTCGCGATCGAATTGTCGCATGGGGCGATCGGGAGGCTGATCGAAGGGGTTGCTGGCGCTATGATGTCGATCGCGAACATGGAGCCGTCGATAAGCGCCGTGTCCGGTTCCACTCCGTAAGTCGGGACTCCATCCGAATCATAATCGTCACCGGTGCCCTGGATGCCGTCCAGTCCGGTATCGTCGCCTTTTTTATCCTGATCATACCTGTTAGCCTGCGCTATCGTGTTGTCGGGGTCCCATGTATGGTTGTCGCTCTGATCCTTGCCCTTGACCGTCACGCCCGCGTAACCGTTGTTGTAAGATTCGTCGATCGACAGGCAGCCCTTGAACGACATGCACATTTCGACCGCCGGGTCATATCCGTCACAGCCAGTGCCGGTGCAGAGATCGCAATTCGCGTTTTGATTGCATGCCTTGTACAGTTGGGGAGACACGTAGTCGCCCGGCTGCGGGATACCTTCGTATACGGGTATCCGAGCATCTGGTTTGAAGATGTATACAGAGGGAGTCGCGCCGGCGTAGTCGTTGCCGGTAACAAGCAGATAGGTATCGCCGAGCGGCAATATTGGCATGTCGGGCGTAGCCGGTTTGTTGTCGTGATCGACGACTCTGAATTTGTCGGTGAAAGCGGACGATGTGAAATACTCGACCTTGTACGATGGGCCGGTATTGTCGAAAACCGTTTCTGCGCCCGTACCCGGCGCCACGGCTGTCGTGACGTTGCCGACACCGTCGGCAGCAGTGAACGTAATCGAATAGTCACCGTCTTCGATGCCGATACCATTGATATCCAGCGCCCCGGCGCGGCCAACGTTCCATGTGTACAGATAGACCGACTGGCCGTATGGAAGGCCTGAACACTCGGGATGAGTCGTCACATTGTCAGAAGTGCATATCCACGTGAGCACTGGATTAGTGTTGGCCGGCCCCGTGATTTCGCCTTCATTGTCGATGCCGATCGCCGTGGCCCTGGGAGCTGGCAGGCATTCGGAGGTCGGGCGGCTGTAGAGCTCATGGGCGTTGCAGTCGCTGGCAGTCGAGTCGGCTCCAGCCAGGCTGTTGGGATGCTCGTCGACATAGCCATCGGCATCGTTGTCTTTCTTGTCGTCATTGGCAATGGCATAAGTGACGGTAGTTATCGCGACGTCTTCGTCAATGAGCCCGTCTCCGTCATCGTCGATGCCGTTGTAGCCGCCTGTTTCTTCGTCGGTCAGCCCATCATTGTCATTGTCGAATCCGTCGCTTACCCTGAGCATGTAGCCGTAGGGATTGACACCGTCGAACAGTGGTTCGGACGATACGAGCTTGATGTAGATATTCCGCGCGACCGTCATGTCGCACGTAGGGGAATAGTAACAGGGATTGCTTGTCAGCAGAAATTTGCGCGAAAATGAGTCGACCTTGAAAATGTTGGAAAAGCCGACTCCCGGCGTGTAGTTTTTGTAGTATTCGGTACTGATGAAAGACGGGTATTTTCCATCCGGATAGACGCATTTCTCCTTTGAGAGAGTATCGCCGTCGGTGTTGATTTCCGCGAGGGTGGCAGTGTAGTTGCCGGCTGTGTCGGAGACTCTCATCACATAGCAGAATTCGTCCGGAAATTCGACAAACCTGTCGTTGAGCGTTGCCGGTCCCGGGTCGATGGCCGAGTCGTTGTCGGTGCTGACCGTTACTGCCGGGTCTTCATATTGCCCGGCTACCGATCTTCGGAATAGCTGGATGTTGCCCCGTTCGTCCGATTTGTTGCACTTGTAGCATTCTTCAGAAGCGCAGTGTTCGCACATGCTGCTGTTGGGGCCGTCGACATCGCTCGAATTCGTGGGATCATTGTAAGCCCATGTCCACTTGACGCGCCCCTCTGACATCGGAGTGAGGACTCCCGTGACCAGATGAGTCCCCGAAATGTTTGGTTTCAGACGGTCAAGCCTCAGTGCGCTGGGAAACTCCCACACACAGGTCGAACTCGCCTGCGGTATGAACAGCGAACACCACATCGACTTGCCGTCAAGCGCGAGCGATTCGATCGCTGTCTGATTGAATCCATTTATCTGTATCTTTGAAAAAGATGTGGTGCTGGTATTGGTGTCAGTCTGAAACTGGACTGAGTCATGATTGAGCGCCACTACCGTGCCATCACAGTTGAGGTACATCGTGTTTGCATCGATACCGCTTCCATCGGTAAACCCGGAATCTCCCTTGACCCATCTGAAGTCACTTGTGTTATTCGTACCCCTCGACGCGTCATTGGCAGTGATCTGTATCACCGCTTCATTCCCCGGACAGCTCCCCGAGCCTTTTTTGGAATATTTCTGGGCTGCGATCAACGTCACGCTGCTCATCGACATCATCATAAGCAGTATCACCGCGATACGGTACAGCACTCTTACATCGCCTTTTTTTCGGCACATTTTAATATGCATAACACAACCTCGTGATTTGTCGCTTTTTCACATCTATACCAATTATACATATATAATATTTGATATGGCAACCATTAATTATTCGATACATCGGGTGAATACTTGACTCACAGTCAGAAACTCTGATCAGGCATGGTATGCCACATGGGATGCATCACATGGACAAGACTTATATCACATACTATCAGTTTACTCACATACCGCGGTGACGTACCGTCCGTCTGGAGAGGCATAAGTCTATCAGCAACACTGTACCAGGGCGTATTCATACTGAAAGTCTTTCGCTTGCATTTTACAATGTTGCGTTGTTATAATTACTACTATGGTAGTAATGCCAATCAGGTGCGGTGCGCTATGAATTATACAATTGCAGAAGATGCACAACTTGCGATAGCCTGCCGGGGCACACGAGCTGTTATTTCACTCAATGCCATAAGAAATAACGTCAGGGTGGCAATCGAGCGATCGCGCGGCGCTATGGTCGCCGCAGTCGTCAAGGCTGACGCATACGGTCATGGAGCGGCTCACGTGGCGCGTGCGGCTCTCGATGCGGGAGCGTCGTGGCTCGCTGTGGCATCGCCCGTCGAAGCTGTGGAACTCCGCCGCTGTGGTATTTCAGCACCAATCCTCGTCCTTGCTGGGCTCTTCCCCGCATCTGCAGCAACTGTTGTCGAATATGGTATCGCTCAGGCCGTATGTGATCACTCCCTCGCAAAAGCCATCTCTGCCGAGGCCGCGCACTGCGGAAAAGTCGCCGAACTCCACATAAAATTCGACTCCGGCATGGGACGCATGGGCCTGACATCGATCGAATCGACTGTCGCTCTCGCGAGACAAATCGCGGAACTTCCCAATGTGCGGATCGGCGGGGTCTTTTCGCACTTCGCCTCATCTGACTCATCCGACACTTCGTATGCACAGTCGCAACTCGAGCGATGGCGCTCCCTACTTGAGGCATTTGAAAGAGCCGGGATCGATCCGGGTATCCGCCACATTGCCAATTCCGCAGCTACACTTGCTTTGCCCGCCAGCCATTTTGACATGGTCAGATTCGGCATCTCACTCTACGGTCTTCAGCCTTCAGACGAAGTCAGCGACACTTCGCTCATGCCTGCGATGACATTCATGACAAATGTTGTCCTCATCAAGGATGTACCTGCCGGAGGCTCTCTGAGCTATGGCATGACATTCACCACCACGCGCCAGAGCCGCATCGCGATCATCCCCGCCGGATATGCCGACGGGTACATGCGCCTGCTCTCCAACAGGGGCGCCGTTATGATCCGTGGCCAGCGCGCTCCTGTCGTCGGCCGGGTCTGCATGGATATGACCCTTGTAGATATCACCGACATCCCCACCGCCACAACAGGCGACGATGCCGTTCTGTTCGGCCCATGGAAAGGCAGCGGCATCCCTGCGGAAGAAGTGGCATCATCGATCGGCACCATCAATTATGAACTCACCTGTGCAGTTTCCCGCCGTGTACCGCGTGTGTACTGCGACTGATCTGCCAGCGCAGCAATCGAATACTTTGTATCTTTATCCCGAATTCTGCAATAGAATTCGGGATAGCAGTCGATAGAAGAGGTGAAATGCAGGGCGCAAGGCCCATTGTTGATGTGAACAATATTTCGAAATGTGCGTGCCAGGAATTGCACGCCGCCCTCCCCTATTGTGGATGACGGACACTGCTATAGATCATTTTGACGAGCCCTGATTATTTGACCCAAATCACAAACCGGAAATATTTGCATACCGAAATCGTTCACGGCAAGCCCCAATCCCCCGCCGTTACCCACTACGTGAGACTCTACTCATTATCTTGCGTTTTTATCATTTTTTTGCGATGTTTTGCCTTTTTCTTCGTTTTATGGTATCCTGTGTGTATGAACAAACTAAACGACGTTATGAAAAATGCCGTTTTAGCCATTGTCGTAACGGCCATCATGGCCGTGTTTCCGGCGTCCTCGATCGCGGCAGACACAGACGACTTTACCCTTATAAGAGTCTCGATCCTGAAAGGCCGTACGCCCGAAAAAGTCGCTTTCTCATGTACTTCTGGCCGACTGACACTATTCGGCAAACCTCTTGATAGCAATGAAGCCATCGCGGCAAAATCCTCATCTCAATTAGCCATAAAATCAGGAGACTTCTCCACAACCAATACCCACGGCGAATTTGCCTGCACCCGGGGGCCAGTCACTATCGCCTTTCCCCACAAGGGATTACGCCGCCGTTACGATGGCCGCATCATTATCAAACCCGCCAAACGGAATGTCGCATTGTTCAACGTGGTCGGACTCGAAGACTACACGGCAGCTGTCACCGCCAAGGAACTCAACGTCAAATACATAGAAGCAATGAAAGCTCAGGCCGTGGCGGTACGCACCTACGGCATACGCAACCGGTATAAAGTTGACGGGGCCATCTGTGACACTGGAGCATGCCAGGTATATAAAGGGGCAGACGCAAAAAACGCAATGTCCATCAAGGCTGCAAAACTCACTCACGGCGAAGTCCTTTTCTACAAGGACGACGTGGCTTCAATCTACTACCATCCGGCATGCAATCCAGATGCCCCCGCATCAGTGCTTGGGGACAATAATACGGGGCAATCAGCCCCCGCATCACTTTCTGCAAGCGCATCATGGGGATGCAGCGTCACCCCCGCCGGCATCCCTGGCCCTGTCGCGGGATTCAGTAGAATCACTTTTGCCAGCCGGCACAATTCATATTCCATGTATCACAAGAGCAGCGGGATCGTATCACTCATGCTTAAAGCTGCCACTGCGATGATACCAAAAACCGCACGCGCATTTTTCGGAGACATCACTGTAGCCAACAATTCAGGGACACTCGCGTTTTACGGCAAACGCCGCTCAAGCATGTGCCAGCGAGGGGCAGTAAGCATGGCTATCAGCGGAAATCACTACACAACTATCCTCAAACATTACTACCCGGAAACAACTCTCAGGAAAATCTACGGACAAAACCCCTGATATCCAACCTTAAACAAATCATCCAAACCGCCGACTGCCATCAGCCATATTATCACCATGAAGTATCCATTCACCGGATGAACTTCATTTTATTGATGAACTTCAGGTATGTAATTTGGTGTTACATGCCCATCTGCTGCATTTTTTCGAGGGTTTCGATGTATGCGTCGAGGTTTTCTCTTGAGACCTGATGCATGCCGGTGTCGACGATGCGGCTTGGAGGGATACTGCGCAGAGTGGTGTCGAGTCCGTCGCGCGTGATCTGATAGAGATAGTCTGCGAGGCGGTATCCGATGGAAAATGGACGCTGACCGATGGCCATGTCGATGAGTCCGTTGCGGATATGATCGCGTATTTTCGAGTCGACGTTGATGCAGACGAGGGAGACGCTTTTTGCGCGCCCCGCTGTTTTGAGGATGTCGATATTCATCTTGGCGCTGCCGCCGTTGGGGCAGAAAATGCCGGAGACTTCGAGGTCTTTAGCTGTGGTTTCGGCAACTTTGCGCATTGCCTGCGGCGAGTCGACCCCACCGGTTTCTACAATTTTTATCTGCTTGAATTTTGCAATTGCTTCCTTGAATCCGCGTACCCGGTCGACGAGGCTCTGGATGGTGTAGGATGGTGAATCGATGACTATTTTGCCTTTGAACTTAACGAGTTTGGCGAGTTTGAAAGCGCAGATGCGTCCGGATGCGATGTTGTTGGCGCCGACGAAAAATGACCGGCGGCTGAAGGGGACATCGGTGTCGAATGTAATGCAGGCTTTGCCGGATTTGTACAGCGCCTCGATGCCTCGGGCCCCGGAAACCGGGTCAAACATCGCTACGCCGGCTGCTTTCACGTCAGGATCGCGTGATATTTTTTCCGTTGTGATGAGTTGCCATTCGGCAATTGCCTTTTCGCTGCTGTTGGCCATGGGGGAGTAGTAGTCGTATTTTACACTGAACTGTTTTGCTGCTGCTGCGATGCCGTCTTCGATGTATTTCCAGTATTGGGAATGGCCGCCGCTTGAGAGGCTTACGATTGCAATTTTCGGGGTATTGTCCATTTGAGTCCCAATAGTGATCTGTTGCGAAAAATGACTCCCGTAAGTGGGGCGTATCATTATGTGACGAGCCGGATGGCCGGTTGCTGCTGCACATCAATATTACTCATTTTAGCATTATAAATCAAATGTCAATAAGCCTGCGGCGGGATATGTCAGGTGTTGAGGATGCAGTCTGTCTTGTCGCCGAGCGCGCCGCCAGGGTGGAATCTTGCGAAATCGGAAACGGAAAACCCGCGTGCGATGGAAGCCGCAACAGCGATAGCGTCGCCAAGCGCGAGAGTGAGTGTGGAGCTTGTGGTGGGCGCGAGGTTGAGGTGGTCGGCTTCACTATCGACATGGACGTCGAGAATTGCAGCGGCGAGAGCAGCGAGCGGAGAGGTGTTATTGCCGGTCATGGCGATTACGGGTATGCCGATTTCGCGGGCGATTTCGGCAGTACGGAGGACTTCGGGAGTTGCGCCACTGTTTGAGATGGCGATGAGGACATCGCCGAAGGAAAGAGCGCCGGAGTCGCCGTGGAGGGCTTCGCTGGAGTTGATGAAAAGAGACGGAGTGCCGAGTGAGGAGAGGGTGGCAGAAATTTTATGGCCGATGTGTCCGGATTTTCCGAGGCCTGTGACGACGGTTTTGCCAGTGCATGACGTGATCATGGAAACGGCGGTGATGAATTGTGGGCCGAGCCGGTCTGCGGCTGTGCGGATGGCATCGGCTTCGGCGAGCATGAGTTTTTGTGCGATGGTTATAGGGTCGTTCATAAAATTTTATGGCGCCGGGTGCGGGAACTGCGCCGCGCGTGAATTTTCGGGTGGCAGATGCCATCCGGGGCCGGGACCATTCCTGAATAGTATAGTGTGAATCTGCTGGCAGGTACAGGATGGGGTGTTATTTATCCTTGCCGGTCGATCTGTTTCGGATTTCGGCGGCGAGTTCGCGCGTAAGTTTTTTGTCGCCCTGGAATTTGACGGCGGCGAGCCCGAAGCCGAGGATGCGGCCGGCTTCCCATATTTTGATGACGAGTTGGCGTGAGATGTTGCCGAAGCTGTAGTTGTCGATCATGTTCATCATGGAGAGGATGAAGGTTTCGGCCATGCAGCCGAGGGTTGCGCCGATGGCGAGGCCGGGGATGCCGAGGTCGATGTATTCTGGGAGGTGGCCGATGCCGCCCTGGATGGCGATGACGTCGGGGCGCTCCTTATAAATCTTCGATGAGACACTCGGTGGCAGCGACGCGTCGTTGACGATAGCGCCAGGTTTGAACCATGATGCTTCCATGATTTCCGTGTCGGAAGAGACGGCAGAGATGACGATGTCGGCGCGTGGAATGGCCTTTTTTATGTCGGTGGTGAGTTCGAGATAAGGGTCTTTGTTGTGTTTGATGGCGATGGCCTGGAGGATTTTGAGGCCGATGTCAGGGTCGGTGCGTTCGTAGAAAACGGATTTGACGAGGTTTGCGATCTTGAGGTCGCGACCGGAGAACGCGGTGGCGATGAATTCGTCGATGAGGACGTGATTGAAGCGGTAGGGTTTTTGAGTAAGGGGCAGGAAAGGCATCAGGATGTCGGTGGCGAGGGCGGCGGGGAGACCGCGGAGCTTTTCGGGCGTAGTGGTACGGATGATGTCGATCATGTCTGAATAGATGGAGGCCGCGACCTCGGTGAGTCGCTCGATGGATTGTGCGCGGCGGCTGCCGATAAGGATAAGTTTCGGGATGTCTTCGGCGAGCAGAGAAGCGGCGACGCTGCCGATGTTGCCGCCTGCGCCAACGACTGCGCCGGTGCATTTCCCGAGGTTGACACCGGCGTAGGACGCTGTCTTGATCACGCTCTGCCACACGAGAGCGGCTGTGTAGGAATTGCCGGATGTGATGTGGATAAACGTGTCGTCAAGGGCGGTGCCGTTGTGAGTGACGATGGATGTGAATGCGCCGAGGCCGGCGATACGAGCGCCGAGGGAAGTGCCGAGATCGACTGCTTTCTGGATGCCGTCGATGATGAATCCCGGGTCGGTCTTGCGTGTTTCATTCATCTGTTTTGTGGTCATCATAAAGGCGATGAAATAGGCGCGGACACGGTCGCCGGTGCGTGGTGATTTGACGTCGACAGTGCGATATACGAAAGAATCCATGAGCGGGCCGAGAATATCCCAGAAGCGGTCGCGTTCGCTCTTGCCGGTAGCGGGGTCGATTTCGCGCGAAAACTCGCTGAGCGACGGATCGAATGCTTCCATGATCTGGTGGACATCGAGCGGGTGGATGAGAAATGCCATACGTGGGCATTCCTCGAATTCTGCCGTGAGAGTGGATGGAGCGATTGGCGCGGCGCGGTCTGGGATGGGCGGATAGTGGCCTGGGGTTTCCTTGCCGATGACGAATTTCGAAAATTCGTAGGCGTTGGATTTCTGGATGATTTCGCACGCGCGGCGGATGGCTGAGACCACGCGGTCAATGTCCTTATGATCTATGTAGGCGGAGGGTTCGATGCGGATGATGTTGGATGGTTTTTTAGAGACCATCGAATTGAGGGGGGGCGCGGTGCGGATGCGGTGTTCGTGGAAGAGGTAGCCGGTGAGGGCCGAGCCGAAGAGGCCCTGCGCGCCGGTGCGTTTGAAAAACAGCGAACTGTTGTCTTCGAAAAGAGTGAATTCGACGCCGATCATTAGTCCGAGCCCGCGCACTTCCTTGATGACTGTGGGGAAATCCTTGTGGAGAGCGCGAAGCTTTTCCATGAAGTAGTCACCTTTGCGGGCGCAGGCGCGGACGAGTTCGTACTTGTTGCGGCGAAGGATTTCGAGCGCGGCGGCGGCGACTTCGCTGGAGGGGCCGTCTTCGGCGAATGTCGATGTATGGAGGATGCCGAACATGGGGTCGTGGATGGAGTTTTTAATTAGAACCGCGCCGACCTTGTTGGTGCCGCCGCCGAGTGATTTCGAGAGCAGCACATAGTCGATGGCGTCCTTGTTGATGGGGTAGTGCTCGACGGCGAACATGCGGCCCGTGCGGCCGAGGCCCGACTGGATTTCATCGAGTATCCACTCGAATCCATGTCGGCGCTTGAGACGTTCGACGGATTTCATGAATGCGGTTGTGGCGACATTGATGCCGCCCTCCCCCTGGACTGGCTCCATGATGAATGCCGTGATATTGGGATGCCGCTCCTCGGCGATGCGAACGGAGTTTCCTTCGCAGACGAGAGTTTTGATGGTGAAATATGTCGACTCAATTGTGTCGGCAAGTTCGGCTGCGTTGTTGAATTCGACGAATCGCGCGTCTATGCCCGACAGGTGTGCAAATGCCTGGCGGTAGAGGGGGTTTCCGGTAACGCGGACTGCGGCGGTCGTCTTGCCGTGGAAGGATTTTTCGGTGGAGATCACGATGGCGGGCATGGCTTCGAGCATGAGGCACTGCATGAGAATTTCGTTGAGGAGCGCCTCGGCACCCTTTTCACGATAGGGTTTCGGGATGGTCGCGCCGGGGTGCATAGCGAGGTGGCGGCGTGTTTCGAGCACATTTCGGTGCAATCGTTTGCCGATGGCTTCGAGACGTTTCATGCGGTTCATCTCAGCGTGTTTTAGGGCGCACTCGGCAGCTTCGGTACCGGAATTGGTCATGATGGTAATGCGCTTTTCGCGACCGGGATAAAGGTCTGAAAGCAGGCGGCCGACGCGGCCCGCCGAAGATCGCGCGGAGCCTTGCGCGTGCATTGGAGTGCCACGATCGAGATTCTTGCGGATTGTAGCTACAATTTTGGGATTGTTGTGGCCGAGGATAGTCGAGCCCATGCCGCCGGCGAGATCGAGCACGCCGATTTCCGCACCCGTGACGTCCTTGTAGTAAAGGTAGTCGCCCTCGCCGCGGCTAAAGTCGACATCGAGACGCAGAGCGGACAGCAGTTTCATGAGTTCCGGGCGGTTGTATTCTGCAAAATCGGGTTTTGAAGCTTTAGTGGCCATAGCGAAAATATTCCTTAGTGTTTTTCCTCTCCAGGCAGAGGATAGGGAGATCGGAGGAGCTATATAAGGGAAAAGAGGGGTCGGTGAAATTGCTGCATACGAGCTGGGACAGCAGTCGCGGATGAGACAAGACAAATGATTTCATAAACAGACGGCTTTCTCGATTTCCCGAGACCAGACCGGCTCCGGATCGGGGCCTGAGCACTGACATATCGCGCAATCCCTCGGGCCGCAAACAGTCATAATATAGCAGCATATCAGGCTGGATTCAAATATCGGGGCGAAGGCAGATGAACATGCGCCCGGCAGGTCTTGACAACCGTGACTGCACAAGCGATTGTCTGCCAGATGGAGCCACGGAACGTCAACGTCGATAATCTCCACATCAATGCCGGCAAGTCAAACGGAAGTGACAGCGGATAATAAAAAATCCTCTTGTTAGCACAGACTAAAACGGGTATAATCGGTACGTTTCAGCACTATGCTGGGGGACAACATTAAAGGGAGAAGAAATATGAACAAGATTCAGATGATCGATGCGGTAGCAGACACTTTGAACGTTTCCAGACGTGAAGCGTCTGAATCAATAGATTGCGTTTTTGGAATGATCAAGGAATGTCTCCAGAAGGGCGAAGAAGTCAACGTAGGCGGATTTGGAGCATTCAAGGTGAAGGAGCGAGCCGAAAGGATCGGAGTCAATCCCAAAACCAAGGAAAAAATCACTATCGAAGCAAGCAGATCGGTATCATTCCGCCCGAGCAAGACACTTAAAGACCTGCTCAACGTGTAATCCGAAAAAACTTTGCATATATCCGAAACGCTCGTCAACCTTGTCCATTTTGGTCAAGCAGCGGCTTACTATCTGGATATCACAAGATCGAGTCACGTCAGAACTTGTACCCGGCATAGAATCCGAGGATTTTTTCGTCTGCGACATAGCTGATTTCCGCGTTGAAGCCCGAAGCCTGCCTGTAACCGGCGATAAGATTGATATCAATGGATGATTCGGCTTCGGAGCCAGAGCCTGTGGCGATGAGCGTGTAATCGGCTTGGGCTTTGCCGTATCCTAGTCCGCCGCCGTAGTAGAATATTCCTTCTGCAGGCGCTGTGCCATCGTAATCCTTGAGATAGTTGATGGATAGCTGAAAATAGGAGACATCTACAGAACCGGCTGTCACACCGCCTGTTTCGATGTCCGCGCTGAAACTTGGAGTGTACAGGAGTTTTGCGTTTCCGGTCGCACCATCAAGGGGAAGATCGTATTCGAGACCAAATGAGATATCACCGTCGAAGTCCATGTCGGCTCCCGGCACATCAATTCCGAAGTTGTCGTTAGGCATCGCATAGCCGGCTTTCAAGCCGAACTGCCCGCCGTCGATTTTGTCCCTGATTGCCGCGTTCGCTCCCGTTCCTGACGCGATGGCGAGGCCCGCGCCCAGCATGACAGCCATAATGCTTTTTTTCATTGCATATCCTCCTAATCATGCTTCCATATCGGTAATGCATAACAAAACTATATGTCGTGGCCGTGGGAACAGTCAACCGGAAATGTTTATGGACGCCGTGGGATAGGCTTCATAATAATGTGGTCAGTTGTCCGTGTGACCCTCAATGACATGTTCTGCCTGAACATGTCGCCAGCCACGACGCGTACATAAGGGCTGTCCTTGTGAAATACGAAAGCCGTGTGTTTGATGGAATTGCAGCCCTTGTCCTCGTAGCGACTGTACATGTCTTTTTTCATGGGGGAAAGAATATCGACTGCATTGATCTGCTCGCGTGTGTTGAAGAGGATTCTCCATTTGATGAAATAGGTGGTATTGACGCAGTCTATATCCTGCTCGCGCAACAAGACTATCACCCTGTCGAGCGACTCTGGCGATGTCCTGACATTGCCCTCGACTACGTCGAAATCTCTCGAAATTGCGCGCAGGTCTCCCAAACTTATGGCTGTCACGCAGATGGCGCATATAATCGCGAGCGCGACCGGGAGGGGTTTGCGCATCGATATCAGGTCAACGGCGGCAATCCCGGCGGCAGCGGCCATGAATACTCCAGCCGGCATCAGGTAGCGCGGACTGATGCTGGCAAAGGATGAGATTACATATAAGAAAAGATAGGCGGCAGCGGCGAGCACGAACGATAGCGGCATCCGGGATCTCTTGCGCCATATTGACGAATATAAAAAGCCACATGTCAGGATTGCAGCCGTGATGTATCCTGTCAGCGGCGGCGTCTGCATAAAATTATGTATCGACTCGGGTGTAAAATAGGCTGGAAGATCATGTGTCGTGAGATTGATGAAATTGGCAGCCGATCTCGTCAGCATTGTGCCTTCGCCTGAGCTTCCGGTCAGGAGATGCCTCAAATTGGCAAAATCGTGCACGATATTGTCATAGATAAGCAGTGAACATCCGGTCGCAAATCCACCTGCTATCACTGGGATGTATTTCAGATTCATCTCCTGACGGCCTTTTAGTACAACTATGACGAAGGCAGCCATCGCGTATACCAGCCCGAAGTCAAAACTCCAGTAAGCGAGACCCAGAAGTGCCGAGGCGGCAAAGTATTTCAACCCGCGCAGCTTGCCGGTTTTATCGCTGATTATACTTTCAATTATATACAATGCGTACAATCCTATGAAAACCGTCTCGACATAGCCGTTGACCTTGAACGATATGCGCATGTATGGAGCAGATATTATGAGAAACAGTGCCGCAGCTGCGGCTTTTGCCAAACCGCCCGAGCGATATGTCCACTCGAATATCAGCAGTAGAAGAAAAATAGAAAAGAGTGCCGGAACCATCTGGACATACATGCCGGAAACCGTGCCGGTGATTCTGAACAAGCCTGCGGCGATGAGGGCTTCGAGCACATGACCGCCTCCGTAGTGCTGGCCATAGAAAAATAGCGGGATGCTTTCTCCATTGTTTATGTGCATCGCCATTATGCCTACGACGCATTCGTCGGCGTCCATTATGGCTTCGCTTCCGTTCAGCAACACAAAACGCGATGCCACGGCAATGATTAGCACTGCCGTCAGTATAATCCAATATGACATATTTTTCCCGTATATGTTCATGGCCAACGACCGTCTCCGCAATTTATCACTCCTATAATGTTTGACTTATAATGCATTATTTTTTTAACCATTGTCAAATTTTTCGTCAGGTTTTTGCAACAGTATTCTAATTTTTCAGGTTTGAATATGTATGGGAGTGGTATAGGAATAACATGAAAGCCGACAGATACAAAACGCCAACTTGTAGAGTCACGGGGATTACTCTCACACATTATGTTGTGTTTGTGACAGTTATGCTCATCCTTTCGGGCATACAGGTTTTTGGCGCATCGAGCACTCGGGGAATAAGCAGTTGCACGAGCGGCGGAGGCGCATGGTATGACCCTGGAGTGAACTGCAGTCATCTCGCGGCATCTGATGGACTCACTTATACCGCGATGCAGAGTCCGACCGGGGCATGTGAACCATCCGGCAGCTCCTGGGGCGAGGTGGCCGCTATTTTCTCCGGCTCTATCGACACGGCGACCTATGCAAAGTCAAATGTATACGCGATCACGGCAATAGTCAACTCCGCGAAGTGTGGCTTGGCTGGATGCAGTAGCGATACCGGATCGTGGCTCGCGAACATGTTCGGTACGGGATGGCAGCCACTTGAGGGAGGAGACAGCGATATGAATGGTTCGCTGCCGATATGCTCCAGCGTGACCGGCTGCCAACCATATATTGACTCGTCGAACGAGATGCAGATCATGTATACCCTCGCGGCGGATGCTTGCGGCGACGATGAAGACGGCGCTCTCGTTGATCTTTTACAGTTTTCCGTAGATTACGATGTGACAGCCCCCACCCCTGGCACCGTATCAGCTTCTACGACTTATTCGACTTATACGGGGGCGGTATTCGACATCAGCGCTTCCTTCACTGACACCGAATCCGGGCTGTCGTATTGCGAATACTGCAAAAGCGCCGACGGAGCCTGCGATACCGAGTGGGCGTCGGGCACACTGGCCGCAGGCACATGCTCCGCCAGCGATATGACATGCGTCAACGGACAATCGCTCCAACTCAACATGCGCGCCACGGACAACACGGGCAACACGGGGACTGGCGCCGTGATTTCCCGCACCTGTGACGCGTCATTTCCTGCCGGCGGTTCCATCTCATATACAAATGGCTATTTCACCACACTGAGCATATCGGTTGCATTTACCAATGGCACCGATAGCGGATCAGGCATCGGCACCCGCCTGATCCAGCGCGCCGAGGCGCCATTGGCCGGCAACACCTGCGGCGCCTATAATGACTGGACAACTATCGCCACCAATCCCGCCACTTCTCCAAGAGCCGACACAACGGTCCTCTCCGGATATTGCTATAAGTACCGATATGTCGTAATCGACAGGACTAACAATTCCACACTCTACACATCCGCCAATGTCGCAAAAGTCGATACATCATCGCCGGCAGCCTGCACGGTCACATCGATCACCCCCGCCACTTCGACCGAGTGCCAGTATACGCCCGACACCTCAACGCTGTACTACAGAAACGCAGCGGCATGTTCGGCAGGCAGCGGATCTTTCACAGTAACGGCAACATCCGAAGACCCGGAAACAGGTATTCTCAAGCTCGCTTTCCCCGCAACGGTATCAGCCGCTTCTATCATCTCCGATCCGCCCTATTCAAAGCTCTACTCCTACACAACGGCATCCACATACAACACTACCGCAACAATTACCGTCACGAACAACGCCAACAGGACAAGTACCTGCACATTCCGGGTGCTGCGGGATATCACCACCCCATCCGCCGGCTCGATCAGCTACACATCAGGACTGTTCGCGACGACGGCAGTGCCAATTACATTCAACAAGGCATCAGACGCCGGCTCCGGCATAGGCTCATGGAAAATACAGCGCGCCGAGGCCGCTCTTGCCGCGAATGTCTGCGGCACTTATGGTACGTGGACTGACATAACCACCGAACCCCCTGACTCCTCTTACACCGACACAACGGTTGAAACCGGCAAATGCTACAAATACCAGTTGCTCGTCTACGACCGACTGGGTAATCTCAGAACAAATACTTCGACATCGGTAGCGAAGATCGACACGACACCACCAGCATCATGCACAGTGACAGGCATCACCGAAGGCACGGGAGCCGCATGTATGTACGCGACCGGCACTACCGTCTTCTATAACAACAACACCACGTGTAATTCCGGAAACGGAGGATTCACAGTCACGGCGACCGGCGCCGATGCCGAAAGCGGCATACTCCAAATGGTTTTCCCCGCCACTGTGTCCACGGGCTCGACCGATACCACATCCCCCTACTCACGCGCTTACTCATATACATCGGCTGCCACATACTCGACAACAGCCGACATCACCGCATACGACAGGACAGGCGCGACGGCAACTTGTTCTTTCATCATCACCAGAGACATCGAAGCGCCCACGGACGGCGGCATGGACTACGATGGCGGACACTATCAATCCACATCGTTCTCCATGTCTTTCGCGACAGGCACCGATGCGCTTTCGGGGATCGCCACATGGGTCATCCAGAGACAGACAGCCACGTATTCTCTGGGCAACTGCGGCACATTCGGCACATGGACCGCCGTCTCGACCAATCCAGTTACAAGCACCTACACCACAACCCTCGCGAACGGCACTTGCTACAGATACAGATTCGTCGTCACCGATAACGCCGGCAACGCTTCGACCTACACGTCAGCAAATACCGTCATGGTCGATACATCCGGTCCCTCTGCCTGCGCGATCTCTTCGATCACAGAGACCACTTCTCCCGCGTGCATGTACGTATCGTCACCTACTGTATATTACAACAACACAGACTGCTCAGGCGGTACCGGCCAATTCACAGTCAATCTCACATCCGGAGCCGACGCCCAGAGCGGCATACGTAATCATACATTTCCCACAACAGTTTCCGACGGCGGCGAAGACACGGCATCTCCATTCAACTACCTTTACACTTACGATCAGGCATCGACATACTCGGGCGATGCCACGGTTCTTGTCTATTCAAACTCCGGCGCGACTAATTCCTGCACATTCGCACCCACACGTGAAATCACTCCTCCATCCGGCGGATCGATTTCATACCCGGACGGATTCAGTTCATCCACGACCACTCTTGTGACATTCACCAATGGCACCGATAGCCAGTCGGGCATAGCATCGCGGCTGCTTCAGCGTGCCTCAGCCACTTTGACCGATGGCATATGCGACTCTTACGGCGCATGGTCAACCATTTCAACCAACCCGGCGGGCACTTCATTCTCCAACACCGGACTGACAGCGGGATACTGCTACAAATACCAGTATCTGGTCAGCGACAATGTATCCAACGCGACAGCTTACGCGACAGACGCGGTGAAAATGCTCGACACGACAGCCCCCGGTACGTGCTCGATCTCAGGAGTCGCGGAGGACACGGCATCCGAATGCCAGGAGTACATCGCAACCCAGTCCGTCCACTATTACAACCCCTCCTGCGCCGGCGGGCCGGGCCAGTTCACCATCACTGCCACAGGCAGCGACACACAGAGCGGCATTATGAAAATCGTGTTCCCCACGACCGTGTCCCCCGGTGGCGCCGGCGAATCGTCGCCGTTTGCCCATCAGTACAACTTCGACACGGACAGCACATACAATGCCACATCTACACTAACCATACACAATAACGTCAACATGACAAACACCTGCGCTTTCGCCATCAAAACCGACACTACAGCACCCACGGGCGGATCGATTTCCCATACCGACGGCTACGTAACAACTGGTGAGATACCAGTGTCATTCGCGACTGGCACCGACTTGCAGTCCGGGCTTTCATGGTGGACAGTCGAGCGAATGAGCGCCCCGCTTTCATCCGGCATCTGCGGCACCTACGACGACTGGACTTCCATCGCGACTTCACCGGCTTCGACACCTTACAACGACTCCGCCGTCACCTCAGGTCTGATTTTGCCGCGAAGTGCGCGGCGCTCGAAGAACAGGAAAAGAAACTC
>CAZQSL010000038.1:0-29504 GCA_964595945.1 uncultured bacterium
GGAGTCAGTCCCGCTGCCGAAATGATTTCATCTACGATTGGCACCTGCACCCGCAGGTCATCTGGCATCTTGTCCCGGTGCGCCTTGTATAGCGGATACTCGACATGGCGAAACGTCGGAGACTTCGACTCCATCGCCGCCACGATATAATCGGGGCTGTGATCGTTGATAATCCTGGTCATCAGACGCGCAATGCCGAATGCCACATTGGTCGGAGTCCCGTCCGTCGCGGTCATCCTCGGCATCGTGAAGTAAAGTTTGTACAGAAGTCCGAACGTATCTATCAGTGCGAGCAGCGGCCTGTTGTCCGTCATGAAGTCTCCCGGTAAATCCTTGTTTTATTATGATTGTAGCTTATCGCAACTGGATATTGAAATCATCGCGCGTGATATGAGACACTCTCCATGATTGGGCGGCTGTGCCTCGAATGCAATTTTGTTTGTTTTCAAATTGCTGGAAACATATTATAAAGGTTATATTGTTACAGAAAGCATGAACAACAAACACATTCGCATTTCAGGCTACGAATTGCCACAACGGATTACACAGCCGGAAAGATGAAATGGTGGACAGCGTGAGCAAGAGAGCATTTGTATGTGAAGAAAGCGCGACAGTGCGTGCGATGATAGCGATGGTGCTTACACAACTGGGTTACGAAATCAGCAGCCCGGCAGACGCCGGTACATTTTCGGAAGCTGTCGCAGCATCTGCACCTGACCTCGTCGTTATCCCGATCAACTGGATCAAACAGGGAAGCGAACGGGGTTTTCTCAAAAGCGTTGCCGATGCGCTCGCACCTGAGAAAGGCGTGATTCTCGGGTTCGAGGGATTCGAAGGTATCGGAAGTCTCGAACAGACCGAACGCACTATGCTTCATGGAGTACTGAAAAAAGGCGTGAGCCCCGACGTGACACGTCAGGAAGTCGAAACGGCCATAGCAAAAGCCATGTCGGGACCAGGCCCTGTGGCGGAGCCAGAAATACAGATCGCCCCCGATAGCGAAGTCAGAATTCTTCTCGTAGATGACAGTTCGCTGATCCTCGACATGAATACAGAGATTCTCGTCAACGCAGGTTTTTCGGTCATTACGGCTGTTGACGGAGTTGATGGAGCCGAAAAAGCGTTCCGACAGAATCCCGACCTGATAATATCCGACGTCGAAATGCCCCGAATGACCGGATTTCAAATGTGCCGTCTGCTCAAAAGCCACCCATCCACTTGCCATATTCCCATCGTCATGAGCACCACCCTCAAAGAAGCCCGAGACAAATTCTGGGGCCGCAAGATCGGCGTCGACAGATACCTCGTAAAAGGATTCACCAAAGAAGAACTCGTAGCCACCGTATCCGACCTGCTCACAGAGACAGCCGGATCACGCGAGCAGCGCAAGGGCTCCGCAATCAAAGGGAAATTCGACGTGTTCGAACAGGTCAACAATCTCCTCGACCGGCATCTTTTCAAGGCGACCGTCGTCAATGAAATCAGGGAAATCGGATCGAGCATAACAGACTACAGCAGTACATTCAGACGCCTGATGTCACTGATACGCCAACTGTTTGACCTCGATATCGCCGCCATTTTTGTCCGGGACGAGAAACAGTTGTTCATTAGCATCGAAAATGGAGTGTCCGACGCTTACGTGAAAGATGTAACCCGCCTGATGATCGACCGTCTCGAACTGCCCGATGTGCCACGCGAAGAGTGGGAAGCATGCGTCAGCATCGAGATGTTCGGCATCGAACACGTTTCGCGCGCCGAAGGACTGCCGCGAGCCGCTTCTTCCATACTGATCCGCGAAGCCGTCATCCAGGAAGCGCGCCCAGGATCGTCTGTGGTCTTCGGTGTTTTCTCTTCTCAACCTGAAGCATTCGCGAGCAAAGTGCATGGCGAGACTCTCGAACTCTTCAGCGCCGAAGCCCGCATCGTCATCGAAAGCGCCTGCCTGTATAACAGCGTCATTACCATGAACGAAGCTAATGAAAAACTGCAGACCCTCGTCCGTCAGTACGTCTCGGCAAGCACGTGGGAAGAAGCGCTCGAACAATCGACCAAAAAGTCATCCAGCGCGGGCCTTTCAGAAAAGGAAAAAGAATATACGATTCTGTTCTCGGATATATGCAGTTTCACGACAATTTCCGAGCGTCTGACCGCTAAAGAAGTGATCGACATGCTCAACACGCATTTTTCATTCCTCACCACCGTCGTGCAGGCCAACCACGGTGATGTGGACAAATATATCGGCGACTGCATCATGGCAAAATTCGAAAAACCGGAAGACGCTGTCCGCGCCGCCTTCCAGATACAGAATATTCTCAAATCAGGCAAACATGTCATGAGCCGCTTCGGCGTCAAAAACTTTCAGGTGCGGGTCGGACTCAACACGGGCAAAGTCATCGAAGGCAGTATCGGCAGCCATATCAGAAAGGACTACACCGTCATCGGCGATGCGGTCAACACCGCCAGCAGAATGGAGTCTACATGCCCGAAGGGAAGCGTACTCATCACCGAAAGCACATATATCTGCGCTTCTCATATTTGCGACATCATCCGGGAAGACTGTATCATGGTCAAAGGCAAAACCGAACCGGTCAAGGTGTATGAGGTCGCGGAAAAACGATGATGGATGGCGTTTTTTCACCCCCGATTGCTTTTTGACACTGATGCAAGTAAACTGCGATTGTAACATGCGTCGAAATCCGGTAAATGGGAACCGGATGGAACAAATATTTGTAGAATACTATTAATACTATAAACCGACCCCTTATATACAAGCCATAAGATGGCGTGGTTTTGGAGTGTTGCAAATTTGGATAACACAGCACCTGCTACTTTGGTATTGGCTACTGCCAAGATCGTCATCGTGACAATACGGGACCACTGGTATGGGATAAACGCGGAATACGTGAGCGAAGTCTCACGAATGCTCCAGATCACAAATGTCCCCTGGACCCCCGGATATGTGGCAGGTGTAGTCAACCTCAGAGGTAACATACACTCAACTGTCGACATCGGCGTGATCCTCGGCGAATCACCTGTCACACTCGACCAGACCAAGAAGATAGTCATGTGCAAATCCGAGGACTTTTCCACCGGAATGATAGTCGATGAAATGTATGAAATCATCGACATCGACGAAAACGCCATCGAACCCGCCATCTCCACGCTCGACGTGATCAGGACGGAGTACATCAGCGGAGTTTTCGAACTGTCCGGCTCTGTCGTGTCACTCCTCAACCTGCCGCGCATTATCGAAAAGCTGAAATCCGATGTGGGATCAAACATGGCCTGATACGTTCAGAAGGGAGCTATCAATGTCGGACACACAAAAAATGAAACTTTACGAAGACTCCCCCCAGTCTTCAAACAGCTACAACGAACACTCCTTTTCAGAGGAAATCGATACTCCGGAAAGCGCCGGCTCTACAAAACGCAAAGCGGAAGAAACCGCAACTCAGAAAAAAATGGTATTCAAGTTTTCCGTGATGATAGCAGTCATCATCATACCGTTTCTGCTGCTCGTACTGTATTTCATCATGTCGGGCAATGGCAAGGACATAGCTTTCGCCCGGCAGGAAATCAGAGGCAACAATTTCCAGACATCTCTTACGAGCCTCCTCGACTCGGTCGGACGACATGAAGTGCTCGCCCTTCAACGGGCAGCCGGCGACAAATCGGTCACGCAGGAATTGACTGCCGCGTCACGCGATATCGACAAGGCTTTCTCAGATGTCCAGTCGGCTATCACCACCGACGGAGATGCTCTCCAGTACAATTCTGAAGGACTCGCCAAAAGAGGCCGCAGCAACATCGAATTCCAGTCTGTCCGAAGCAATTGGGACGCTATCAGAAACAACATCGACTCCATGACCTCACAGGCGATCATCACACAGCACGACAATCTCATCGCCAACATTCGCTCTATCATCAGCCATGTCGGCGACACGTCCAACCTCATCCTCGACCCTGACCTCGACTCTTATTACATCATGGACACCACCCTCATCGCGCTACCCCAGACTCAAGACAGACTGGCGGCCATCATGGTGTTTGCCATAAACACCCTTCACAAGCCCGTACTCTCCCCTCAGGACAGAATACAGTTCGCAGTCTATGCGTCTCAACTCGAAGAATCCGACGAACTCCGCATAGCCGCCGATCTCCAGACCGCTCTCAAGGAAGACCCGGGATTCCACGGCGAAAGTCCCTCCCTGCAACAAAACCTCCCATCGAAACTCCAGGCCTATCAGGCGGAAAACAAAACCCTGATCAAAATGCTCCGCACGATAGCAAACTCCCCCGACGGCTCAAAACCAGGATATTCCACTGTCATCGAGGCAGGACTGAAGACACGGGCCGCTTCCCTCAATTTCAGTTACTCTGCCCACAAAGAGCTTAACACCCTGCTCGAAAAACGCATCGCCGATTTCGAACACGTACGATCAGTCGCCCTGATTTTCGCCGCAATCGGTGTCGCTCTGGCAATCGCAGTCGCATTCCTCTTCCTGAAATCTGTCATCAACGACGTAAAGAGCCCCCTCGAAAAAGCACTCCGCGATGGCGTCAAAGTCGAATATCTTATGAACCTCCCAATGCCGGTCATCGTCGTGGACAAAAGCTTCAACGTACAGTTCATCAACAACGCAGGCGCAAAACTCGCCGGACTCACCACCGAAAAAGCACTCGGACAAAAATGTTTTGACATCCTCAAAAACGAGTGCTGCCGTACATCCAACTGCTATGTATCACAGTGCATGGCCAAACGCGCCATCATCACCACCGAAGTCAAACGCAAAGACCCCCTACACGGCGAAATGGTATTCGTGACCACCTCCGCCCCCATATTCAACGACGACGGCTCGATCGGCGGAGCCACTATAAGCCTCGTCGACACTACCGAATGGAAACGCATCCTGAACGACATTATCTCAGCCACTCAGGCCCTCTGCGAAGGACGCGTGGACGCCCGGCTTTCAGGCGAATACCACGGCGATTACAAAATCATCGCCACTTACCTCAACGGCGCACTCGAAAACATAAACTCGATTATTTCCGAAACGACTCACATCTGCTCACAACTCGCAATAGGCGACCTCACGGTCAAGACTTACGGACAGTATCAGGGCGCTTACAACGCCATCGTCATCAATCTCAATGCCATGATCACCAACATCCACTCGCTCGTGAGAGAAATCGTCACCGTCGACACCCTCATCAGGTCCAGCGCCAACCAGATACTCTCAACTACAGTAGAGCACACCAGCCGCCTTACCGACCAGTCAGCGGCAATCACCGAAATCACCGCGACAATGGAAGAATTTTCGGCCACCTCAAAACAAATAGCCGAAAGCGCGTCATCCATCGCGGTCCTCTCCGACCGCACGCTCTCAAGCGCCATATCCGGCACCCAGGCGGTCGTCGAAACGGTACACGGTGTCGAGGAAATCAGAAGCAAAACCACCGAATCGGCTGAAAAGATACTGACACTCGGCGAAAAATCCCAGGAGATCGGCAATGTTATCCGTATTATCAATGATATCGCTGACCAGACGAAACTCATCGCTTTCAACGCCGCCATCGAAGCAGCCGGCGCCGGAGAAGCCGGAAAACGTTTCGCCGTCGTTGCCGTCGAGGTCAGAAATCTCGCCGAAAACGTCGTCGAGTCAACCGAAGAAATCAAATCCATCATACAGGAAATCCAGAACACCACAAATTCATCCGTCATGGCTACCGAAGAAGGCGTCCGACGTGTCGAACAGGGACTCACTCTCGCCAACAACGCTCAGTCCATGCTTTCGAGCATCATGGACCTCATGAACGACACCACGAGCGCTTCACGCCAGATTTCCCTATCCACCCAACAGCAGGAAATCGCATCCGAACAGGTCGTGGCCGCCATACGCCAGATAGCCGAAATGACACGCGACTCTCTCGCCGGCGCAAAACAGACACAGGAATCAATTCAGCAGCTCAACAGTCTCTCGCACTCACTTTCTGAATCAGTCGAGAAATTCAAACTCGACTGAACCGGCTGGCCGCGGCAATGCGGCACATTACGCCATGATGAAGGAACGCCATGTCATTCGAGGATTACTTTGACAGTGAAATCGCCGGAGCCGAATCACACGTCGAGCACGAAGAAGTACAGCTCGTGTGTTTCCTCGTGTCCGGTACCGAATACGGCTTCCCCATCCTTCAGGTGAAGGAAATAGTGCGATATGAAGGCCTTCTCTCGCTCCCCGGACTAAACCACCCGATAGAAGGCGTGATCGACCTGCGCAGCCAGATAATCCCCGTCATGAAGCTCGCAAAAAGGTTCGACCTCAACGCGGAGGAAAAACCTGCCGGAAAAATCATGATCCTTCGCCTGCCGGATAACAATTTCATCGGCGCCATGGTCGACGACATCACCAAAATCATCACCGTCAACGCTGCCGCGATCCTCAATGTCAGACAATCCATGATGTCCAGCGCCACCCGCAATATCAAAGGCATCATAAAAATCGACGACAAGCACAACATTATCCTCGCGGACGCCGGCACACTCCTCACCACAGCAGAACTCGACCTCCTGAAAAACATCAATATCCAACAGTCACAACCTGAAAGAGAGGCAACGGCAATTGTCGACTGACCGATCAAAATATCTCGAAAATTTCCGGGAGGAAATCGAAGGACACCTCGCCACTCTCAATAACGCCGTGCTCGAAATCGAGACCGGACAGTGGGACGAGGACACGATGAAGAGTTTCATGCGCATCGCCCACTCGATGAAGGGTTCGGCTCGCATGATGGGCTTCACCATCATCTCCAACCTCTCCCACAAAATCGAAGATGTAATCGGCGCCATCCGTGAAAACCGCATACAGGCAACTTCATCTGTCATCGATGTATTGTTCGAAGGCCTCGACGCCATTTCCAAACAGGTCGCTTCTGTCATGGACGGCCAGCCCGAACAAAACAGCGACCAGATTCTTTCTCTGCTGTCCGATGTCAACGCGGGCCGGATACCTCCAGAATCTGCAACTCACACACCTGCCACTGCCACACCTGAGCCGGCACACCCCATACCCACGCCACAACCCTTGCCGGAGACGCAAGCCCCCCAACCCACTCACCACTCTTTCGATCTCGGCCCACTTGTCACCGCCTTTCAGGAAGAAACCGAGCAATACATCACCATCCTCAACAAAGGTTTTCTCGAAATCGAGCGCAACGCTTTCACCCCCGAAATAATCACGGAAATGATGCGCACCGCCCATTCCCTCAAAGGCAACTCCATGATGCTCGGCCTCACCCCGATCTCTGAAACCGCCCATATCATGGAAGATATCATGGGTGAAATCGGAAAAGGAAAACTGCCAACCGCCGGCGAACCAGTCGACGCGCTTTTCGCCGGACTCGACGCTATACAGACATCGCTCCGCTCCCTTGTCCACAACGGCACGATGCAGGATATATCGCACATCATCACCCGCCTCAAAA
Organism: uncultured bacterium; assembly: GCA_964595945.1. Taxonomy (GTDB): domain Bacteria; phylum UBP15; class UBA6099; order UBA6099; family JAJRTR01; genus CAZQSL01. The sequence continues at coordinate 7,483 of CAZQSL010000038.1, forward strand.
CCGCGCTTGCCCATCAGCCGCCTGCCCCCGCAGAACCGATTCAGGCCCCGGAGCCAACGCCCCCTGCCTCACCGCAACTCCCTCCGCCGGTTGCCACTCCGCCACCTCCTGCTCCCACTCCCAATCCATCTCCACAAGCAGTGGCTGCCCCTAAAAAAACACCTCCCAAAAAGAACAAAGCCGTAGATGAAGCCATTCGCATCAAAACATCGAAACTCGACAAACTCGTCAGCCTCGTCGAAGAAATGATCCTCAACCAGCGTGAAAGCGAAGAGCGCGTCCGCCTCCTCCGCAACATGATCGTCAACACAAAACAGATACAGCTTATCTGGCATCAGACCCGCCAGAAGATTTCCGACAAGTCAGAGACCCATCATGTGCAGGAACTCAACGAATCGATCAAAACCATGAACACCGACATGAAAATGCTGTTCAAGGAATTCAAGAACATAACGGCGCACGGGGCTCTCATCATGCAGGGACTCCAGCAGGACATCATGGAAATGCGGATGCTCCCACTCTCGACCATCTTCGATGCTTACCCCCGAGCGGTCCGGGACCTCGCGCGCCAGTGCGGCAAAAAAATCAATCTCGTCATCAGAGGCGCGGACACTCCTCTCGACAAATCCATCATCGAAGAAATCTCCGACCCGATGGTCCACCTTGTCCGCAACGCTGTCGACCATGGCGCCGAAACACCAGAAGTCCGCCTCGCGGCAGGCAAATCCGAAACTGCCACTATCGAAATCACCGCCCTGCAACAGGGCGACCATGTCACCATCAAGATACAGGACGATGGAAAAGGCATAGACGCAAATGTTATCAGAAACATTGCCATACAGCGCGGCCTGATCGACGAGACGAAAGCTTCCGCTCTCTCCGACAAGGAAATCATTCAGTTCATCCTCGAACCCGGTTTTTCCACAGCGAAAAAAGTCACCGACATCTCAGGACGCGGCGTGGGTATGGATGTCGTCAAAAAAGCCGTCGAATCAGTCAAGGGCCAGATATTCATCGAAACCAGACAGGGTAAGGGCTCAGTATTCGTCCTCAACCTTCCGCTCGCTCTCGCCATCACGCGCGCGCTACTGATCAGGGCCGCCGGAGAAACCTTCGCACTGCCCACAAGCGCCGTCCGCGAAACAATACGCATCACGCCATCTCAGATACATCAGATCGTCGATAAAAATGTTATCCGCCTCAGAGGACAGACCATCCCTCTCGTCAAGCTCAGTTCGCTGCTGCGTCTCAAGGGACAGGATCAATTTGTCTCGATGCAGGCCTTTCCGGTTGTGATACTCAAGAGCCAGACCCAGATAATAGGCGTGATCGTCGATGAGATACTCGAAGAACTTGAAATCGTACTGAAAAATCTCGGTGGACATCTGACCAACATCAAAACCGTAGCGGGCGCGACAATACTTGGAGGGGGCGCGGTCATCATCATACTGCAAGCACTGCACCTCGAAGAACTCGCCCGCGACCGCAGCGGTTCGGTTTTCAACCTGACTGAGGACAAGCAGCCCCCTCCCACCGTCCTTCCCGAAGCACTCGCGGGACACCGCATCCTCCTCGTCGAAGACTCTTTCAACATCCGTGAAATGCAGAAAATGATCCTCGAAGCTTCCGGCTACTCGGTGGATACGGCACCCAACGGCGCCGACGGCCTTGCTCTCGCCCTCGACAACGATTACGACCTTGTCATCACCGATGTCGACATGCCGGTAATGGACGGATTCGAGCTCACCGAAAAATTCAAGCATTCTGAAAAAGGGAAAAAGACACCCGTCATTATCGTCACCGCCCGTGAAAGCTCGGAAGATCACGAACGGGGCAAACGGGCAGGCGCCTCAGCGTACATGGAAAAGGCAGCCTTCGACCAGGGGACGCTTGTCGAAACCGTTCAGCACCTGATTTCACACTGACAGAAAGGTTTCTGCCACCTCACCATATATGGATAAGATCAGGATACTCATTGCCGACGATTCGGACACTTCACGGCGCATGTTGAAAATGCTGTTCGAATCAGACCCGGAGCTTGTCGTCGCCGGCGAAGCCGCCAACGGCCTTCAGGCTGTTCAGCTCGCCTCTTCCATCGCCCCCGACATCATCACCATGGACATCCACATGCCCGTGATGGATGGATACGAAGCCATCGAAAAAATCATGGCCTCAGCTCCGGCGCCTATTGTCGTAATCACTTCTTCGTTTCACGGCAAAAGCAGCAGACAGGCTTTCGAAGCCATGTCGAAAGGCGCTCTCGACGTGCTTAAAAAACCCGATCTCTCGGCTGCTCTGAAACCAGGCGGAGAAGCCCGAGAGCTCAATGAGAAAATCAAGATTTTCGCGAAAACATCGGTTAAAAAAACACCAGCCGCGCCCTCGTCTCAAACACATTCTTCCATAAGCGACATTCTCCAGCGCACAGCACCCGCCCCGAGAGGCAAGTACGACATTATCGCGATCGCCTCTTCCACCGGCGGCCCCAAAGCGCTCGGCACCATTCTGGCAGAACTCCCGGCCGATTTTCCCGTGGGCATCGTCATCGTGCAGCACATCGCCGCCGGTTTCGACGCCGGCATGGTCGAATGGCTCGACAAGACCTGCCGGCTGCATGTCAGGATGGCTGCCGTCAACGATACTGTCACTCCGGGCATCGCTCTGATATGCCCGACACAATATCACATGACCATACCCATGCGTAACAGCGTACGGCTGGTGCCTGACCCGCCATTCAGAGGCTTCAGACCCGCTGGCGATGTTTTATTCCCGACAGTCGCGGACACCTATGCTCACAGAGCTATCGGCGTCATCCTCACCGGCATGGGCTGCGACGGCGCAGAAGGACTCAGAAAAATGAAGCTCGCGGGCGCCTATACCATCGCTCAGGACGAAGCTTCCTGCGTCGTATACGGAATGCCCAAAGCCGCGGCGGAACTCGGCGCCGCTGTCGAAGTCACACCCCTTGCAGCCATCGCCCGCTCCCTCATCAGTCTCACGAAAGGTTGACCATGGATAAAGTCCCAGGTGAAATCGTCGCTCAGGTGGCAGATATCTTTTCACGCAATTTCGGGTTCAGACTCGATTCGCCCATCATATACTCAAACATTGAAAAAGCCATCATCACTCGCATGAATGACTGTTCGATCGACGACCCGAGACGCTACCTTACCGAAAAACTCGGCTCTGTCATCCTCCACAAAGACGAGATCAACCAGCTTTTCCGCCTCGTGTCCGTCAACGAAACTTTCTTCTTCAGACTGCCCGAACACTACCGCGTACTTAAATCTCTCATAATCCCCGAATTGCTCTCGGCACAGTATCCGTCGAACTGCAAACTATCCATCTGGAGCGCCGGCTGCTCCACCGGCGAAGAGCCTTATTCCATCGCTATTGAGTGCGCTGAATTCGAAAAACTCTATCAGCGCCTTGACCTGACACTACTCGGCACGGACATGGACCCTGACACTATCGCCCACGCACGCACCGCCATTTACCATAAACGCGCCCTCATGGGCACTCCTGACTCTATCGCCCGCGCATACTGGGCCGAACTCGCCGACAGCCGCCATGTCCTGTCGCCACTGATTAAAAACAAAGTGCGATTCGAACTCCACAACCTATGCGAGCCCTCCTCCGGACCTTTCCTGAAAAAATGGGACGTTATTTTCTGCCGCAATGTACTCATATATTTCAACGACTCCACAATCGCCGAAATCATGCGCAACTTCCATCAGGCCCTATCCCCAGGAGGCTATCTTGTCGTCGGTCCCTGGGAAACCCGCCACTGCCCGGCATCTCTCTTCATTCCAATCGAAAAATATGGCACCTTCATCTTCAAACGCCGCGAAAACAAAGCAGCCGAACCTCAGAAATCAGCCGCCCAAACACACCTTCTTCCACAACAGCCATCCCACCTGCAACCCACGATCCAGGAAATCCGTCAGTCTGTCATTGCGCTTCGCAACTCTTCGCGACTCGGCGAAGCGCTCTCGCTGATCGACAAACACCTGCCTCATAATCCCGCGAACTACGAACTCCACTACCTCAAGGGCATCATCGCCGGCGATATGACAAACCACCTTGTCGCGGAATCATCCTTCCGCGAAGCCCTGCGTATCAACTGCATGCACATCAACACATATCTCGCTCTCGCGATGCTCTACCGTGCCACAAACGCATCCGCTCAAGCCGTCGAAACACTCCAGCGCGCACTCTCGATCGACAGAGATAATATCCTTGCCCGTTACTTTCTCGCTCAGTCTTTTTCCGACAGGGGAGACTCCTCACGCGCGATTGAAGAGATTCGCATGGTACGCGCCGCATTGTCAAAAAATTCCGGACCTCTGTCCTGTGACGATACCATGCCGCATTTCACACCGTCATCTCTGATAGGCACATGCGACAATCTCATCCGGAAATGGAGCGGCTCAATTTAAATCCGCAATGTAACTTTTTACGCATATCTTCTGTTATACGATAAATAGATTCTAAACAGCCACAGAAGCAGACAATGGATTGAGGGGGGACGCCGTGTTTGCACAAATGGACTCCAAGAAACGCATGACCGTACTAAGTCTCATGATGGTCGGGGCTCTAATGGTCATCATGATAGGATTCGTACTATGGATTTTCCTGTGTTTCAGATCATCTTTTTACGAAAGCAAACGCATACAGGAAAGAGCCGTAGTCGACAGTATGTACGGCGTGATCGAAAACTATGTCGCATTGGCTGACTCCGGCAGGATGACCGAAGCTGAGGCAAAGAAACAGGCTGCGGCATCTATACGCGGGGTCATGTACGGCAAAAACAAGGACTATGTATGGATAAACGACCTGAACGGCTTTTTCATCATGCACCCGAGCCCTAAACTCGACCAGAAAAACGGTATCGGCCTCCAGGACGTCAAAGGCAAACTCATCATCAGGGAAATGATAGAGGTCTGCAAAAAATCGGGCGGAGGCGAAGTCGTCTACTACTGGAAGAAAAACGAAACCGACAAAAAACCGACCTTGAAGTTTTCCTTCGTAAGACTCGTGCCAGAGTGGAACTGGGTTGTTGGTACCGGCATGTATGTCGACGACGTCAAAGCCGAACTCACGGGCATCGTCATCATCATCATCATTTGCCTCGTGCTCCTGGTCGCAGTAACGGCCGGATCACTATTCCTCCTCAAAGAACAAATTTACAAACCCATCGTGAAAGACCTCAACGACGCCGACGAAAAACTCGAATACTGCAACAATCTCAACACTCCGATCTTCGTCATCGACCGCGAGCTGAAAATAAGATATATCAACAGGGCCTGCGCGCAGCTCATCGGTGAAAATCCCGCGAAATGCATGGGCAAAAAATGCGGCGACCTTTTCAGGACGTCTCAGTGCGAATCCCACGAATGCAGTTGCGACATCGCCATATCTACCGGCATGCCTTACAATTCCGAAAACAGCATGACCATCAGAGGCAACAAAGTGTTCATCGACTACACGGTCTCTCCCATGAAAGACTCGAAGGGCAATATTTTCGGCGCGGCCGCCACCATGATACCCATCAATGATCGCAAAGCCATCATGAATGACATCATCACCGTTTCCGAATGCCTCGCGCGCGGCGATCTCTCAAAACGCCTGACCGGCAAATACGATGGTGATTTCGAAAAGATCGCAAACAACCTCAATTCGACACTCGACACCGTGCAAAACGTCATGTCCATGATAAAGGCGGTTTGTACCGTTTTCGCATCAGGCGACCTCACGGTAAAGGCCGAAGGTGATTTTTCGGGCGAATTCAAAAGCATCATCGATATCATCAACGACATGGTCATCAGCATCCACTCCCTCGTAAGCGAACTCTATGCCGTCGACGAACTCATCACGTCAAACGCGAACCAGATACTCGCCAACGCCGAAATGTACACATCTCGCCTAACTGGCGAATCTGCCGCTATAGCCGAGATCACGGCAACGGTCGAAGAGCTGTCCGCTTCGTCGAAACAGATTTCAGAAAGCGCCACGCAGATCGCAAGCCTGTCGGCCAATACGCTCGTCACCGCACGGGCAGGCGCTAACGCAGTCGACGAAACGGCAAGCGGTGTCGCCGAAATCATGGAGAAAACCACCGAATCAGCCAACCGCATAACCGCTGTAGGTGAAAGGTCTCAGGAAATCACCACCGTCATCAGTATCATCAATGATATCGCTGACCAGACAAAACTTATCGCGTTCAACGCCGCAATCGAAGCAGCGGCAGCGGGCGAAGCCGGCAAACGTTTCGCTGTCGTCGCCGTTGAAGTCAAAAACCTCGCCGAAAATGTTGTACGCTCCACCGAAGACATCAAGACAATCATCAAAGAAATTCAATACACTACGAGCTCTGCTGTAACCACCACAAAAGACAATATCGTAAAAGTCGAAAAAGGCCTGAAACTCGCCGAGAACGCAAAAGCTTCCATCAGCGAAATCGACCGTCTCATGGACCTCACCAATTCGGCGGCGCGCCAGATTTCCGAGTCCACCCACCAGCAGGAAATCGCGTCCGAACAGGTCGTACTCGCCATACGCGAAATCTGCAACATGACGCGCGACTCACTTGATGGCGCCAAACAGACTAAATCCGTCGCTTCCCGTCTCGAAGATGTCGCTCAGACGATGTCCAGGGCAATACAAAAATTCCGTATCGGCTAAGCTTGTATCTCTCTTCATGATCTGCAAGGGATTTCGGAGTAATGCAGTTGCGTTTTTCACCATGCGATTTGGTATTGCACACTCTTCGCGCATGATCAATTCGGGTTATCCGGAACGTGCTGGTTGAGTCGTAATAATGGGATGATTATTGCTTGTTTTCCCAGGGAAGAGCGATGTTGAGGGGATCATCAAGGTAGGATTGCTGTGTGTCAGAGGGGTCTTCGTTGAGGATTTTGAGGAGTGATTCAGGCAAAGGCGGCTCGGGAGCGGTTTCGGTAAGGAATGCGGGATTGGAAAGTGCGTTGTAGGTAAGTTTTTCCCGATTGGGTTTGTTTTTTGTTATGAGGCGAAATCGCAAATTGTGCTCTTGCAGGGCGGTTTGGATGGTGGCGGTAAGTTGTTCGGGTGGGATGATGGCGTGAACTGTGGGAGCGGATTTTGGCGTGGCATGGATTTCGATAGTGTTTTGAGTATGGTTTTGGGTGAGATGAAATGACCAGCCATGGTCGGCGATCTGGGTGCAGGTGGCCATGATGGCGTTGAGAGAATAGTGAGCTGCAGGGACGGTGATAATGTGAGTGGGCTGCGGCATGGTGGTCATGGCTCCTTGTGGCGGCAGACGGGGGCGCCGGGGTGTCTGTTGTTGTGGTTATTATATTTTTGGGGTTTGGGATTGTCAACTTTTACGGGTGCTGGTGATAGCGATGTACGTTTTCATTAGCTGAAGGAAGGGATGGTTGTATTGCTTATGGTTTTTGCGTGGGGTGGATGTTATAATGTTTGTGATTTTTGGTATTTTGTGTGTCGAGGTGTGATATGAGCGTTTTTTGTGATTATGCGCGTAATGGTTATGATGTCGTAATGAGGTTCGAGTCGGAGATATATCCGCTTGAGTCTGTTTTGATTGCTTGTGACAATTTGCAGGACATTGGATATTTTTATGTGTTTTCGGACGACGGCGAGGGGGGGCGCGGGACTGGTGTGGGCATGAAGGTGAAGGATGGTAGTGATGCGGAGGGTTTTGCCGGCGAGTTTGACAATGAGGTCATGAGGCAGGCGTTGCGGCTTGGAGTAGCGAAGCTTAATCGAGAGATCAGAAAGAATGTTGTGGGCCGTGCGATGGAGTCTGCTATGCCGGTAGAGGATGACGGGATGGGCGTTGTGTAATTCCCAATTTTACTGTGACGGGGTGTTATGAGTCAGACTAACGATGATAGAGTTGTGACGATAGTACTTGATGGAACTATCTACAAGGCTGCCGCCGTGCGGGCCGCGATCAGGGATTACAGAACGGCGGCATCTGTGGACATGGAGACAGGCGATGAGTCAACCGTGCTGAAGATCACGGGATTTGCCGATGAGTACGCTGACGTGATCGGCCATGAGTTCACCAATTACATTTTGTGGAAAATGAGGAACAGAAAATGATCCACTCTTCGATAAATGTCAAACCCAAGATCAGCAGCCGGCTCGGGTTTTTCCGGTTCCAGCAGCACCCGTCCGGCCAATATGTGCTCACCAACGACCTGGGCGAGCACATCATGCTCACTGCCGAAGCCTTTTGGCACCTTGTCGAAAAAGGCGCCGCGACAGACCCCGAAACCACTGGAAAACTCACTGCCATGGGCATCCTGCGGCGCGAAGATCACCTCACGGCTGAAAATATCGCCCGCTATCGCAACCGAAACCTTTTCCTCTTCCAGGGCACAAGCCTGCACATCATCGTCGTCACCCTGCGCTGCAACCTCACATGCGCCTACTGCCAGGCAAGCGCCCGCACCGGCGGCGAAAAAGACTTCGACATGACCGAAGAAACCGCCACACGGGTCGTTGACACCGCATTCCAGAGCCCATCACAAACCATCACTCTCGAGTTTCAGGGCGGAGAACCACTCCTCAACTGGCCCATCATCGAACACATCGTCAAATATGCCAACAAAAAATCACTCACTGAAAACAAAAACGTCTACTACTCACTCGTCACCAATCTCCAGCATCTCACCGACCACCAGCTCCAATTCCTCGTCGACAACGAAATCGGCATCACCACAAGCCTTGACGGCCCCGCCCACCTGCACGATCTGCACCGCGGCGCCGGCAGTCACCAGAAAACCATCACCAACCTCATCAAAGCCCGCGAATACTACAAGGAAAAATACATCCTGCGACTACCAGGCGCACTCATGACCATGACACGCCACAGCCTCCCATACCCCATCGAAATCATCGACCAATATGCCCAGCTCCAGCAAGAATCCATCCAATTACGCAAAGTTAGCCCCTTCGGCCTCGCCGCCCGTGAAATGCAAAACTTCGACTTTACCCCGCAACAGTATATACAATTCTACCAACAGGCACTCCAGCACATCATCAACCTCAATCAAAACGGTACCCGTATCACCGAACGCACCGCATATCTCTATCTGCTCAAAATCCTTACCGACCAACCCGTCAACCACATGGACATGCGCAACCCCTGCGGCGCTGCCATCGGACAAATAGCCTACAACCACAACGGCGACGCATACACATGCGACGAAGGCCGCATGATGTCAATGATGGGCGACGAGCAATTCCGTCTCGGCAATGTCCACCAGAACACCTATCAACAACTCATGGATAACGACACCTCACGCACACTCTGCATCGCCTCATGTCTCGAAAGCATCCCTGCCTGCGACCTCTGCGCCTACAAACCCTGGTGCGGCACCTGTCCCATACACAACTACACCACCGAAGGCGATATCTTCGGACGCCAATATCACAACGACCGCTGCCTCATCAACAAAGGCATAATCGACACCCTCCTCGCACACGCCCAAAACCCCGACACGCTCACCCTATTCAAATCCTGGATCAATGACATCGTCCTCATCTGACCTTCCCTCACTCACGCTTCTGCCTGAAAGGGCGGTATGAGCGCATGAAACGCAAAATCTGCATTATCCAGCCGCCGCCGAGTTTTTCCAATAAGGACTGCTGCCTCCCTTCCGAGTATATCGGTGTCGGCCTGCTTGCTCTGTCTGCCTATCTGAAGTCCCGCGGACACTTCACAAGGATTATACATTTCCCCAACGCTTTTTTGGACGGACTGTCATTCGGCCGCGTCATGCAGGAGATTTCCATCGGCGCCTATGATCTTTTCGCGATTGGCCTGAACTGGGTGCATTTCAGCGCAGGCGCCATCGAAATCGCAAGCGAGCTGAAAAGACGTTTTCCGGGGACACCTGTTGTCCTGGGGGGACAGCATGCCTCGCTGTTTGCCGACTCTCTCGCCGGCAATTTTGCGGAGATTGTCGACGCGGTGATAGTCGGCGAGGCCGAGATAGCTCTATCGCGTATCGCTGACGAGCTTGCGGCAGGGATCGTCCCGGACGGTATCCCGGGAGTGTTCACGAAAACATCGCGAGTTGCGCCGGATGCCGGGTCTGTCATCGAAGATATTGACAGTCTGCCTTTTCAGAGTTTCGCGGAGATATGGCCCGCATACCGGCGGCCTCTCGCCGCTGTCAGCACGATGCGGGGCCCCTGCCCTTTCAACTGCATCTACTGTCTCGAAGGCGCAGCCCTCGAAAATATGAAACGCCGGCGCAGACAGCATCACTCGGCTGATTACATAGCTGAGCAGATCGCGCGATTTTATGCCGAGGGCAAGCATATCATCACTATCCAGGATCAGTTTTCGACTCGCGGGGGGCATGCTGCTGAAGAGCTTTCACATTTACTCATGACGTCTGGTGTCAAGCTGTCAGAATTCAATCTGTTCGCGGAGCCGGGTGCCTTCGGCGATAGCGGCCTTGCCGCGCTCGGGGCGGTTCCGGCTGACATCGTTTCGATCGATTATGGAGTCGAGACGAGCCCGTCTCACGTTTCAGACATTGCGGGCACTACTTTCAAATCAAAAGACTTTGTCACCGAAATCCGATCGGCTACACGTGCGGGCGTACTCCCTTTCACATGGTGGATGATCGGATTTCCACGCGAAGGCCCCGACGAGATCGAGGCTACCCGGGCATATATCATCAATACGATGACACTCGGCGCCATACCACGTTGGGTGACACCTCTCATTTTGTTTCCACAGACCGAAATGGCTGTCAATCAGGAAAAATACGGTGTGACGCAACGTCTGAAGTCTTTCGCCGATTTTGCGCGTTTTTCGCTCGAACCTCGCAACAGCATGGGGTTTTATCCCACTCTTGGCACTCATGACACCGATCTGATGGACCACATTGAAATCGCTCAAGCGGCAATAGAACTGAAAAAGATAATTATCGACAACTGGCCGGTGCTCGACGAATTCTATTCGCAGACACCCAGTTTGTACGATATTTACAGGCGACGCACGGTCATGCTCGGTACGACACGGGAAACACTTTTTCCACTCGACAGTTTTCTGTAGCCAGAGCTCCTGACGTGGGAAGCAGTGCCGCTTATTGAAGAGCGGAAGACCTTGAGCTAAAATATTGATTTGTTTCCTGACCACGATGGACTCTGCGGATGGAGACAGACAGAATCAAACGGGTGGCTGTTTCGCCCCTTTGCGGGAGATGGCATGGAAAAACTCAATGTGCTTGTAATGGCCGGAGGCGGCTTGCCGGAATCTCTGATGAAGTACAACTCGGGGATCGAAAACCGTGCGTTCCTGAAAATCGGCGACAGATACATGATCGAATATGTCATCGACACGCTCAGGGCAGTGCCCGAAGTCGACAGGATACTTGTTGTAGGCCTCAAGGATCAACTCAAAAAAACTCTCGGCGACCGGGTCGATGACATACTGCCCGCCAAGGACAGCATGTTCGAAAATCTCCGCATGGGTGTCAACGAACTCGGTGAGGGGCACAAAGTGTTGATCGCGACATGCGACTCCCCACTGCTCACTCCGGAAATGGTATCGAGGTTTATCGCGAAGTGCGGCACACGCGAGCTTGAGGCATATTATCCGCTGATAAACAAAAAAGATGTCGAGGCGAAATATCCAACCAACAAGCGGACATATTTCAAACTCAAAGAAGGCACATTCACTGGTGGCAATCTTTTCGTGCTCGATCCGGTAGTGCTGCGCAAGCACTGGACTACTATCGAAAAGGGACTCGCGTCGCGCAAATCTCCTGTCAACATGTTTCGCATTATCGGCATTGGTTTCATTTTCAAGTATCTTTTCGGCATGCTCAGCGCCGACCTGTGCGCAAGCAAGGTGCGCGAGGTATTTGGCGTAAATGGAGCGGCCGTTTTTGTGGATGATCCGGAAGTGGGTATTGACGTCGACAAGGAAAGTGATTATATCCTTTGTGTGGAAGTGCTCACGGGCAAAAAACCGGCCGTGTGAAATGATAGTTTTTGGGGTGTAGCCAAGCGGTAAGGCACCGGTTTTTGGTACCGGCATTCGTAGGTTCAAATCCTGCCACCCCAGTTTATCCGGACGATATAAATGATTGCTGCAATTGGTCTTTATTATGTATTTCAAAAGGCATATAATTACGGTGTTTTTTGATATTGTCTGACTGCGAATGAAAACTATATCGTTGGAGGATGAGCTATTGCCGTATATACCTCATACAGCAGCCGAGGTCGAAGAGATGCTCAAGGTTATCGGAGCCGGATCGACTGAGGAACTTTTCAGTGACATCCCGCAGGAAATGCGGGCGAAATCATTTGACCTGCCCGCCGGGCGGAGCGAACTCGAAGTGCGCCGCCACTTGCAAAAGCTTGCTTCGAAAAATGCTACCAGTCTCATAAATTTCGTAGGCGGCGGTTTTTATGATCATTATATTCCGGCAGCAGTCGACACAGTGCTGCAGCGCGCGGAGTTTTATACCGCCTATACTCCGTATCAGCCGGAAATTTCCCAGGGCACTCTCCAGGCCGTGTACGAATACCAGACCGCTATCTGCCGCCTGACCGACATGGACGTCTCCAATGCGTCGCTGTATGATGGAGGCACCGCACTGTTCGAGGCAGTGATGATGGCAGTGCGCGCTACCGGCCGCAAAAAAATCATCGTCGATCGTGGCGTGAGTCCTCTGTACCGAACCATGCTGCGTGCTTATACGAGCAATCTGTCACTCGAACTCGTCGAGTCGCGCACTCTCAATGGTATGGCAATGCGAGAGAGAATGTCTGAGCTTATAGATGTGCATACCGCTGCGGTCATCCTTCAGAATCCCAATTTTTTCGGCACTGTCGATGATCTTTCGGACATCGTGGAGATGACGCACAAGGCAGGCGCTCTCGCTGTCGCTTCGGTCTATCCCATATCGCTCGGGCTGCTAAAGTCTCCGGGAACAATGGGATTTGATATCGCTACGGGCGAGGGACAGAGTCTCGGACTGCCGCTTTCTTTCGGAGGGCCGTATCTCGGATTTATGGCTACACGCAAAGCGAATGCCCGCAATATGCCTGGACGCATCGTAGGAGCTACCCATGATGCTCAGGGACGCAGGGGTTATGTACTTACGCTCCAGACACGCGAACAACACATCAGACGCGAAAAGGCAACGAGCAATATCTGCTCCAATGAAGCACTCTGCGCCCTTGCGGCTCTCACCTATATGTGCCTGATCGGCAAGGAGGGATTGCGTGATGTCGCCACTCTCTGCGCACAGAAAACGGAATATGCGAAACAGCGGCTCTCTCAAATATCAGGCGTGAGTCTCCGCTTTTCTAGTCCGACGTTCAATGAATTTGTCATCAATCTGCCCGTGGATGCCGGCGATGTGGCAGGCCGCATGATCGAAAAGGGATTCGCGGTCGGTTTTCCACTCGGCCGGTACTTCAAAATCATGGACAAGTCGCTACTAATCGCAGTCACTGAAAAACGCACGAAGGAAGAAATCGGCAGATTCGCCGAAGCGCTGGAGGGATGTCTGTGAAACTTATCTATGAAAAAGGCCGCCCCGGTCGAAAGGGCGTTATGTTGCCAAAAAGTGATGTGCCGGCCCAGATGCCCATTCCCGCTGCCATGCTTCGAGATACTCTCGCCGATCTACCTGAGGTTTCCGAGCTCGATGTGGTCCGACATTTCAACGAACTGTCACGCCGAAATCACGGGGTTGACACGAATTTTTATCCCCTCGGCTCCTGTACCATGAAGTACAACCCAAAACTCGGCGAAGAGGCCTGCCGTTATGATGGTTTCGCCGCTCTGCATCCTCTGCTGCCACAACTGCGCCTCGGCGGCATGCTGACTCAGGGCGCATTGCAGGTGATTTATGACACCGAAAGGATGCTGTCGGAGATCACGGGCATGGCGGAGTTTACAATGCAGCCTCTCGCTGGCGCGCATGGCGAGCTCACCGGCGTCATGCTTATCGCGGCGTATCATAGGGACAGGGGAAACCATAAAACAAAAATCCTCACACCTGATACGGCTCACGGCACCAATCCCGCAAGTGCCGCGATTGCCGGCTATTCGGTGGTCACCGTCCCGTCTGACAGCCGGGGCAGGATGGACATGGCGGCATTCAGAAATCTTCTCGATGATGATGTCGCCGCTGTTATGATGACCAATCCAAGCACTGTCGGGCTGTTCGAGTACGATGCCCTTGAGATCGCAAGACTCGCTCACGAACGTGATGCCTTGATGTATTACGACGGCGCAAATCTCAATGCCATCCTCGGAAGATGCCGCCCTGGAGATATTGGATTCGACGTCATGCACGTCAATCTTCACAAGACTTTCGCCACTCCGCATGGCGGCGGAGGGCCTGGCGCTGGACCTGTCGGGGTCTGTGACAAGCTACGTGAGTATCTGCCGATCTCTCTGGTTGTAAAACGATTTGACGGCACTTTCGCGCTCGAATATGACCGTCCGAAATCCATCGGTTATATCGCTCCGTTCTATGGTAATTTCGCGATTGTCCTGCGCGCGTATTCATACATGCTTACGCTTGGCCGTGAAGGTCTGCTGCGAGTGAGTGAAAATGCGGTGCTGAATGCCAACTACATATTCCACCGGCTCAAGGACCTCTATGCCCCCGCTTATGACGAGATGTGCAAACATGAGTGCGTGCTTTCGGCCCAGACGCAGTCACAGAAAGGCGTGCGCGCGCTCGACATTGCGAAGATGCTGATCGACAGGGGCTTTCATCCGCCTACGATTTACTTCCCGATCACGGTCAAGGAATGTATCATGGTCGAGCCGACAGAGACCGAGTCGCTTGAGACTATGGATTCCTTCATCGAAGCGATGCGGGCGATTGCGACGATTGCTGACGAAACGCCGGACGACTGCCACGCGGCCCCCGTGACGACTCCGATTGGCCGCCTTGACGAAGTGGCCGCCGTCAAAATGATGGACTTCTGTTTCAGGGGGTAGTAATACCTTGAATCCCGGGGTTTCCGGGATGGCCTTTTGAATCTTATGAGATATTGATTTCGGACGCTGGCGTATGCCGGCGAATTTGAATTGTTACGGAGCACAAATTATGAATAAGAGGACTCCACTCTACGACGAACATGTGAAACTCGGCGCGACGATTGTGCCTTTCGGCGGCTGGGACATGCCGGTCTACTACTCGACGGTGATCGAAGAGCATCTTGCGACTCGCGGGCAAGCCGGACTATTTGACACGAGCCACATGGGCGAGGTTTATGTGAAAGGGCCGGACAGCCTTTCTTTCCTCCAGGAAATCATGACTAATGACATTGCGAAGATTGCACCGGGCGGCGCTGTTTATTCCGCCATGACCAACGAACATGGCGGTGTGATCGACGACCTGTGGGTTTACATGCTTGGCACTGACGATTACCTTGTCGTGATCAATGCCGGCACGACGCCAAAGGATGTCGAATGGATCATGGCAAAGGCATCGGGAAGAAATCTTTCAGTCGACAATAAAAGCGATGAAACAGGCATGATTGCGCTTCAGGGCCCCGCATTCAGACAGATATTGTCCAGATTGACTCCAGACGAGCCTCCGGCCAGATTCAGTTTCTCAAATACAAAAATCGCAGGATGTGATGTGCTCGTTTCGCGCACCGGTTACACGGGCGAAGATGGTGTCGAACTTTACGCGTCATCCGATGACATAGTTACGCTGTGGCGCGCCACGCTCGAAGCCGGCGCGGAATATGGCATTAAACCCGCAGGCCTCGGCGCTCGTGATACCCTCCGCCTCGAAGCGTGTTACAGCCTTTATGGCCATGAGCTTTCCGAGGACATCACTCCTGTCGAAGCCGGGATTTCGTTCGCTGTCGCCCGCAACAAATCATTCATCGGCAGCGATATCGTCCTCTGCCAGATCGCTGATGGCCCCCGGCGCCGTGTAGTCGCATTCGAACTGCTCGAACGCGGCGTGCCGCGTGACGGCTACAAAGTGTACTCTTGCGGTGAAGAGGCCGGCGTGTCGACAAGCGGCTGCTATTCGCCTACTTTCAAAAAAGGCATCGGCCTTGCCATGCTCGACGTGAAATATGCCACGCCAGGCACTGATATCGAAGTCGAGATAAGGGGTAAACGATATGCCGCAAAAGTCGTGAAGAAACCATTTATCAAAAATTGCTGATCACTGCTATCCTATTGAGTGTGACATGCGCTTCACGCTCATCAATATTATTGGAGGAAAAATGAATATCCCTGAAAATCTCAAATACTCGAAAGATCACGAATGGGTGCTGCTCGAAGGCAATGTGGCAAAAGTCGGCATTTCCGATTTTGCCCAGCACGAACTCACCGACATCGTTTTTGTAGAACTGCCGGAAATCGGGAAAAAAGTTGAAAAAGACGGTCAGCTCGCTGTCGTTGAAAGCGTCAAGGCAGTCAGCGACGTGCTTTCGCCACTCAGTGGATCAGTGGTCGAAGTCAATGATGCTCTCACGGATGCGCCGGAACTTATCAATACCTCACCGTACGCAGAGGGCTGGATCGCAAGGATCGAAATTGCAGACGAGTCGGAAATCGCAGAACTGCTCGATGCGGCCGCATACGCCGCACTGATCGGCTGACCCGGAGTGACTGATGGCAAAAATTGTAATCGCGGGACTCGGTACCGCTGGCTTCGCTGCGATACTCGCAGCCAGGAAAATTGACAGAAACGCTGATATAACCGTCATCGACGATAAGCATTATGACCTGATGCATCCGTGCGGACTGCCATACGCTGTCGAGGGCGTTATTGATACTTTCGACAAGCTGAAACACTGCCTCCACCTCGACCGCATGAAGGTCACTCAGTTCAGCCCTTACCGCGTCGAGTCAATTGACCGCGACAGGAAAACTGTCGTTGCGGTCCGCAATGACGGTTGTGAAGCAAAAGAAATACCTTATGACAAACTTCTGATATGTACGGGCACAAGTCCATTTCTACCTCCTGTCGCCGGGCTCGCCGAGACAATTGGAAAATCCGCCTTCACGGTCTCATCTCCTGAAGATGCGGAAAGATTGAAACTCGCGGCGTCACGATCCTCAAGGGCCGTATGTCTTGGCGCCGGTGCGATCGGCCTTGAGACGGCTTACGCACTTAAGAAGATGGGACTCGATGTTACCGTCATTGAAATGCTTGCCGGGGTGATGCCACGCGCACTCGACGGGGATATCTCTCAGGTTCTCGCAGAGTATCTCGAAGCAGACGGAATCCGTGTTTCATGCGGAGCCCGACTTGAGTCTGTTGTTTCCGAAAATGGCATCATTTCTTCGATAGTCGTCAACGGCGACACAATACCGTGCGATTTACTGGTCGTCGCAGCAGGAGTCAGGGCCAACGTGGAAATCGCAACTTCCGCTGACATCGAGGTGGGACGTACAGGTATCGTGACGGGCGAACGTATGCAGACATCAGACGAACACATTTTTGCGGCAGGCGACTGTGCCCAGACAAGATCGATAATCGACGGGCGCGATTTTACGCTCCAGCTTTCGACAACGGCATACCGGCAGGGCACCGTAGCCGGCACAGTCATGGCTGGCGGCGCCGCCAGATATCCCGGCATAAGTGGCGCTTTCGTCTCCAGGATAGGAGAACTCGAAGTAGCAGCGGTCGGATACACGGCTGATTACGCATCGTCGCTCGGGTATTCGACCATATTCGGAAAAATCAGGGATACGACTCTCTATGACTGGTACCCAGGTGGACAGACTCTGATCGTCAAGGTCGTCGCTGATGCTGCGACCGGCCGTGTGCTCGGTGGCCAGGCTGTCGGCGCGTCTGGCGCGGCGGCAAGGGTCAACGTGATTTCTGCGGCTATCCATGCCGGCATGACACTCGATGCCCTTGCCGGTCTCGAATACGCATATTGTCCGGCAGTGTCCCAAGCCTATGACCCGGTCGCCAAGGCTGCCGATCTCGCAATAAGAAAAATGAAATGACAGGATTTCCATGCCCGTAGCACGACGACACCCCGAATGGATCAGGACGAAACTTATCTCCGCAGGCAAAGGCACCACCGTCCGCGATACGCTTTGCGCAAGCGGCCTTCACACTGTTTGCGAAGAGGCACGATGCCCAAACAGAGGCGAATGCTGGGATGCCGGCACGGCGACTTTTCTGATACTCGGCAACACTTGCACACGCGGCTGCCGCTATTGCAGCGTCAACCAGGGCACCCCTGCCCTACCGGATAACGACGAGCCTTCGCGCATCGCACATGCCGCTATGGAAATGGGCTGCAAATACGTCGTCGTCACTTCTGTCACGCGAGACGATCTGCCCGATGGCGGAGCAGGTCAATTCGCCAGTGTCGTCACTGCACTGAAGGACGCCATAACAGGTGTGCGAATCGAGCTCCTCGTGCCTGATTTCAATGGTAATCGCCACTCCATGATAATAGTAACCGATGCGCAACCAGATGTCCTGGCGCACAACATCGAAACAGTTAAAAGGCTGTTTCCCACGGTACGCCCAAGCGGCAATTACGAAATGTCACTCAACATGCTCGAAAGCATAAGCCCGCCTCACACCGGGGTGAAAAAGAAATCAGGAATAATGGTCGGTTTAGGCGAATCCTATGACGAAGTGCTCGAAGCGTTCGATGACCTGCTGCACGCTGGCGTGGAAATAGTCACTGCCGGCCAATACCTTCAGCCCACACGTGAATGCGTACCTGTCGAGCGATACTGGCACCCGGAAGAATTCGACAAACTTAAAGATGATGCCATGAAAATGGGTTTCCGGGCGGCGATTTGCGGTCCGCTTGTAAGAAGTTCGTACCATGCTGAAGAAATTGAGAAACTGACGGAAAACAAATGAATCTCCAATGTTATGAAACTGGCAGATGCGCGCCGGCATTCAACATGGCATTAGACGAAGCCCTTCTCGAAATGGCGATCGACACGAAAATCACTGTGCCCGTACTGCGGCTGTACGGATGGACCCCTGCGGCTGTGACGCTCGGTTATGCGCAGGACTGGCACGTGGAGGCAGATCACACGGCATGCGAACGCAACGGAGTGCCAGTGATCAGGCGAATCAGTGGCGGAGGCGCTGTTTTCCACGACAACGAAGTAACATACAGCCTCGTGATCCCGGAAAAAACACTCGGCGACAACGTGCTCGAATCCTTTCGCGAAGTATCCCTTGCTCTTGTCTCAGCGCTTTCGCGATTCGGTTTAAAAGGTGAATTCGCCCCCATCAATGACATAACGGTAAATGGCAGAAAGATCAGCGGCAACGCTCAGATCAGACGCCGTGGCATGATCCTTCAGCATGGCACGGTATTGCTCGGCGTCGACAGGGAACTGATGTTCACACTACTGACTGTCCCGGCAGACAAGGTGAAACGGAAAAAACTCGAACGCGCCCTTGATCGTGTCACAAGTGTCAGCGACGAAACTAATAGTGCAATCACCTTCGATCAGGGAGTGGCGGCCATGAAGAACGGATTCGCGGAATGGGCGGGAGAAAAACTCGAAATCTTCACACCGCCGGATACGCTCACAATGTTGACGGAAACAATCGGGCGCAACAGGTTCAGCAACGAAGCATGGAATCGCTTCAGGCGATATTCAGAAATATGACCGTCCCGATTGCCCCTGTGGCACAGATGTTACCAAAGAGGGTGTGGAACACCTTGTAGCCATAAAGATGCTCCACACATACCCTCGTGCAAGTAGTAGGGAAATATCAGAAGTCTTTTTCGCTAAGTTGATTGGTTTTGAGATTCTGCCACTCTTTTCTGAAGTATTCCTTGCCATCGAGCAGATAGGACTGTTTCGCGATGAAATCAAAGGTCTGGGCATCGATGTAATAAACGATCTTGCCGAGCTGTTTGTCATGAGCGTAGGCGTTGAGCTCGTCTTTGATTTTCGGTTGGATTTCTTTCGGGATGCCCCATGCCTTCATGTCCACCTTGTGTTCTTTGGGGCGGTTTTTTTTGTCAAATTTGAAAGCGATCTTGTAAGCCTTGCGGCCATTGACCGTTTCCATTCCTTCGAGAATGGGCTTGGAATCTTTCGAAAGATTGTCGATCTGGACAAGGTCGGTGATGAAGTGCGCATGTGTGAAATTGCCGGACTCTGAGGTAATGTCACGGGGTATCCCTATGCCGACAAGCTTTGCCGCTATGGTGAATTTGTCAGGATTCTTTTTCGGATTGTATGTCATGACCGAACCGATAATGATGGATGGCACATAGTCGGATTGCACGATCTTCATCTTCAGATAGAAGGGCTTCATGAATTGGTAGTCGATTTTGTATTTCATGATTTTGGGCTCACCGAGCTTGTCTGTATCGACATCTTTGGTAAATCTTTTTGTGAGCATATTGTCTTTTGCCTCGCCTGTGAGCGACTTGGTGGCATCAGCGGTTTTATCGAGCTCGAAGTCCCATCCCTTTGACACAAGTGTGTAGCTGTAGCTTTGCAGTCCGAGCACGCGGGCCTTGTTCTTCTTCAGAATTTCCGCTGGATTTTTAAGATCAGCACAATGAACGGTTACCGCCATTGCCAACACTGCGAATACTGCCGCCAGACCTGTCCTTCTTACCACTTTTGCTACCTCCAGTTATTGTTTTTGAGCATCAGCCCATTACAATGCCGTATTATATACCCTGTGAGGAAAAAACCAAACGCATTCATATTCCACTTCAGTTGAAAACAAGTCCACAAAAGAAATATCCAATGCTGTTCCCATTTTCTTTTTGACATCATATATTATTGTAATAGCATGCATTGCGCGTACCGCAAAGCACTTGCCGGAAAGGGTTTTATCACGATGACATTTTTCAAATCCAGCCTTTTAAAAGGTCTTTACCCACTGTTTTTTTTGCTGATTATCGCTTCGTCTCACGTCCAGGCCGAACTGTCAGGTGGCGCGCCGGTGCTTTGGAAAGAAACTGCTCCTGTGGTCTTCAGGGCTCCTGGAGGAGAAAAACTTCGCGTGCTTGCATTCACGGATGTCCACTACTTCATGCTTGGCACCGCGGTCAATCCGCAGACGACAAAAGAGATGCAGAAAATGGTAAAAAAAGCCAATCCCGATCTGTTGATCATCACTGGCGATCTGTGGCATAACAATCCTGAGGGGAAAGGCAATGCCTTTTGCCAGTATACTGCCGGAGAGCTTGCGAAACTCGGAAAGCCCTGGGCATTCGCATGGGGAAATCACGATCAGGCCGACGACTATCCGGCTTGTCACAAGGCGCTCTCCCAAGCAGCAAATTCACTCTATGCCGGGACACTTACCGACGGCAATTATCGCATCCGTGTCGAAGATGGCAAAGGCTCTCCGCGCATCAATTTCATTGTCCTCAACGATTCGCGCGGCGGTATGAAGACCGAGCAGATCGACTGGTTCAACTCGGAGGCCCTTCTGATAAGGAAGGAAACGCCCACGCCGCCGCCTGCTCTCCTGTTTTTCCACATTCCCCTGATCCAGTACGAAGACATTGCCGCCTCCGGCCTCGCAACCGGCGTCAAATATGAAAAAGTCTGCTTCGAGGAAGGCACTGCCGAT
Organism: uncultured bacterium; assembly: GCA_964595945.1. GTDB lineage: Bacteria > UBP15 > UBA6099 > UBA6099 > JAJRTR01 > CAZQSL01. The sequence goes on from CAZQSL010000038.1 coordinate 29,058, forward strand.
GCGCTGCCCGCTTTTGCAAGAGCGGGGTTTGTCAAAGCAGCGTTCTGCGGACATGATCATTCCAACAATTACTGGGGCATGATGGACGGCATTTCTCTCGAATATCTCCGAGCTACCGGACAGGCTACCTACGGCGGCGACAAAGTCCGCAAGGGCGGCACGATCATCGACATCGACCTGCTCACGGGCAAGTATTCAACATCTGTCATATATCCAGACGGGTCTACCGAAATTCTTCAGGGATACGTCACGAAATAACGGCGGTTTATGCATTGCCTACGGCCAAAAATATAATAGCGGCGATCATGCTGGGCTTTGTCTGCCTGAGTTTTGCCGCATGCACGATCGCTGCGTCGCTCCCCTCCCCTGCACTCCTGACCCCAGCGGCTTTTTCGCCGGTAATCATTTCTCAGGCGTCCGAGTCGTTTACCATCACGGTTTCCTCGC
>CAZQSL010000039.1:0-29176 GCA_964595945.1 uncultured bacterium
ACGATGATCTGCGCAGACACGATATTTCTTCATTCCCTGATTTTTGCCGCCACGCAGTTGACCCTCAGTCTCGTATTATTAGTCCGGGGGCGCTGTTCAGCAGCAAGAAAATCTGGAACAGAGTTGTAGAACTGTATAATCAGAGGGAAATTGACGATTCCTTCATTGATTTCTACTGGACATGGCGTCACGCTCATCTGCCAGTGCTCAGGCTGTTTGACGCGCAGATACCTCAGGCGGCTGTCTATCACACGATAAGCACCGGCTATGCGGGACTGCTTGCGTCGATTGCCAAACAGAGAACCGGGGCGCCCATGCTGCTCACCGAACACGGAATATACACCCGTGAGAGACGCATCGAAATCGAACAGGCTGACTGGATACATGAACAGAAAGACACATTTGCCGATGTCTATGGAAAAGTCAGTCCTTACAAGGAACTGTGGATCACTTTTTTCGATTATCTCAGCCGTATTGCCTACAACAGCGCTGACGAGGTTATCACACTGTTCGAGGGCAATCGCAAGGAGCAGATACTTGGCGGCGCGCCCCCTGAAAATACGAGCATCATCCCCAACGGAATCAACCTTACCATTTTCGACAGAAAAAAATCCTATGACAGTGAGCCAGAAGTGTTCAGCGTCGGATTTATTGGCAGGGTTGTACCGATCAAGGATGTGAAAACTTTTATCAGGGCATGCAAAACCATAAAGGAACAGATTCCCAATACTCATTTCTACATCATGGGCCCTGTCGAAGAGGAAGCCGACTACTACATACAATGCAGGGCGATGGTCGAGATATTCGGACTCGAAAACGATCTGACTTTCACAGGCCCCGTGAATATGAGTGAAAAATATGCCGACATGGATGTGATCGTATTGACAAGCGTGAGCGAAGCGCAGCCTCTCGTGCTGCTCGAAGCCAACTGCTGCGGGGTGCCATGCGTGGCGACCGATGTGGGAGCTTGTTCGGAAATCCTCAATGGCCGCGACACTGAAGATATCGCGCTCGGCCCAAGCGGACTGATCACGCCGATAGCTGACTCCAATGCCACAGCCAAAGCTGTTGTGACTCTTTTAAGAGACAGGAGGCTGCGTGCCAGGATGTCCGCTTCGGGCATTGCGAGAGTGGAAAGATACTATGATGAAGAAGATCTGAATTTCGCTTATCTCGATCTTTACAGAAAGTATATCGCGGAATACAGGAATCGAAAGAACGCGGCAGACTCCTGACGGATGGATTGCCCGGACAAGGAATAGTTAAGCTGCATGGCTGGCATTGGATTCAGACTCAGAAGGATGCTCGACAGGGGGACTTACGCTTCGGCGTTCAGAGCTTACCTGTATTCGGCCCTGATTTCGTCAGGGCCCTGGCTCATAACCATTGCGGTCATCGCCATGCTGGGGTTCGTGACTTCCACTCATTTGAGTTTCGAGAGTCAGAATACATTTCGCATTTCTGTCATTTACGTGTATGCCTTTTCTCTGATAACCACCGGGCTGTTGACAATGCCACTGACTCGCTATGTGGCTGATCTGCTGTATACAACGAGGATCGAGGCGGTTTTCCCTACCTATGCCGGCGCCTTGATAGTCGCGGGGATTGCTCAGTCGGTATTCGGCGCCATATTCTGTTTCGTTGTGAGCGGATGGGGCTTTTTCTATGCTTTCAATACGTGGATACTCTACATCAGCGTCAGTCTCACGTGGATAGCCATCATATTTCTCAGCACAGCGCGCGATTATTCGGCGATCGGCATCACCTTCGCCGTGAGCGGCGCGCTCAGCGTGCTCGCCGCGTGGTTACTCAGCCGTTTTCTTGGACTTGACGGCTGCATGGCCGGATTTACGGCCGGGCAATGCGCATTGTTTATCATTCTGACTATCCGTTTGAGCGTGGAGTTCAAATCAGACAGCTCAATCAGTTTCGAGTTCCTCTCATACCTGAAAAAATTCCCGGAACTTGCAGCCATTGGATTCTTCTACAACTTTGCAATTTGGGTCGACAAGTTTGTGTTCTGGTACAGTCCTGCCGGCCACCGCGTCACATCCTGTCTCAATGCCTGCGAACTCTACGACGCGATTTTCATTTCATATCTGACGATCGTGCCCGCCATGTCTATTTTTATGATAAGAGTCGAAACGAGTTTCTATGAGTTTTACAAAGGCTACTACAACGCTATTGTCTCCAAACAGAATTACGTGACAATACTCAGCGTCAAGGAAAAAATGATCGCGAGTCTCAAAAATGGTGCCGTCGATCTTATCAAGGTGCAGGGTGCCATAACATTCCTATTCATACTCGCCATCCCGTACCTCATTGTCCCGCTGAAAATGTCATGGCTGAGTGTCGGCATCCTTCGCATCTGCACCCTCACCGCTTTCATTCACGCACTCAAACTTTTCCTTCAGATATGCCTGCTCTATTTCGAATTTCGGCGCGAGGCCATGATACTGGTAATAACTTTTTTTGTACTCAATACAACGCTCTCGATCCTCAGCATTTATCTTGGCGAGCAGTATTGGGGCTACGGATATTTCGCCGCGACATTCATCACCCTGTTCATCGGTGTGCTCATATTTGACTACAAGATACAAAACCTTGAATACATCACGTTCGTGCGCCAGCCCGAACACTACTGAGAAGGGATAGCCATGCCAGAAGACAAAATCAGATCATTGATGAATTACGTCGAAAAAATGCCACCGTTGCCACCAACTGTCGGAAAAATAGTCGAAGTCGCCAACAATCCCCAGTCGGGCATCGACGACATGGTCGAAGTCGTCTCAATCGACCCGGTCCTTTCAGCAAAGGTGATCAAGCTGGTCAACTCTCCATTTTTCGGGCTGAGAGAAAAAATATCGACCACTTCGAGAGCGGTGACTTACCTCGGTCTCAACGCGATCAAAAACCTCGCGCTCACTGTGCTCGTGCTCCGCAATCTTGCAAGCGACAGCGATAATGGCGGCATCGATATGGAAGAATTCTGGCGGCACTCTTTTGCTTGCTCGGTTGCTGCGCGCAGCATCGCCTTCAAGGCAGGCCTTGACGCTAAAACCGCCGACGACTGCATGATCGCGGGACTTCTCCATGACATTGGCAAAATCGTTCTCATCAACTTTTCTCCAAAAGAATACTCGGCGGCTGTCGATCTTGTCAAAACTGGCTCGCTTTCAAGCATTGCGGCAGAACGAAGCGCCTTTCATGGCGAAAACGAAACGGTCAACGATGGCATGATCCCCTTCATCGACCACTGCAACGTGGGCTATCACCTATGTGTCAAATGGCGCCTCCCCGCTGTCCTCGCAGAACCAGTCAAGTATCATCATACGCCACTCGAATGCCCGGCACAGCAAAAAATCGTTGCAGTCATCGCCCTTGCTGATGAGTACTGCTGTGCGACAGGTTACGCTGGCATTGGTAACGAACGCGATTTTTCTCCATCACAGGATATTATTGAACTGCTTTCACTCACTGACGCAAACTTCGATGCTATCAAGGCTGATCTCGACAACAGAGTAGTCAGTGTCACGGAATATCTGATGCAGTAGCAGGGAGTCGTTTCCGCTACTGCAACCATGATTTTATTCGTTTGTCCCGTGCCGATTGATTCATGCCGCTACATATACTTTACACTGAGTGTCTTTCTGATCAAAACATTGAATTCTGGTTTTTGAGTTTCAACCATTTATCATAATCCATTCACCGGATAAACCTGATTTCGGCAAGCCCGCATTTTGAAACCGCGAAGTTGCGTCCTGTCACATTGTCGTGATATACGCCTCGCGCGACCGTCCCCACATACCGGTTTTCAATGATCTTCCCGGTCCTGTAGTCGGTCACGGCGTACATACCATCGAAATAACCGGCCGAATACACTTTTCCTTCCGTCTCTTCAAACTGAATATCGCGCACGCCGCGAGGAGCGTCAAGATAACGCATTGTCTTGAGCGTGGCGGCATCGACAACGGCAATTTTCGATTTCATCGGAAGTGCAAGCAGGATAGCGTCATCACGGACACTTGTGGCCATGCCGAAAATGAAAGTGTTGAACCGCTTCGCGCGGATATGCTTGAGCGAATAAGCATCGAGGCTTGAAAGCACCCCGGTCGCCCATGTCGAATAATAGATTTCGCTCCGTCTGTCATTGGCGCCAAGCGCATAGCCGCTGTTATATTTGAGATGGTATTCACGCACTTCATCAGCGTTGCCAGCCACTGTCAGTGTCCGTTTTTCAGACAGGAAATAGTATTTTCCGCGAAATGCCAGCGCGTCGGTATACATGCCTTTTGAAGTTTTTTCAGATTGCTGTTCGTGCTGATCCAAGTTGAAGTAGTGAATTGTATTTTCAGCGAAATCCCCCGCATAGAAGAGCCTTCGACTCACCATCAGACCTCTTTCGACATAGCCCGGCAGCCTTATGTCTTCTGACTTTCCGCATCCGTCACGCGTGATGACCAGTCCGTATCGAGTGGTCAATATTGATGAATCTCCCTGCCTGTAGACATCATAGAGATCAGTAATATCACTGCGTATGGTTTTTACATGAGAATCATTGGCAGAACACTTTGCCGCCCACATGGTTACCATCTGCTTCATACCGTTCAGGGAGACAAAACCCGAAAAAGACAAAAGTCCCGCAAGCAGAAAAAACGACAAGGTCTCGACGCCTTGTCTCAGACCTTTTTCCCACGCTCCCACGATGAGCGGGACGCCACCGGCTGCGAAGACGATCACTGCCGCATACCACGACATATCGACGGCAAGGGCAATTATCAGACATGCGGAAGTGGCAAGACCTACCCTTCGGTACGAATTGATCATGACACTACGGTGTTTAGAAAAGACAATGAGTAACAGAAATGCAAGCGTGGGGCCCGACGTCAGATACAGAACTGGTACATTGGCAATCGACATCAGGGGCAGCAATAAAGCGATCGGCGTTATTAGTCTGCTGTCTGCCCTCATAATGCCTCGTGATCAGAATTGGCGTTGCGGATCAGAAAAGGCCTTTGACCCTGCCGGACGCGGTATCGACATCGATACGACGGAAGGCGGGATCGGAACTGGTGCCCGGCATGAGCTTTATATCACCCGCGACGGGGACGAGGAATTTTGCGCCGCCATAAGTGAGGATGTCACGGATGAACAACGTCCAGTTTTTCGGCCGGTTTTTTAGTGCGGGTATGTGCGAGAGGCTGAGATGAGTTTTGACCATGCAGGTGGCGAATTCGGCAAAATCGGGGGAGGATTCCATGCGTTTGGCTTTTTCAGTGGCGAGTGACGAGTATTCGACTCCATCGGCGCCATAGACTTCTCTGGCGATGATCTCGATGCGCTGGCGGAGCGGCGCTGACTGGTCATAGAGTAATTTGAAAGCTGGCGGTTCGTTGCAGGCTTCGACGACCGCGTCGGCGAGTTCGAGCGCGCCCTCGCCGCCAAGCGCCCAGTGGTTGGAGAGTGCGCATCGCGCGCCCGCCGTTTCGGCGACTCGGCGGATGATGGCGATTTCAGATGGTGTATCAGTCGAGAATGAATTGATGCAGACGACAGGAGTGATACCGGCCTTGCGGACGGTTTCGATGTGGGCGACGAGGTTTTCGCAGCCCTGTTCGACGAGTGCGGCATTTTCGGATGTGTATGCTGCATCGAGTGGACGGCCCGGGACGACAGTGGGACCGCCGCCGTGCATCTTGAGTGCGCGGATGGTGGCGACAATGACTGAGCAGTTGGGCGTCATGCCACTGAGCCGGCATTTGATGTTCCAGAATTTTTCGAATCCGATGTCGGCTCCGAATCCGCTTTCGGTGACATGATAGTCGGTGCATTTGAGAGCGATCCGGTCGCTGACTATGGATGACTGGCCGACGGCGATATTGGCGAAAGGACCGGCATGGACGAATACCGGCTGGCCTTCGAGGGTCTGGAGTATGTTGGGATTGAGCGCGCGGACCATCCAGGCGGTCATGGCGCCATCAACTTCGAGATCGGCGGTGGTGACGGGCGCGCCATTGCGGTCGCAGGCGACGATAATGCGGCCCATGCGTTCGCGCATGTCGGCGAGGCTGGTAGCTATGGCGAGGATGGCCATGACTTCGGAACTGACGGCGATAGCGAATCCGCTGCGCATCATGAATCCGTCGAGTTTGGTGTCGCCGAGGCCGATAATGATGTCACGTAGCGACTGGGCGCAGAAATCCATGACCCATTTCATTTCCACATTGCGGGGATCGACACTGATGCGTTTGAGATTCTTTTCTGCGAGCGTGGCATCATCATAATTGAATTCGTGCTGCATGCGCGCGGTAAGCGCGACCATGGCGAGATTGTGGGCATTGACGACAGCGTCGATGTCGCCGGTGAGGCCGAGCGAAAACGGAGTAAGAGGGATGCACTGCGCGCGGCCACCGCCTGCCGCGCTGCCCTTGATATTGAAAGTAGGTCCTCCTGATGGCTGTCGTATGCCGCCTGAGACGCGATGTCCGCGCCTGCCGAGTCCCTGCACGAGCCCCATCGTGGTAGTGGTTTTGCCCTCGCCAAGCGGAGTAGGTGTGATGGCCGTGACTTCGACATATTTGCCGTCAGGCTGGCCGGCCTTGCGTTCGAGCAGACGGGCAAAATCGACCTTCGCCATGTAGTGCCCATAAGGGATGAGTTCATCCATCGTTATATCGAGATCGGCTGCTATGTCATAAATCCTGGGCATATCGGTTTCGGCAATTTCTGCAACCTTGTAATCAGGCATACAGTTAGCGGCGAGGTTGAGTTTTTCCACTTCTCTCATGGAGTTGATCTCCCGTGTGATATGGTTATCGCTGCCTGATCAGCGCGAGAGTTTCCTCACGTGTAGCCTGACTCTTGCGGAAGAGACCCCGGACAGAAGATGTGACCGTAGTGGTGCCCGGCGCTTTGACGCCGCGCATGGTCATGCAAAGGTGTTCGGCTTCGATGACAACCATCACTCCCTTGGGATCGAGCTGCCCGGCGAGCACTTCGGCTATCTGCTCGGTAAGACGCTCCTGCACTTGCAGGCGGTGCGAAAGCACGCGGGTGACTCGCACGAGCTTGCTGAGTCCGGTAAAGCGGCCGCCATCTGGGATATAGGCGACATGGCACTTGCCGATGAATGGAAGCATGTGATGTTCGCACATCGAAAAAAACGGGATATCCTTGACAAGCACGATTTCGTCATAGCCCTCTGGGACCATGAGCTTGATCTCTTCTCCGGCGTCCTTGCCGATGCCGGAAAAAATCTCCTCATACATATCTGCGACGCGTGAGGGAGTGTCCACGAGATCGCCACGTCCGGGATCATCTCCGATCGCTATGATAATATCGCGCACCGCGCTGATGATTTTCTCTTTGTCAACCAATTCGAGCAACCTCCAATACATTGTCCTGAATACAAACTCTACCGCCCATTCATACCTTTTTCAACCTGTGACATCAAATGCAGCGTGCGCCCCCGGACAGCCTTGCGAAGTTGTGCGAGACGAAGCCATGCTCCTTGTGATAGAATGAAAATCAGATGACTGGAGGCCACAGGATGAAAATCACCACAACCGCAATATTTATCTCGCTGTGCCTCTTGCTGTCAGGATGCGGCATGGCAAAAAAAATCCCCCGCAACCATGCCGAACTCAAGTACGACTACGCGATGACAGAAAGTCCCGCCCCATCCGATTTCAGTTTCGTATGGACTTCGATCTACAATGACAACACGCTCGGAGAACTCCACGGCAGCCTTGCCAACGACGCAAGCGACTACGTGGGCATCGGCGTAATAGGTTTCATTGATGAAAACAAAAAATTCACGACAGCGCCCTGGCTCATGAAACTGCGATACGACGGTGTCAAAGAATACGACTACGCAGTCACGACAATATCCAATGACGCGATACTCACCGGTATCGCGCAAATGAGCGATGGCAACTACATGGCAGTGGGACAAACAAAATGCCCTGGCATCGCAAGCGGGAAATGTATCGCGACATTCCTCACTAAATTTCAGCCCAACGGAGCGGTGGAGTGGAAAAACATCATGTCTCGCTCGACCATCTATCGCTCATTCGGCTCAATCACCTGCCGCGGCACATCATGCTACATCCCCAGCCTCAAAGCAAAATCAGGCTCATCACGACGCGCGCTCTATATCATCGAAGCAGATACCACCGGCAAAATCACCGAACATAAAATCACTGATCTCGAAAAAGCATATTACATGGAGATCATCTCCACAAGCGACAACGGATTCATCCTGACCGGCATCGAAAACATCTCCGAAACACCCGCTGCGCCCATGACAAGCTGGATGATCAAGGTATCGTCCGAATGGAAACCCCTTTGGCATACCACCCTGAAATCACCCGGCAACACCAGGATCGTATCATCATCCCCAACACATGACGGCGGCGCCTATGCCGTACTGGTCAACAGGGACGACAATGCACTTGACACCATCTGGTTCGCCCGCATATCCCCCGACGGCAAACTCCTGTGGCAGCGCGCACTCAACTACGAAGTGTCAGACGGCGACAAACCATTCGAAGCCATCACGCTCGACGACGGTTCGATGTTTGTGGCCGGAAAACTCGTGGTGCCACCCTCCGGAAGCGAAAATCAACAGGATTTCTTCGCATACCATTTTGATCCGGACGGCAACATCGCATGGCATAATTCGGCCTGTCTCTTCCCTGATATCAGCAAACAGAAATCCATCACGGTCGACTACGCCCCCAACAAAGATATTCTGATCGCCGGCTACGGCAACGACGAACAATATGACTGTCCTGAAAACGCCAACTGCTCGGTGTCATTCGTCATTAAAATGGTACGACGCTAACCCATTCCCTCCCATTCTCCACACACAGTGCCCCAATTGACATATACAGTTGAAAAGAAACCTTTAGTGCGTTAATATAAAGAGTGATATGTCGCCAAATATCTACAGGATAATGCACAGATGGCAGGCAAGGAAAAAAACGCAAAAAAAACCGTGGCGAAACCGGCTGCCGCAGTCGAAGAAACAGCAGAAACAGAAGCTATGGTCTGCGAGGACTGCGGTACGGTGCATCATCTGCCAGCCCCCCCCGAAGACAGGGGTGACGAACTCAAGCTCATCGCCCTATGCGCCGGCGGCGTGCTGCTGATAGCGCTGCTGTGGGTCTGGATATTCAAATTCGGCGTGCCGCTCGTTAAAAGTATGACAGGCTGACCAGACAGCCACACCCACGATATTCTACCGAGGACAGACATGCAACTCCACGATTATCTGGAACCAGTTTATGTCATTTCAGTGGCGGCAGAACTGCTTGACGTCCACCCGCAAACACTCAGAATGTATGAGCGAAAAGGACTCATAAATCCAAAACGCACCGACGCGAGCCAGCGCCTCTACTCGCGACAGGACCTCGATGACGTCAAGGAAATCCGCCGCCTCACCCGCGACGAAGGCGTCAATCTCGCCGGCGTGCAGATAATCATCGCCATGCGCCATGAAATCGAATCCCTCAAGGCAAAAATACGTGAAATCGAACACTCCTGACAGCCCCCCTCCCCTACCCGCCTCACTCTTGCTCCTGACTATCGCCGCATTCTTTTTTGTCCCATCTCCAGTACATGCCTGGGACGACACCACCCACCTGAAAATAGCCAGAGCCGCCGCCGCGCGGTTTTCCCGCACTCCATCCGCCATCGTCAAAAACTCACCAGCATTTTTCGACAGAGGCGTCACCGACGAACCCGAACTTTTCGAAACAGTTTCCGCTTCGAGCCGAAATACCCTCTCCCCGGAAAAAATTCGCTCCGCCGGCACTGACCGGTTTTACGCACATTACCGGCGATGCCAGACTCTCATTGCATCGAAATCCCCATCCCGCTCCATCGCTTACGAAATCGGCCGCCTCTCCCGCTCCGCAGCTGATCTGCTCGAACCACTGCCCCCTTCAAACGATTTCGATGCCATTCAGTTCTCTGCTCTCCGCACTTTTTTCATGCAGGACTCGCGTCAGTCGGCCATGAAATTCAAAAACTTCTACACTTCATCACCCATCGCCATCTCATCCTATCCCGTACGCCTCGCGCGCGAATTCGAAGCCTCCGACCGTACGGGCGCCATCATTTACACCGCCTACCATAAGGGCTATGCCTATACAACCGTCGAAGAAGAATCATTCGAAATGATGAACCGCGCAACAAATTTCATCGCCGACACCGTCGCGACTCTATACTCGTCTCAGTCACGCTCCGAACGTATTTTCAACCCCCACGACACCATCCCCTTCAAATCGCGCGCCTCATCTTCCAAGCCCGGCGTCAAAGCCCCCAACGCTCCAAAACCACCTGCTCCGCCAGACTCAAAATCATCAGAAAAGGAATCTCCCTCAGATGGCAAAAACTCAGACAAATCTAACAAAGCCTCAGACAAAAAAAACTCAAAAAACAGCGCGGACAACAAAAAAAAGTGACACTCCGCAACCCCCCAAAATAGCACAAGCCACTAAACAGCCGCCAGCTCCCCCAATCAAACCCGTCTTACGCAAAGCCCGGCTCACCGATGCTGACGCCATCAAGTCACTCGTGCTGTTGTACGCAAAAAAACAGCAGATGCTGCCCCGCTCACTCAACGAAATATATGAAAATATCCGCGACTACTCAGTCATCGAACACAATGGCATAATCATCGCCTGCGGCGGACTCCACGTCTGCTGGGTCGATCTCGCCGAGATCAAGGCCCTCGCGGTAGCTCCCTCTTACATCGGGATCGGACTCGGCCGCAAAATGGTCGATTTCCTCACGAAAGAAGCTAAATCTCTCGGCATACCACGTCTTTTCTGCCTCACTTACAAAAAAGATTTTTTCGCGCGTTGCGGATTTTCCGTCGTCGACGTTAATGACCTGCCGAAAAAAGTCTGGGTCGAATGTGTCCGCTGCATCCATTTCCCCAACTGCAGCGAGATCGCGATGACTAAAGATTTATGAATCATAGTCGATTATACTTAATATGTATCCCTGTCATCTGCTCAACGACAGACTTTTGGTGCGGATCGGTGACAAATGACTAAAAAGACGACTGCAAGTACCCTCAGCGTACTGGACACCGCAGATTTGCGCGGCAAGTTTTCTTCGCTCGAAACCCATCTCAGGTCTGTACAGGAAGAGATCGAAGAACTACAGATACTGACGGCTAAGCTCCTCGATGTCGGCGTGGCGATCACCGCTGAAATCGACCTTTACTCACTCCTCACCCGTATTATCGAAGAGGCCAAAGGACTGCTCAAAGCCGAAAAAGGCACGCTCTATCTCGTCGATCACGAAACAATGGAGCTATACTTTCACGTCACCGACGCCGAGCAACTCAAGGAAATCCGAATACCGGTCAACGAGACAAGCATTTCAGGATACGTCGCTCTCACGTCTCAACCTCTCAATCTGCCGGATGTCTACCGCATTTCTCCCGACTCACCCTACAAATTCAATAAACGCGTCGACCGCACTACCGGTTACCGTACTAAATCAATGCTCACCGTGCCCATGGTCAATCACGAAGGCTATGTCACCGGCTGCGTCCAACTGATCAACCGCACCGTCAACGGACACATACTGCCATTCTCCGAACGCGACCAGCGCATACTTTCGTCTCTCGCGTCACAGGCAGCCGTCGCCATCGAAAATGCCCAACTTTACAAGGAAGTTGCCGACCTCTTCGACGCATTCGTCAAGTTTTCCGCTTCTGCCATTGACGAGCGAGACCCCGCTACAGCCGGCCACTCGCGGCGAGTGGCCCAATATGCCATCGCCACAGCACGTTCTTTCGGCTGCTTCTCTGAGGAGCAACTCAAGGAACTCGAATACGCTGCATGGCTCCACGACATTGGCAAAATCGGCGTCCGCGAACACATCCTCATAAAAAAGAACAAACTCTACCCCGACGAATTTGAAAGTATCCGCGAACGCTTCGAATCGATCCGCCTCTCCGCCGAAAAACACTATTTCATCTCGCTCCTGAAACTCAACCCAGCCTCGCCCTCATACCAGGCCCGTTCCTCGGCTCTCAAACAAAAACTCGATGATAAACTCTCTCAGATCGACAATGATCTCCAGTTCATCACCCAGATCGACACCCCAGGCTACATGCCACCGGAAAAGATCGCGGCGATCAAAAAAATCGCGAAAAAGTCATTCGTCACGGCTAACGGCGAAAAACGCAACTACCTTACGCCCGGCGAACTCGAAAAACTCAGCGTCACACGAGGCAACCTCACTGAATCCGAACGCGAAATCATGAACGCGCACGTTGTAAGCACTTATAAAATCCTCAGCGCCATCCCGTTCTCAAGACGACTGCGCCTCGTCCCCGCCATCGCGGCGTCACACCACGAACGCATCGACGGCACCGGCTACCCCAACCGGCTCAGGGAAAGCGACATCACCCTTCAGGGCCGCATACTCGCACTCGTCGATGTTTTCGATGCACTCACGGCGCAGGACCGCCCATACAAACCCGCTATCCCCATCGACAAATCTGTCAACATCCTCAGATCGGAAGTCGAAAGCGGAAAACTCGATCCCGATGTATTTCGCATGTTCATCGCAAACAACATCTCCGACCTCGCGAAAAACCAGTAATGTCTTGATGAGAACTATTATCACGTGAACGCGCCGGATATTGTCCGTAATCAACCCGAATTCTGTAATACCTTCCCTGCTTCCACCAATACTATGTCGCATTCATGTTGATAAATATAAATGGTTCATCCGGTGAATGGCAATGATGATTTCTTAAGCCATCATTCTGGGATGAGCCCGGAATCTATGAGACATGAAGTCAGGAGGGGATTTCGAATACAGGTGTTTTTTTTCAAGAATACAGCATTGCGGTGAATGGATACTTATGTGGCTTGTCCTTGATGATAATGTGCTTGACTCAACACTGTCATTGAAAGAACAAGATTCTTCGCTCCGCTCAGAATGACAAGATAGAACTGCAATGACCAACCGTCTGTCATTCTAACCACCTGTCTGTCATCCTGAGCGGAGCGAAAAGTCTTGCTCTTATTTTGAATATCTGAGTTTCAGGGGTAATCAGGTATTAATTTGATGTAAAAAACTTATAAAATGCGATATAAAACATAGTATTGCCGTAATAGCAACAATTAAGAGAATTATATAGGCAAAATCCGCCATTCCCGCCCCGCCAATGATAGCTAATCGTTGATATTCATCAGTACTAACAATCATGTCAATCAAAATATTCTGTAATATTATGCTTACAATTGTAGTAGCAATTGACCCCAAAAAAGCGATCAAAAACTTCGATAATTTTGAATTTGCTGTCTCATTACGAATTACCCAGAATTTGCCGGCAGACTTACCAATAAACCAGTTGGATGCTATAAGTACCGGAACACTTAGATATAATGACAGAAACATAACTTTGTCTTCCTTTGAATTTGTTATATTCTCGGGGTATTATAGAACTTTCCAAGAGGTGTGTACAAGATTGATATAATAATGTGCGCAAAACCATATTAATAACCCCATCGCAAGCAGCGGGAAATTGAACCCGAAGAGAATGAAATATTGGGCGGGGTCTCCGCACCCCGCCGTGTTATTATGTATGACAGCATATCGCAATGAAACACCCGACAGCCACCTTGCCCACAAAGGGGGCATTCAGTTCGGTTTGCCGGTCATTTCGCTGTCAATACAACTGTCGTCTCACCTTTGGGCTCGACGTCAAATGTGAAATAAACGGTCGTGCTGCCGCCGTTGGGATACCGGCCCGAGATTGTGCAGATATTACAGGAATAGTCGGACGCAGCCGGCATGTCGACATGCCACGCGGCCTCTGGAAAACTGCGGATACTGGCATTTTTGACCTTCAGCGTGTACGTGCGGCCATCGGGTGATATTTCACTTTTTGTTTTCAGCGTGCCAACCGTGAATGCTGAAAAACCGTCTTTTTTTGCATTGATTTCACCAAGCTTGTCGTCGTCGAGATTGATCACCCGGTAATACCCATCGAATGCCGCTCCTGTCTGCACGTATGTCGTACCGCGCTTTTTGTCAACCTGATTTACATGGACATGCCCATAGAGAGCCAGTTTGACACCATATTTTTCAGCAAGGTCGATCACTTTGGAAGAAGTGTTATGGAGGGGTACGTGAAACAGGATCACGCGCATTTTCGCATCCTGTGACTTTGCGAGATCATTTTCGAGCCACGCCAGTTGCTCAGGGTATAGTTCATCGCGAAACGCCGCTTTCTGATTTGTGGATTTCATGATGAAAGCATCGTCGAATGCCGCAAAGTGGTATGGCCCTGCGTCAAAGCTGAAGTCGACCACATCAAAAAAGCTGAGCCACCGTTCACGATCATCTTCTTTGTATGAGGGGCTAAGGTCATGATTGCCCGGCAGTATGAAGGTCGGGGCATCGTAGGAATTCCACAAATCGAGCATGGGAATATACTGGTCTGACTCGGGCCATCTTTCGTCAGTGTAGCCGCTGGCATCCGTAAGGTCGCCGGTGACAACGACAAGATCGGGATTGATGAGGTTGATTTCCGCTGCGAGCAATGGATACTTGTCAAAGAAAGATTCCGTCTTATAGACATGTACATCGGTAATATGGACGATGCGAAGCGAGTTTTTGAATTCCGGCACGACCTTGACGGCTCTCGGCTGAAAATCGCTGCCACCGCTGTATTTCATGCGAAGTGTGTAAAGAAAAGGAGTTGTGGCGGCGGGCAGCGAAACGACAAGATTCCATCTGCCTTTGCCAGCATCGAAAGTGGCGTTTTTCAGATTGAGAGCGATGTTTTCATGTGATGATTCGAGAGCAAGAGACCAACCGGTCGATTGTTCGGGAGCAACGACTTCCACCTGAAAATCGTCCCCGGGGCGCACGATCACTGGTCGTACGGGAAGAGGATTGCGGATAGCAGTCAGCGGCCTTGCGCCGGGACGTTCCGAAAGATATACCTTTGCCAGATCAACGATCTGGCCTGCATCGAGCGCAATATCTTTCATTACAAGCTTCTCATAACCTGTTCGCTCGAACGTCATCGTATATGTGCCTGGAGCAAGCGCGTCAAATGAAAACTGTCCTTCCGTACTTGTCACCATATTAACATCGCCAGCGCCATCCGACACGGTAACGATCCCACGCATGACAGGTAACCCGGTAGTATATCTGCACTCAAGCACACCGGATATTTTCGCGAATGGAAGATTGGCGACATGCAGCCTGTCGATTGCGAGAGTAAATCCGAGGCTTTTGGGATTCTGCGCATCGGCCATTTCGATCTTCATCCGGTGCTGCCCGGCTGGCAGGTTGTTGGCAAGCGCTATCCGCTCTATGCCAGGCATCATGCGATTGCGATACAGATCAATGGTCGAAACCTGCTTACCGTCCACAGTCACGGAAAGAGTACCGCCGGTCTTGCCGACAAGAATATCAGCCGCAATCGCAGCGCCGGTGAAAGAATAATCGAAAGAAGCGCTTGCCGTCGCCGCCGAAAAAGCCGCGTCACCGGACATCCCCTTCATCGGCAGCATCTTCCACTGATCCACAGGCATTGCCATAGCGCCCGCCAACTCGGCCTCGACCACCGACTCGGCAAACGCCGCTTGCACTCCCATCGGCGACGCAACTACATAAGCCAACAAAAACGCCAAAAAATTAAGTGTGATCCTTTTCATCATGTATCATTCTCCCCCAATATATATTCGTTTTTTTGTCCAGTCACTGTCAATATCGTTCATATACTATCATGCCAAACGAAGTGAAGCGTCTTGGAACAGGCAATCAAGCAGAATCCTTCGCTTGCATATAATGACAATCAGAGTATAGCAACCGCTACGACACAACACTGTGAGCAGACATAACTGCCGTCTATTGATTATAACCAAAAAAACACCTGATTACCCCTGAAACTCAGATTTAGGGATACAGCATGCGTCTGCTGAAAAACAAAAGCATATCAAGATTAATGTGAACGTGGCAGCAAGATTCTTCGCTTCGCTCAGCGTGACACCATACACCCGAATTCGTCATTTGAATTCGGGATTGCTGTCGCAGAAGGGATGAAATGCAAGGCGCAAGGGGCATTTTTGCAGCGAGCACGTCATACGCAAACAAAAATAATGCACCGGCAACACAGCTGTTCGCCCTTATCGCGACTGCCGGATTCGACAATAGCGCACTTTCTATTGACGGATCCGGGATAAAAAGCAAGCAAAAAGAATGAATGCAGTCTGACAAAAACCACGCGCAATTTGAACTGATTCACAAAAATGCCTGTCACGCTGAGCGAAGTAAAGAATCTTGCTCTTATTATGACTATCTGAGTTTCAGGTATATTCAGGTAAAATAATCATTAACCGTTCACAGAATACTCACGGAGAACCTTTTTTTCAAAAAAGATTCTCCACACCTCTCTAAAAACTCCCTATGTCTGGAGTATTCTCTGGAGTATAGCACATAAAGCTTTTCGGTAGAGGTTTGGAGACCCCATTATTTCAAAAAGGGGGTCTCAATGCTCTTGTCATAAAATGTTACAAAGAATCATTTAGGGATCACTGAGGCAATTCGGGGATATTCTTATCGATAAAATCCTCTTCCGTAAAATCCTTTATATCACCATGTATATGCCCCTTGACTCTTTTGGTCTCGGGGTCAAGTACGTATGGCTCTCCTGTTACGGGGCAGACAGGTATGCCCTTGTTGAAGTATTTTTTATCCCGTCCGATGTCACTGAGATCGTCCCTTGGCCATTCACCATCATGCTGCAGATACCACATTTCCACCATGGTGTCGATGACCTGGACATTATGTCGGCAGGCAACCTTTTTTGTAAACATTATCATCCCGAATGCGTCGTATTTCGGGTTGGCCGTTTCGACCGTAAGACTTTCTGGGCGAAGGTTGATCGCAGTGGGTTTTTCTTCGCCGACGATCTTGACGGGCGGTATGAATATGAAATTGAATGCGACCACACCAAGTATGGAGACCAGTATCCCCCAGAGCATCCAGGATTTTTTTGATGAAATATCCATACTTGTCTTTCCGGCAGAGCAACACTACGGGTGTGTCGGATCTCCTCTCAAGTGTCCGCTTACACGGTGGATGGTTTCGTCAAGGGTATACGCTGCGCCTTCCGTGACCGGGCAGTCGGGAAGCCCGGACGGGAAATAGCTGATATTCGCTCCAATATCCGACAAATCGCTGGAGGGCCACGTATTTTCCTTGATATAAAACAGTTGCACCAGGGCGTTTATGTTAGAAACATTCGTAATACACGCATTGTACTTCGCGTCTGTTGTGACATTAAGAAATCTGGGTACGATAATTATTGCCAGTATCGACATGAGGAGCACTACGAGTATGACTTCCCCGAACGAAATGCCGCTCTGGCTGTAAAGCTCGTGAATTTTACGTTTTCTTTCATCCATCAATATTCTCAGTAAAACATATAAATTATAACGACAATGTCATTTTATGGCAATGATATCATGTTATATCAATACTCAACCAGCAGGAAACGACAAACAGTTGTAACCGAGAGACCGGGGCTGTAAGAAAAAAGTGCCGCGCTTTCTGGACTGCGCGGCACTTTTGTAATTCGATTCACCTTTTTTAAGCTGTTTTTTCAAATAAACTCATACTCTTATTTCTGGGGTACCATACCTTCGAAGATGTGTGTTCCGTCGCCTTCTTTGTGACCGGTGACTCTGTGTCTTCTCCATTCGGCGAAGGCGGCTGGGTTGGCTGATTCGCCCGCTGTAATAAGTGCTTGTGTGCTTTCATACGTGTCATAACCAGTGAGATAGTAGCTGGTCAGATCGACGGGGCAAGTGGGGATGCCATCGGGGAAGTAGTTGACATTGGTCTTGAGATCCCACATATTGAGATCCGGCCATGTCGATTCTGCTACGTAGAAAGATTCAACCTGCTTGTTGATGATTGCTCTGTTCATTTCGCATGACTGAACTTTCGCCTTTTTCGTCGAGATCGCGAATCTGGGAATTACGATCGCCGCGAGTATGCTGATGAGTATGACTACCAGCATGACTTCCACTACTGTGAATCCTGACTGTCTTTTCATTTTGTCCTCCGTAATTTATGTATCATATTTTTTTATCTTTTATCAGAAAACGTGTGTGCCGCTTCCTTCTCTGTGTCCCGATATTCTATGGAAGGGGGACGCACGCAATACATAGGATGTTAGATCAACGGGACATGTCGGTATTCCATCTGGAAAATAGGCGACATTGGCCTTGACGTCACTCAGATCGTCTACGGGCCATGTTGACTCCGCTATGAAATATGCCTCCACCTGTTTATTAACTATCGCGCGGTTCATTTCGCAGGATTGCACTTTTGCTTTTTTTGCCGATACCGCGAATCTTGGTATCACTATGGCCGCGAGTATACTTATCATTATTACTACGAGCATGACTTCAACTATCGTAAAGCCTCTTTCTGCCCTTTCCATTCCCTGCTCTTTTCTTTCCTTCGCTGCTGCTCCGCTTATGTTATCTGCGAAGCCTTAATGTTTTCTGTATTTACGCATTTACTGTCTGCTTAGAATGTGTGTGTCCCATCGCCTTCTTTATGGCCTGTGACTCTGTGCTTTCTCCATTCGGCGAAGGCGGCTGGGTTGGCTGATTCGCCCGCTGTAATAAGCGCTTGTGTGTTTGCAAACGTGTCATAACCAGTGAGATAGTAGCTGGTCAGATCGACGGGGCAGGTCGGTATGCCATCGGGGAAGTAATTGACGTTTGACTTGATGTCGAACATGTTCAAATCCGGCCATGTGGACTCTGTGATATAGTATGTTTCAACCATAGTATTGATAATGGACCGGTTCATTTCACACGACTGCACTTTGGCTTTTTTCGCGCCAACAGAAAATCTCGGTATTACTATGGCCGCAAGTATGCTTATGAGTATTACGATTAGCATGATTTCTACCACGGTGAACCCTTTTTGATTCTTCACTATAGCACCTCGTATAAATTATTTTCAAATGTTATTATGCACAAATCATACCAACATCAACGTAGCCGTAAAATATTACCGGGCGGCTTGTTCTATTGTATTGTATCGTGCGCTTCCATATTGCATATAGCGCCATTCTTGTGTATTGGCAACATAAAAAAAATGATTATCTGTTTCATGGTTCATTTTTCTTGTTGGGGAATGCACCGAATATGTAGACACCTTTACACGCCATGTTGTGTTTGTGTGCAATCAAGTACACACGTATGAGTTTCGCATTGCCTCTGATACCAGGTGTTCAGATTGGAAAAGGATTTTTCGCTCACTCTGATAGACACTATTACCTATCCGCTTTCATTAAGACACCTTGAATAGCAGGGCGGCGTGCCCCCCACCTGCGAAAAAAAATACCCAGTGGCTCACGCCGTGTACACGTAATTGACTGATTGATATAAGAACTCACACCAAGTTGCATCCATCATCTTGAGCCAAATGAGCATCATTATTATCTGAATACCGGGATGAAATTCGAACACTCAACCAAAATCAGTCATATCGGAATTCTTCTTTCGAGAAACGACAGAACAATTAGCCTTTCTGTGTTTGGCGGGGGCTCCGCACCCCGCCGCCGCACCACACATGTTATATCAAGTCTAATCGAAGAGGGGCTAAGCTCAATCAAATGTTTTCGGCAACACAGATGTATTCAAGTGCATTCAAATCCTCATAATAGGTTTTGGCGTTACTTCAATGTACGCAAATAGTATGAAGCCATTTAAGCTCATTTTGCTAAACATGATCGCAGCAACCTGGTATAAGTTGCAACCTTGTTATAGAAGGATGCCTGCCAGCATGGAATTTGTGCACGATATGTACTATAGTCCTGTTCGCGCAAAACAGCATTACCAAACGCAAAAAAGCGCCACACTTTCGTGCGGCGCCTTGTTTCATACTTGGTGATGATTATTTCTGGGGTACCATACCTTCGAAGATGTGTGTTCCATCGCCCTCTTTGTGGCCTGTGACTCTGTGCTTTCTCCACTCGCCATAGGCGGCTTCGTTGCCAGTTTCGCCAGCAGCTATGAGTGCTGCAGTATTTGCATACGTGTCGTAGCCAGTGAGATAGTAGCTTGTGAGGTCAACCGGGCAAGTGGGGATGCCATCGGGGAAGTAATTGACATTGGACTTGATGTCGAACATATTTAGATCCGGCCATGTGGACTCTGCCACGTAGAACATTTCAACCTGTTTGTTGATGATTGCTCTGTTCATTTCGCACGACTGAACTTTCGCTTTTTTGGCACCGATCGAAAATCTCGGGATGACGATCGCCGCAAGTATGCTGATGAGAATTACGATCAGCATTACTTCAATTACTGTAAATCCTTTTTGTGTTTTCACGTTTCACCTCATATATTTTGCATTATTTTTTTGCACATCACACTGTTTTGATTGCAATACCCGTGCCATCCCCATGTCGAATACAAATTAAAATCATTTTTCCGTTTTTTTTGTAACTATTATTTCTCAACGACGCTATTGTATCTTATTGTGGTGTGTAACATGGGCGAAAATGATGTTCCGAACAGCAAATACTTTTTTTTCCTGCATTTTGAGTGTCTTCACGGAAACCGGCCTATCGTGTAACGCCTTGCACACATCTCTCGAAACAAAGGTAACACTTTACATCATTTGAAGGGTTTCTCAGATATAACTTGATGATTTTAACCTGAGATAATGACGAATCGTCGCGACACTGATCCGTTCGGGGCGTTCCTGAATAACGGAAACACCGCATCCCTTCAATCGCGCAATGACTCTCTTGCGATTTTCCATAAGTGTGACTGCGATGGATTTCCTGAAGAAGTCATATTCACTACATATTTCCATAGTGGCAATATCTTCGATGGCGCTGTCAGAGAGCGAAACGCATATTCTTTCGTGCCTGCGCATGGCGCTCATATAGGTCACAAGAGCGGCACTTGAGTCGAGATCGACAAAATCAGTGAATACCACGACCAGCGACCTGCGGAATCTTTTGCTCAGGAAAAAATCGAACGCGTTCGCATAATCCGTATCGTTGTCGGACTGTTCGATATCGAAAAGGCAATCGAGCCTTTCAGACCAGCGCCCTCCTTTGTTTGCCGGGGGCATATAGAGACGCACCTGGCTGTCGAACCCCAGAAAACCGACATTGTCTCCTTTTGAGACACAGACCATCGACAGGGCTACAACTGTCCTGAGCGTATAATCGAGCTTTGTCATATCGTTGACGGTAGATGCCATCGTACGTCCGGTATCTATCAATATCATTATGTTCTGATTCTTTTCCGTCTCGTAATTTCTGCTTGTCAGCTTACTTTTTCTCGCTGTTGCTTTCCAGTCGACCCTATTGAACTCGTCTCCGCGCCGATAGTCTCTCAGGCTCTCGAAGTTAGTTCCTTCGCTCATCGTTTTAACAAGTCTCATACCTGCCGGATCAAACGCGGGGGATTGAATAAAGAGGCTGAATTTCCTGAAATCACTCAAGTCAGGGAATACTCTCACGGGATCGTCAGATAACAGACCGACGCGGCGCCTGGCAAGGCCTCGCGCCGTCTCATACCTTATGGAGGTCGTCTGAAAACGGGCTATGCCGCGCCTCATGGGTATCACTTGATATTCGAATACCACTTCCCCACTCGCCGGCGCAATACCGCTGAATCGAGCACTTTCTGGCGACATTGTTTCCGGCGTACAATCTTCGACTTCGATGACAAGTGATTTGGGGCAGTTATTTTTGATCTTGAGACGGATCGTCGAAGGATGCCCCACCTCAAGCTGTCCGGCTATATCTCTGGAAATTTCAAAACACGGCTTCGTTTTGACTATACCCATTAATATATATATTGGCACCATTGCGAATACCGGGATCAGCAGTTCCCAGGGAAAATACCATAGCGAAAGCAGATTAGCTACCGCAAGAGCCAAAATAATGGCAACCGTTTTGTGTGTAAATGATACCATCTACCTCGGCACCTGGACGGTCGAAAGTATTTTCCCAATGATATGCTCGACGCGTTGCCCGTCGACCTCAGCTTCCGGGGTCAAAAACAATCTGTGCCTCAGCACCGGCATAGCTGTAGCTTTCACATGATCAGGCGTGATAAAATCAAACCCTTCAACCGCCGCGACAGCCTTTGAACAGTGGAGCATCGCGATCGAAGCGCGAGGACTCGCGCCGAGATTCACTCCCGGCGCTGACCTCGTCGCCCTAACGATACCCGCTATATATTCCAAAATATTGGCTTCTACCTTAACACTGTCAATTCCCCTTCTGATCTCGATCATTTGTTCCTTCGTTACAACTTTCTTTATCGTTGAAAGTGGATCGTATCCCGTGGCTGGCGTAGTGTGGAAACGCTGCAATATCTCTATCTCCTGTCTGTCTTCTGGATATCCCACATGCACTTTCAGCAGAAATCTGTCAAGTTGCGCCTCAGGAAGAGGATACGTCCCCTCATATTCCACAGGATTCTGCGTTGCGCAGACAAAAAACATGGGACTCAGCGGATAAGTCACTCCATCGATAGTTACCTGACGTTCCTCCATAGCCTCCAACAGTGCCGCCTGTGTCTTTGGAGGAGTCCTGTTGATCTCGTCAGCAATGAGATAATCGGTGAAGACAGGTCCTTTCAAAAGATGGAACTCGTTACTTTTCAGGTTGAACACATTGGTGCCTGTAATATCGGATGGCATCAGATCAGGCGTGAACTGTACTCGTTTGATTTCACAATCGACACACTTCGCGAGAGCCTTGATGATCATCGTTTTGCCGACACCAGGTACGCCCTCCATCAGCACATGACCACCTACGAAAAACGCTATGACAAGATGATCAATCGGAACAGTTTGACCTACGATAATTTTAGAAATCTCATCCCGTAGCAGCTTTGCAACAACAGATATATCATTCATGTCAATTCACCAATTCTACCTTCCTGACTCTGTCTATTATACTAGAGACTTCAATTGCTTCCTGTCCCGAAATCGTTCGTTGCGCCACAATCATATTATTAGTGTCCGATATTCGCATCAAACATTCCCTGATACTTGTGCCATTTCCGTACTTTTGCGCGATCTGAATAATGCTGGACTCAGCAGTCATATTGTGTTTACTGACCAGATCAATTCGTAAAGCCTCTATCATTATGGATAAACAATCGCTGAACGCACCAGCGCGTTCATACAGTCCAGCGGCAGCCTCAGTAAAAGCAAGCGGGCTTGCCCCAAGTGTCGCTCGGCGGTTTATGGCAACTCTGACACCATCTCTGTTGAACAGCAAAAAGAATCCCGCGAAAACCGTCATCAACACCGCAACCCCATACTGCGTCGAAAACAACGCCTTCATTAATGTGAATCTTTCCACAGTTTCGCCTGATCTATAACCATAACCATTATGGTATTCATCAAAATGAATAGTCCCATGCCTGGCAAAATAGCGAAATGCAAGATAGGAAAAACGCCTGTTATCCACATTTAGGACATTTCTATTCGACATTGTCTCAAATATGGGCAAAAGATAAATGCGCCCTTCCCCATAAATGGTTAGAGTAATAACGGGGTTATCCTGACATGCCAATATAGATGTAGTTTTGTCCGGCGTATTGGCAAATTGTTTTACCAAAAAAGGCCCAATATTCGTTACTCCAGGGAAATTGTCACTCATACAGTCTAATGGTACTGTTGAAATTGTACTACCCATTTTTGCACAGTCAATACCGTAGCCAAACTCGGAAGCAATGCTCCCGCAGTTGACATCGAGTATTAGGACACCTCCGCTTTTTACCCATTTTTTCAGTGCCATGATTTCTTCATTGTCCGGGTAAATCGACATATTGGCAGCAACCAGGACAGTGACTTCCTTCAAGTTTTCGATACTGTAACGGCGCGTGTACTGATGGACTTCGACCCCTGAGGAGGAAAGTGAATTATAGAGTGCTTTCCTTCCAAAAAAGCCGTTAGAGTTTGTCGAGGAACTGGTATCACTAATGAAAAATCCCTTGTGATATACAAGCAAAAAAATCAATGCAAATGCAGGTAAAAATAATATTATGAGCTTAAACGTTCGAGTTCTATTCATTATCGTTCCAAAACCCTGATTGAGACCTTGTACAACATTTTGCATTCATCATATTGCTGTTTTGTACAATTTCGTAGTCCATACCATACAAGTTCGTAAAAATTGGTCAATTCAACAATTTCTTCCGGTAATTCTAATTTACGGGATAGCTCAGCAAGATACTCCCTATTGGTCTTCGATCCAGGGAAAGAGAGCATACCTGCCGCCTCAACAGCATGCAGAAATGAAATGTACAAAAGTCTAAGTGCATCTCTATAACGACCATCAAGAGCATAATTATCAGCTTTGGCAATTGTCTCATCATAATTCCTGACGTGCTCGCAAAACGGATTATTCATCTTGTTATTGTCAACGTCAATTCCACGAAAATACCTTTCCCTAAAAATCGAACAGGCAAATAGGACAATAACAGCCACTGCCGCTACTACGAGTGCTCCAACGATAAATCCAACGGATACGCGGGAGGCTCCTCTGCTCATTTGAATACCGTGAAATTTGCGCAGATACTTATCGGTTATGTCTATATAGACATTATACAATTTATCGGCTATATGATCTATCCACGGAGGATATTTCATTGAAATATGTCTGGCATATTCGCGTTTCTGGAGTTCTTCCACAAGAGTCTTCTCGAAACGGCAATAACCGTCATCGCTACCAGTAGTCCCCGTGCTGGCGTGTATCGGAAATACAGAAACCACCACGCAGAAAAGTGCCGAAGAGACAAATACAACGACAAGGCGAATAATTATGTGGAACACAGTCTGCATGTCATTTTCCCGACATTGCGAGTTCGATATCGTATCCTTCCTTCCTGACCCTCAAATCATAATAGAAAATACACTGAGGTACAATTGCGAAGGGGAGTGTAATGACATTCAATACAAGAGACAGTATTTGTTGCACAACTGTTGCCCCCTGCGGATCGAGCCCCCCACCCGTTATGGCTCTTCCAATAACCGCTCCTGATAACAGGATGCCTGGGATCATTAGTATGAAGTTTACGATGGCAACAATCAGCAGAAGCTTGAGCCGACTTCCATTTACAAGTGTGCCGGACCGCTTGAGCGAATCGATAGCGCCCTTGTTTTCGCTCATCATGACAAAAGGGTATAACATATACGATAAAAAAGCATAAAAGCCACCGATGCACAGTGCAAGGGTCCCAATGAATGTAGCGGCAAAAAACAGAATGCCCGCTCCGAGGCATGGGATTAGTTTTTCAAAGGATACAGTCAACGATTCTTTTATATCCGCCGCCCCCTCGACATACAGATCGCACACAGTCTTGACAATTGCGAGATAGAAATACAGAAAAAATATCCCCGTGATAGATACAATCAGAATTAATATTGGGATGATACCGGCCCCGTATTTTTGCATGACCATCGGATCATTGAACCCAAGTAATGAAAAACATAGAAAATACGCCATGTAAAGCATGAGCATCAATCCCACTAAAGGCAATAATGACTTCCAGTGGGTGGCGATCAACTTGATTGTCTTGTCGAATACTTCGCCCAGCGATAGAGGGCGCAGTGTGGCCGCAGACGAAATCCTTTGGGGGGTAGAAGGATACGGCTGAAGAACTTGCCCCTGATTGATGGAATCAGGTGGCGATGTAGTGTTTGACTGTGGCGCCTGCGATCCCTGCGTATTGCATGTAGCACTGCCGCAGTAGGAGCAAAAACCCGATTTATCAGGAATCTGTTTTCCGCATTTTGTACAAAACATCGGACTAACCTCGCTTCAGGAATAATTCACACTGAAAGATAATATCACATATCGTTCAGTCAAAACAGTGTATTTTTTCTCCTCTATGAAACCAAACACACAATACGATTGTTTACTATGAATTGGAAACATTCGTAATGGAGGATAACATGGATAAATTCATCGTCATCGGAATGCACGTTTCAAACAGAATGATAAACGCCGTGCAAATCCAGCAGGTAATTTCTGAGTACGGCTGCTATGTGAAGACCCGAATCGGCCTGCATGAAGTCGCGGGTGATTTCTGCTCACCGGCTGGACTGATACTGCTTGAACTTTATGGTGATGCGGAAAAATGCGCGGAACTCGAAGCTAAACTCCGCGCCATCGAAGGTATCGAACTCCAGAAAATGGAATTCGATAAATAGTGCATACCAGCTCCCGAATATCTCCGGAGGTCTTGATCGTCAAGGTCTCCGGATTTAGCGCTCATCATACGCCTCTTCAAGGATCAGTTCAGCATTCCCAGTATCTCCTGACCTTTCGATTCTCCATGCCGTTTGAGTAAGTGCCTTCAGAAATCTTTTATCATGTGATACAAGCACGAGCGCGCTCCGCCAATCCATCAGCGCATTCTCCAGACATTCGATCGAAACAATGTCCAAATGGTTAGTAGGCTCATCCATTATTATTATCGATGGAAATCTCAGCAGCCCCATGGCCAGCAGCAGCTTACGCGTCTCGCCCGGGCTCGGCACTTTTGTAGCGAGCACTCTGTCTGGCCGGGAGTTCAGACGGCTTACTATCGTCATCAGACGACCAAGCACTGAAGAAGGGAATGCCCTTATCTCACCAATGATTTTTTCTGCTTCGCTTTCGCAGATTTCCTGAGGAAGATACAATACCGAGTCAGGGGAAACTGAAAGATTAGCTACTATTTCAGTGATCAGTGTGCTTTTCCCAACACCATTGCTTCCACTCAACGATATTCTACTGGACGGCCTGATAACTATTTCAGGATGTGCGAGCACCCTGCCTTTGCAGATACTTAAGTTGCCTGAAGGCATTCTACATAAATAGTCACGTTTCACTGCTCCATCAAAGAAAGTAATTCCTGTATCATACTGCGTTTTTCCGCAAGTCAATTCTGATTTTTCTTCCAGGCGTCCAATCCGCGCAGCGAGTTTTGCACTGAGACGGCCTGCGACGGCATCTTTCCCCGCGACTCTCGCGGCGTCAATTTTCTGCCTTCCGTCACTGTCACCAGCCGCAAGCTTTCTTTTGGATTTCGCACGGTTAGCAACCACCTCTTTCTGTTTCCTTTTGTGTAATTCATTCTTAAGTTTTAAGATTTCGCGTTTTACAATAATTTCCTTTTGTTCCAACGCGCATTTCTCCAATTCATATTGCGCCAGTGCTTTCGAATAGCCACCTGCTCTCATCGTTACTGCTTGAGGAGAGACTAAAACAGTAGCTGTGCAAAGGATATCAAGTAATTCGCGATCATGGCTCACAATGAGGCCGGTGCCGGGATATCGTTGAAGCGACTCGATTATCATGTTTCTCGTCGAGATGTCGATATGATTGGTTGGCTCATCAAGTGCAAGAATATCAGGAGAATTCCACAAGGCAACGCCCAGTTGAGCGCGCTTTCTTTCCCCATGACTCAAGACTTCCCACTTCGCACCCCAGTCGTAATCAATTTCGAGCATTTTTTTGATTATGGAGGCATCGCATAGATAATCATCGAGAAAAACCTCGAATTCATCAGGTGCCGTATCTGTCCGTTGTGGACAATAATGAGCAGAACCGGCCCTCGACACTACTCCTTTGCCGGGTTCGAGCAATCCTGTTGCAATCTTCAACAGAGTCGTTTTACCAGCACCATTTGCGCCCGTTATGCCAGTCCAGCCTCGTTTGAAATTGATTGTACAATCTGAGATTACAGCCTGTGGTGATGAGTCATACCCAAATGAGATGTCAATTACTGAAAGGTCGATTTTCGACATTGCTAATACCTCCGTCTTGATTTCCGGCGTACTGTCAGTTGATTGCCATGTCGCTTATTTCAATGGATTTCACCTCATCAGGTTTCACACACTAATCATCGCATCACGCAAGCCACTCTTCGGGAAAAACATCCCGTGCCTCACGCATACAATATAACCCAGTCTGTACACAATTGCAATCGCTTTTTTATTGCCATGATATCAGGTCACCCCTTAATCCACCACTCAAGCAATTTTGGGGCATTCGGGTTCACTTGATAAGCATGTAGAAAAACGCAATGCTGGCATTGACAACATATCTGGCAGAATATATAACCAATTGGGATTGCACCCTGCCCGGCCTATGAGGGACAATTAATAGAAGCCCCCATATAATGACTTATAATCAAATATTGTATTTTGTTAAACTAAACAATCCCTGGTATATTAATACAGCAACCATTTGATACTGCGCTTATCGCAGAAAGCTAAAAGGAGAGACTGCGCTCCGCGCAGTCTCTCCTTAAGCCATTCACCTTCGAGACCGAAACCTTACAATTCTTAGCCGCAAGTGTATATAACAGTCAGGTGATCGCCAGACGACACAATGCCGTGGTATCTCAAAAACCCAATTCCGAATATTCGTTCTGACACGGATAACCATACAGGATTTTCATTTTCTTGCGCGTCGGATAGAAAACCATCGAGCAAGTTGTTTCATAGTAGTTGCTGTGACGGCAGATGGTCTCGTCAGAAGGGCTGCCGGCCGGGCCATGATCTGCCATGACGGCCATGAGATCGGTGTCAGCGATCCTGTCCTTTTTTGACAGGAGCTCGACACCGCGAGCCCATCTGACATCCGACGATTTGCGACAGTTGCAGCCAATGAGCGCCTTGACGGTCTTTTTTGTGTAAAAGGCAGTCTGCGGGACATCGATCTTTTGCATTTTCGGTGTAAGGTAGTGGTTGGTGTGAAAAAGAAGCCCGTTTTCCGGCATTCGCTCTTCGACCATTGTATGAGAAATTTCGAGAGCGCGCATATCTCCGGAAGCATCTCCGACCATCCAGATACCGCCGCCGCCATGTTTGAGCGACTTGACCATGTCAACAGCTTCGGCGGTTGTGCGGCAGTTTTCGAGGACTTCCTGTATGATCATCGAAAGCGGCACGCGATACTGGAGTTTATCCTGACCGTAGCCGTAGTTATAAGTGATAGTGAGACCATGTTCGTTGATAGCATCATGGTAACCAGCGAGTGGTGCGTTGGAAGCGCCGATTATGGCATACCCACTGGCAGGTTTGTCGTAACGTGTGATGTCGGTGGTAGTAAAATGCGGCGGGTAGT
>CAZQSL010000040.1:0-28848 GCA_964595945.1 uncultured bacterium
ATGGTCACTTCCGTGGTGTTGGTGTCATTGTCAGGCACTTCACAGTAATATGCTTCGGCCGCTCCGTGAGCGCAGAGTACATCAGGCTCAGGGCTGGTGGCGGTCACTGTGGCGTCATCAATTGGATTGCCGAGTTCGTCCCAGACATCGACACGAAGTGTGTACTGCACGGCAGAAGCGGGAAGTACCAGAGTGTGAGCCCTGTAGTCGTCAGTGCTGTCAGCAGCCGCCAAGCCCGTACCTGTCTCGGTTACGAATCCAGCCTTGGCTACTGTTACGTTACTGCTTTCGCCTGTCGGCACCGGACAGAAGTAATCATTGTCAATGCTGATGCAGGGAATACGGGAGCCATCATCATTGCCAGAGACGGCAGTCGCACCGGACACGGCGAGACCGAGTTCGTCAAATGCCGTTGCTTTTACGTTGAACACCATTGTCCCCGTGGCATCGTAAGTAGCCTGGTCTGTGGCGGAGTCGGCGGTCGCTGCGGAGTCGTACGACAGGTCCTGGAAGCCCTCGGCCTTGAGCAATACAGGCGTAAGGCCAGTCGGCACCGGGCAGTAGTAATTGCTCGACGCATCGCTCGGGCATATCGTGCCGCTATATGAAACTTCTGGAGAAGGAACCGCTCCGTTGGCTTCATGGCCGACATTGGTGACTTTGATATTGTACTGAGGGCCTTTTGCATTGTAGACGGTGCCTGCAACGACCGCTGCCGCATTGGCTGCGCTGGTACCAAGTATGACTACTGTCTGTGATGCGATCGAGGGAGCAAATGCTGTCCCGAGGCCGGTATTGGTGACGCCGCTGTTGACATAACCGTCTTTTGAGTATGAGATGGTGCTGGAATTGGTAGTCGCGAAGTATGCGTTGTTTGTCGAAGCATACGTCCTGGAGCCGCCATCGAACTGAAGTGTAAGCCCGGCGCCATCGATGTTGATTGAGTTGCCGAGTTCGTCGCTCATGACGACCTTGAGCGGATATTTGAGACCATCAGTAGCGCCGGTGAATGCCGGGATGGCGACAGTGGCGCTCGCGGTCGTGACTTTTGCAGAGTCGATCGTGGTCACATATCCCGGGAAGGCGACTCTGATAAACCGCTCCTGCCCTGCCACGGACGAAGGAGCTATGTAGTATGTATTGCCATTGTATACCGGGCCAAGATAGGGAGCTTCGGTGCCGGTGCAGGCACTGTCGGTACAGACTGTTATCGCTTCGCCGCCAGCATTTGTGAAAGTGAGCGCCTGGGCTGTTTCGGATTCGAGTTTGCCGGCTCCGGACTGCACCTTGATCTGATAGGTTAGGGGATTGGATGTGCCGATGGAATATGTGGGAAGCGCTGGAGTAGTAATCGTGTCAGAGACCGAGAATGTTGCGGAAGACGTGAGGAATCCCTGTTTGTCGAGTACTATCTTTGCCGCTTCCGTGGCTGCCGCTATGAAGTATATGCCATTGGCCGCGTCATACTGCGTGGCATATACAGTGGCTGCCGAGTCGTCCGATTTCAGCACGCTGTAGGCTTCGACACCGTCGAGGTCGATGGCAGTCCCTATTTCATCAAGGACATTATCTTCGTCAAATCTGATATTGGCCTTGAGGTAGTCGCCGACTCCGTCTGACACATAAGTGAATGCCGGGCTGACAACATTTCCAGCCACACCAGCATTTGCATGGTTGTGAGTGGTGATGGTAGACCCATCAATAGTAGAGACATAGCCATTTTTTCTCACTCTGACATAGACAGCGTTGCCGGTAGTAGTCGGAGCGAGGTACCATGCGCCGCCGAAATAGCGGGACGCAGTCGCAAATGATATGGCAGTTCCATCGCAGTTCGCATTGTTTGTGCAGACAGTGAGTGATTCGGTGCCGTCGAATGCGAGGTCCGTGCCGAGATCGGTTTCGAGCGTACCGCCGGCGCTGACCTTGATGGCGTGGTACATCGTTTCGCTTGAAGATGCCTGCGCGCCTGCTACTGCCGCGGCGCCGGGGTTTGTCGTGTCAAGGCCGACGAATCCGGGTTTCCTGATCTGAAGAGCTGTGGAATTATCGTTAAGGACCGAACAGTACCAGTCGTTCTGATTCGCAGAATGAGGATTCTGCTCGCAGGCGCCGCTTACGGGAGTAACGGTCACTGCCTGATTGATGGCTGAGCCCGTTTCGGCTTCGGTGAGAGTCACTTTGCGCGTGTAATACAGACCGGTTGTGGGGATGATATTTGCGCCCGCACCCACGCCATAGGTCATATCGAAGGTCCGCTGTGAGTCGGTGTATAGGTTGATCACTCCGGTCGTGAGCGAGCGATTCAGATAGCCGTCCTTGGTGATTTCGACCAACGGTGCAAAGTTATGCTTGGACCGGCAGTACCAGTCATTGGTGCCCGCCGCGTGATTACAGTCATCATCCACTATGCCGTTGCCATCGGAGTCGTAGAGGATCGTGTCGACGGCCGTGATCGGCGTGCCGATTTCCGAATACATTTTTACCTTGACCGGATGCTGGAGACCTGACTCGTTGCCTGTAAGACCAGTGAGCGCTATGGCATGCTGCTGCTGGTCGGACTCGCGAATAACCGTCGAACTGTCGGTGTACACCCTGTTGAGGTACCCCGATGCCGTAACGGTGAAATTCGGGTTGATGCTTGGGCCGCCATTGATCGAGCAATAATAGTCATACGGAGGAAGCGTACCGACTTTATCGATCCCTCTCAGGCACATGCCCGTATCTTCGTTGGTAGTAGCGACTGGCGTAATCTGTGGAACCGCGTCCGGATTTTCGCCAAGTTCATCCATTACGGTGACTTTTACGGTGAACTTGAGTCCTTTTCCGTTGGACTGCAGAAGATCGAGATGCCTTTGCGCCGAACCATCGGCTGTAGCCGCGAATTCGGCCGAGGTGGACGTCATATCCACATAACCCGCGCGATGCACGCTGATGGAGATGGGTTTGGTATCGTTGATCGCGCAGTACCAGTTGTTGGTCGTTGCCTTGTAGTGGCAGTAGGATTCGTCACTACTGGAGGCTGCGGGAATAAGTCCATACTGGGCATCATAGACTATAACATCGGTGTCATTGTCGAGATCGGGGCCATCGGTGCCGATCCAGCGGCCAAGTTCGTCTTCGAGAGTGACCTTTAGAGTGTAAAGGAGAGATGCCGACGAGGTGGTCTGCCCTGCCGTGCTTGTGGTGCCGGCGACTGCCACAGTGTCCGTGATATAGCCGTTTTTGGCGTATGTAATGCCTGGATTGACCACGTCAGGCATTGGGCAGTAATAGGTGTTGCCCGGTGTCGTTGCGTTCTGCAGGCATGTTATCGAGCCTGGCGCATAGGTGACCGTTGCGCCTGAAAGGGCGAGGCTGAGTTCCGAGGTGAGTGTCGTTTTGAGCTTATAGAGGAAATTGGTTATGGCTGCCGGTGCGTACTGTGTTGCTTCGTTCGAATAAGTTACTGTCTGGTTGCCCAGATCAAGATTGACGAATCCTGCTTTGGAGACGGTAATATTGGTCGGCACGCCGTCCGGGATGACAAAATAATAAGTGTTGGAATCGATGGCAGAGCGGTCGTATGTTGTCCCCACCGGTGTGAAGTTAACACTGGATGTTGCCGCATAGCCTGCCTCATCGGAAAGGGTGATTTTTACAGGATACTTCATGGCTGTCGTGCCGGAAGCTACCTGTGTTACCTGAAGTGAGTCGAGTTCCGTATTGACGGTAAGAGCCGATGCGTTGGTATCGGCAAGCGTTTTAGTGAGCCTTGTGACACTCGAAATAGTCACTGCCGACGAGCCATCGTCAAGTACACGGCAATAGAAGTCTGCTGTGGCGCCATTCTGACTGCAGGCCGCAGCGCCTGCCGCGCTGACCACCGCGTTGGTTACAAGATTGTTGAGTTCATCATGTGCGGTAACTTTAAGCGTGTACTGAAGAGCGCTGCTGTTTGCGGTTGTAAAGTTGTATGTGGCGCCCGAGAGCTGAGTGCCGTCAGTGGTGTTGACTGTACCCGGAGCGGTGAGGCGTCTCGTGATGAGGCCGGGGGCGGCCGCCTGTATGTTCAGAGTCTGGCCATCCGGCACCGCGCAGTAATAATCGCCTGTCACGCCGTCAGGGTCGCAGGTGATGCCATAGGCCGTGCCAGCGGTTACTGTCGCATTGGAAACAGCCGTGCCGAGGATTTCAGTCGCCACCTGCACTTTTACGGGATAGTCCAGTTGGGCAGTAGCTGTCCTCTGCGGTCCGGCCGAGTCAGCGTTGGCGCCTGCTGCCTTGGTTTGGGTTTCATAGCCTTTGGTAGTACCTGTTGCGGAGACAACAGCGGTGGCGGGGTTGCCCGAGAGGATCGGACAATACCAATTCTGAGGAGTCCCCGCGCTTTGCACGCAGGCGACTTCGGGGGTGCTGCCCGAAGAAACAACCGATGTGACATCGGTCGTGATGTTTGCCGCGAGCTGTGTCTGGGTAGTGACGACATAAGTGTATTCGATGACATCCGCGCCAGTCGCGAGTCGTGAACACTGGCCGGAAGCGCTGGCCTGTCCGGCATTGCACGCGCCATCGGCAACAAGAGTTTTATTGAGGAATCCGCCTTTTGAAATCGTCGCGGCATTTGTCTGGCCGGAAGGGACAGGGCAATAATATATGCCTGTCACGCCATTTTCGGCGCAGTTGATACCAGTGCCGGCAGTAACCGTGGCTCCATTGACTTTTGCGTTGTTTGCCTGTTCTTCTACGGTGACCTTTACAGAGTACAGGAGGGGCTTGTTGAGTGAAGCAGCTGCAAGATTGAGAGTAACCGGAGCGTTGTCGTTTGCGTAATCGACCGCTGCGGCAGTTGTTGAGGATGTTGTGATAAAGCCTGATTTCGAAATCGTAACGTCGCCATCTTCGCCATCCGGGATCGGGCAATACCAGTACTGCGCGGCATTGTATGTTACCGGTTCGCAGGTGGTAAGCGCACCGGCAGACTGAATGACGGTGACCGAGCTTGTGGCTTCGCCGAGTTCCGTTTCGATGCCCGTGACGAGGACCGGATACTGGAGGCCTTTCACCGTGGCAGTGGTGCCGGCGGCGATTGCTGACGCGCCGCGTGCAGTATCTCCGGTGACATTGACTATGGTCTGGCTTGTCGAATCCCATGATATGAGGTCAAGCGCCGCGTCGATCGAATCGTCGTGATCGAGGAAACCGGCTTTCGTGATCTCAACGGCGGCATTGGCGCCTGTGCCTCTCCAGAAGTAGGCATTGCCGCTGGTGTAGTCCTGCGCCGCGCCGCCCGCCGTGATCGTGACGCCAGTCGTAGCGGCGCCGAACATGTCGGATACGTTGACCCTGAGGGGAAATTTCATGCCCGTGCATGTTGCGGCTGTGCCACCGGTGTGAGTCCCGCTGCCAGTGCAGGCGATCGTGTCGTCAGTGAGCGTATCGTCGGTGCCAAATGTAAGGACAGTTTGATCGGTTCTTGAGATCGCGATCAGATCGAGTTTTGTGTTGTTGCCGGAATTGACCGTCACATAGTCCGGCGAGGCGACGGATAGCGCGGCGGGTGATGTATTGACGGCTGGAAGATAATAGGCGTTGACGACACGTTCCTGGGCATATCCTCCATAGGTGACCGTGGCGTTGGTTACATCCTGCCCGGCTTCGTCATAGACGACGAGTTTGAGCGTGTATTTTACGCCGGTAATTTCATCCACCACCTGCTGTGCGAGCGGATCGGCGACAATTGCGCCCGATGTTGCCGCGACATAGCCGACGGCTGTGAGCACGAGATTTCCGCTGCCTTCCGCCGGTACGTAGAGCGAAGTGCCGGAAGGCCGGATTTCCGTCGAATCGACTGTCATGCCGCCAGCGCCCGCGACCGTGCCGCCGAATGAAGCGCCGAGTGCGCCGAAGTCGATGTCAGCGCCAAGTTCGTTTTCAGCCGAAATGATGTAATTGAAGTCAAGGCGCGGCCCCTGCTGGTCGGTATCGAAACGGATTTCTTCGGATACGGGAGTGGGCGATGCGGGATCGAACGAATATGACGCATCCGTATCGGTTGTCACATAACCATTTTTGTGTATCTGGATTTTATCGCTGAATGTATTGTCCGGCGCCCAGTAGATGGTTCCGCCGGATGACTTGGTTTCGACACCCGTCGAGCCCGACACCTTAGCCTTGATCGACGTGTTGATGTCGGTCAGCGCGAGCGAGTTGCCGAGTTCGTCAGTTGCCGTGACGCGGAATGGATACACCATGAACGCGTTGACGACGGTCTGCGCGCCACGGTTGATCGTAATGCTTTGGGAAAAGTTGAAAAAGCCAGGCCTGCTGATGGTTACACTTTCGACAGCGGCTGCGGCAGGTTCGACGACATAAGGTATGTATACAACACCTGTATTTTCATCATCCCCGTCAGTCCCGTCAGTGTATGTCACGCCATCGATGAGCACTGAGCCGTTATTGAGAGTTCCGAGAGTATCCAGGGGGATTTCGCGTTTCAGGATGACCTTGACGGTGAAATCATTGGCCGACTGCATCACGACAACGCCGGAAGAATTGTAGTTGGCTTTCGCCGTCGGCAGGTTGACATAGGAATAATCCGCATAGCCCGGCATCTTGACCGTTATGCCGAACTCGCAGCCATCGGTGACATAAGACGTAATGCCGGACGAAGCCGCGAACTCGACATCGCCGTCAGCTCCGGAGCCATCGTCGTCAGTAGTGCCGTCCGTTTTGGTGATTGTCATCACCAGCCCGTCGGTAAGAGTCGTGCAGACTCCAACAAGATTGAGCCCGGGAAGGACAAGATCGACCTGCGCCCCATTGAGCGTATGTCCGAACGCATCCTGCACGTCGACTATGACGCTTCCGGGTGTAAACCCAAGAGAATGCGCAGCCTGTACAGCGCCGCCAGAGAGCGTCACCACCGCAAACGCAAAAAGGATTACCGCCAAGTGCCTGAGTTTCATTACTTGTCGCCCCTTTCAAATACCACTGAAATGCTTTGTTGGGATTTTAAAAATATCTGTACATTCCTTGTCTGGCTTTTATACCCTTCAAGGAATATTTTGATTGCAATGTCCCTGGGCAGCGATTCTTTCAGGATATCGCCCGCCACATTTATTTCGCCGTCCGGACTGCCGTCCGCATCGAGCCCTCCGCCATCAGCGATCTCATGGCCACCAAAAACGAGTCTGGCTCCGGGCAGACGCCCGCCATCTTTCGATTTCACTTCCACCCTCAGCAGCGACGGGAGCGTCACTGTCGCGTCCTTTTCGCCACCATAGGTGAACGTTTGGGAATATTCCGCGTATCCCGCGGCCGAACATACTATCCGGTATGGCTGATTCTTCGCGATATGCTCTTTGACGATGGCTGCCGGGAAGGATACTTTGCCGTCAAGCGTTTCGGATGTTTTTTTGCCTTTGGCGCCTTCGACAGCCACCCCGTCCGTTATGGAAAGGACAGCGTCGAAATCCTTGTCGAGTTTGCCGTCTTTCGAGGGGAGAGTAAGCTGGACAGCGATGCCCTTGACTCCCCTGCCAGCCTGATCGACTGCCTTTACTACAAAATCTTCAGCCGCTGCGCCTGAAACGCAAAACATGGCGGCCTGCGCCGCTGCCAATATGCAAATCGCCCAACTTTTCCTGACGATCAGTCTTATTTTGTGAGTTTTCTTCATTAATAGCATGCCAGATGGTTTATTTGTGTATCAATGCAATACCCGCCTTGCGACAGGCTAATCTCCCGGTTGATTATATCTCCTGTAACGCTAATAAGTCAATTGTGACGCCAGTCACTTATAAGAAATTTTCATATATTATTAGAAAATCCCCCGTTATTTTACCGGTATTTGCCAATTGGCAAACCAGGAGGGGGTCATTCCGCAAGTTTTTTCTCGATAATCGACCGTACCATTTTCGGGTTGGCCTTGCCGCCGGACGATTTCATCACCTGACCCGTGAGGAACCCTATTGCCTGCACCTTGCCCGCCCTGTAGTCACTGACCGGCCCGGGGTTAGCCGACAGCACCTCGACGACGAGCGATTCGAGTGCTGACGTGTCGCTAACCTGCGCGAGATTCTTTTCCCTAATTATAGTATCCGGACATTTTCCGGTTTCGAACATCTCTTTGAAAACTTCTTTTGCGGCAAGATTGCTGATCACATCATTTGATATTGCCTTGAGCAGGTCCGCCAACGATTCCGCCGTCACTTTGCAGTCGCCGATCGGCATATTCCGATCATTCAGCAGCCCCATCATCTCCACCATGATCCAGTTCGACACTTTTTTGGCATCCCCGAACAACTTCACGACTTCTTCATAGTAATCGGCAAGCGGTTTGGCAGAGGTCAGCACACCGGCATCATATTCCGGCAGCCCATATTCGGCGATAAAGCGGTCAAGCCTCTGCATCGGCAGCTCGGGGATTTCACCCGCGATACGATGCCGACATTCGTCGTCGATAGACACCGGCACGAGATCCGGATCGGGAAAATAGCGATAGTCATGTGCTTTTTCCTTGGACCGCATCGAAATCGTGGTCTGTGAAGCGTCATCCCACCGGCGGGTTTCCTGCACGATACGCCCGCCATCATCGAGCACTTTGATCTGACGGTCAATCTCGTACTCGACGCCACGGTATACGGCCTTGAATGAATTGATGTTCTTGAGTTCCGTTTTCGTGCCGAATTGCTCCTGCCCGGCCGGCCGCACCGAAATGTTGGGTTCGCAGCGCATCTGCCCCTTTTCCATGCTGCCCTCGGAGGCTCCGATGTACTGTAAAATGCTATGCAACTGCGTAAGATAGGCAGTCGCTTCCTCAGCGTTTGAAATATCGGCTTCCGTGACGATCTCCATCAGCGGGATGCTCGTGCGATTGTAATCGACACAGCTCGTACCGGTCTGGTCATGCACGAGACGGCCAGCGTCTTCTTCGAGATGGACACGGTTGATGCGGATTTTCTTGCGGCGTTCGCCCATGCGTATCTCGATCCAGCCGTTCATGCCCAGGGGCAGTTCATACTGTGAAATCTGATATGCCTTGGGGAGGTCGGGATAGTAGTAATTCTTGCGCGCGAAACGGCTGATATCCGGTATTTCGCAATTGAGCGCGAGCGCCGTGCGGATCACATAGTCAATAGCCTGCCTGTTGAGCACTGGCAGCGACCCCGGAAATCCGAGACAGACTGGACATGTATTATGATTGGGCGCCGCGTCGAAGTCGGTGCTGCATGAGCAAAACAGCTTCGATCTGGTCTTGAGATGGGTATGCACTTCGATTCCGATTACCGCTTCATATTGCATCAGGGGCTCCTTTCCCACAGAGGGGACAGATTCCGTAAATATTTGTTGTCAAAATGCGCTGCCGATCCTGCCGGCCGCATTTTCGTATGCCGCCGCCGCGCGATAAATCCTGCCTTCTCCGAATGTCGGCGCCATGAGCTGCATACCGACCGGCAGTCCACCGCTCAGTCCGCACGGGATCGACATGCCCGGCACGCCGGCGAGATTGACGGGGATCGTACATATATCATTCATATACATCGCAAGCGGATCATCGAGCTTTTCGCCGATCCTGAATGCGGTCGTCGGCACTGTCGGCGACATGACAAGGTCGAATGTCTCGAATGCCGCGGCAAAATCGCGGATCACAAGCGTCCTCACCTTGAGCGCCTTTAGATAAAACGCATCATAATATCCCGCGCTCAACGCATACGTACCAAGCATGATACGGCGCTTAACCTCATCGCCGAAACCCTCCCGCCTCGTGCGGCAGAACATCGAGATGTAGTCCTCGGCGTCCGCAGCTCTGTATCCATATTGCACACCGTCGAACCTCGCAAGATTGGAACTCGCCTCCGCCGGCGCTATCAGATAATAGGCAGTCAGGGCATACCTGAAATTCGGCATATCCACATATCCGATCTCAGCGCCCTCCGATTTCAGCACTTCGACAGCCTTTTCGACCTCCGCAAGCACCCCGGCATCTACCCCTTCGCCAAACAAGTCACGTATCAGCCCGATCTTCATGCCCCTTACACCCTGCCCGCAACTCTCGACATAGTTGTCACACACATCAGGCACCGAGGTCGAATCCTTCGGGTCATGCCCCCCGATGACACTCATCAGCAACGCGTTGTCGCGCACATCCTTCGTCATCGGACCTATCTGGTCAAGCGACGAGGCAAAAGCGATCAGCCCATACCTCGATACCGATCCATAAGTCGGCTTCATACCACTTATCCCGCAAAAAGCCGCCGGCTGCCTGATCGACCCCCCGGTGTCGGACCCGAGCGCCATCGCGCACATATCAGCCGCTACCGCTGCCGCCGACCCTCCGCTCGACCCACCGGGCACCATTTCCTCATCCCACGGATTCCGCGTCGGGAAAAATGCCGAATGCTCGCATGACGACCCCATGGCAAACTCATCCATATTGGTCTTGCCCACTATGATCGCCCCAGCCGACTTCAGCTTGTCGACCACCGTTGCGTCATACTGCGACACGTAGCCCTTCAATATCTTCGACGAACATGTCGCTTCGCAGCCCTTCATGTTCATATTGTCCTTTATCGCTACCGGCACGCCAAAAAGCGGCAGCGACGGATCATACTTATCCATCGTCTCCGCCTGCGCCACCGCCTGCTCTTCCGTATTGACGACATACGCCTTTATCGTCCCGTCTTTTTCACGGATTCTTCCGAAAACCGACTCCACGACTTCCTTCGGCGTCGTCTCTCCGGCCTTGTAAGCTTGCAGCAGTTCACACGCCGTCATTCTGTAGAGCTCCATCGCAGATCCTTTCCATAACCTTCTATGCCGTCAGGCGAAGTCTTGCCAAATCCTTCAAATTATAGCCCTTCATACGAACATTGTGAAATACTCTTTTTGCCGCACATCATTATCACAGGTGACTAAATCATCATTTTGCTTCTTTATCAGCATTATCGAAGGGGATCACCGGAGGGCATTTCCCGAGGTGCGAAATCATTTCAGCACCGCACTATCAGTCCATTTTTTGATTATATAAAATCTTATTTTTCTATTGTTTCACAATCATGCCGGACCGGGCTTCGACTCTCTTCATACCGATTTCAACCTCTTCGATATTGGAGTTAGACCTTATCGCCAGAGGACAGGTTCTGGTTTTTTCGACAACCATACGCTCGGTTGCTTTTCCACTTTCATCAAGCCGGATATTTCTTTCACCACTACACAGCACCACGGTGATTTCCGTGGGAATGTCCTGTACGAGCCTTGCGTGTATCCTGAAATCAAAATTGCCGGCGTCATGCACGAATAACCGGGTGCCGCAATCCTGATTTCGCACGTCACATGACTTTCCGGACGCATCGTCCGTTTTCCGATTTTTCTCAAAAATGTACTTCATCTTATCATTGACAATATACCCGTCCACGAGCGCGATCTGCACATTGCCAAGATAGCCGCTGATTATCGAATTGGGAACACTTTGATGGATACGGTATATCAGGTCTTCACCCTGAACGTTTTTCACGATTCCCGGAGGAAAATAACTCACGAACCATACCCGTCTGGCATCAGGCCAGTTTGCCACCGTATCTCCATCGTCACCGACCGGCATCATCCGCTTTGCTGCAAGATCATACCTCTCGCAATAGTACCTGAAAAAATTGGGAATATGCTCGCGATACACAATAACGTCTCCGCCCCTTATTTCCTGCTTGAGCGCCTTGATTGATTCCTTCCATCCCTCGCGTTCACTGCTCATCACGGAATTTCGGCCGATCATCATAAAAATAGCTGTCATAAACATGAAAAACACTGTGAATACAATCGTGAAAGTAATCTTCGCAAGCTCTTTCGCTGACTTCATATTCATGGGGTTTACACGCGCGACATCACCGAAAACCGCATACAGACAACAGGCTGTCAACATATATGCAAACGGCAGCATAAGGGCCGCGCAATAACCAAGCCTGTGGTACAAAAACCCGAGTGGTTCACGATGAAAAGACACGAATGAAAACAGACAGGCAACCAACGATATCAAACCCGTTAGCAATACCTTCCTGAGCATCGCCGGATCGATTTTCCTTGCCTTCAGCATCCCTATTGCTATGACTGGTATCGAATATCCCGCGACCGCCATTTTGTTGTCGTCAAACCCTCCAATAGCCCCGATGTAGCACATGGCGAGATACCCCGGCACTCCCATCTTTTCCTTATACATTTTTGAGTATGAACTAAACGCTTCCGCTACCCTGGCCATGCTGCCATCAGGAATCAACAAGTAGATGATCTGAGTCACGGCATATATGCCTGCGACAGCCAGTATCCTCTTAAAAAGCACGTCAGCAGCCGCTATTCCGTTCTCCCTAAGCAGGCTGTTTCTGCGGACAAACATTATGTATGCCGTGACTGCACATACCCATATCCCAAGTCTCGAAGTATCCTCGATAATCAAAAATAACAAAGAAATTGTCAAATACAAAATTCTACTTTTATTGTCAGTCGTACCATATCCCATCAAGGCAGCCGAAAACAACAATATCGCAAACGATGCAAGGAATAGTGTGAACCCCTTTGCCGTAAGGGAAATAAACATCAGCGAAGGAGAAATAAGTAACAATGTTCCAAATATGAACGCTACCTTGCGCGGTACAAACAAAGCTGCGAACAAAGTGAGAAACAATACCGCTACAGCCCCGAAAAAAAGTGCCGGCAAGCGGGCTCCGAACTCTCCGTCGCCAAATATTACAGACGACAATGAAGCGAGAGCCGGATAGATATAACCATTGTCGGACCGGGCCTTCTGCATCATGGCCCAGTGCGTAAGGTCGCCGCCGCCCTGCATTACCGGGGAAAGATTGAATTCGCCCGAAGCGAATCCTGTTTTGCCAAGCCCCGAATATCCAAGTGTGAAGAACCACACTGAAATGACGATGGAAAATATCACAAAAAGCGGAGTTATCCGTGCCTGCCGCTTCGTGCGCCTGTCATTATCTCTGTCAGTCATTTGTCATACCATTCCGGCTTGACAAGCCCTGAATAAGTCTCGGTTTTCACCGGCCAGGCTAATCTTTTTATCGAGTCGAATACCACTCTAAGCGTCACGATAAACGACCAGATATACATTGATCTCTTATATCTACTGACAGACAGAATACCTTTGAGGAACCAGCCGAGCGAAACAAATTTTTTGTTCATCACGATCAGCATTTCCTCGATCTCGCGGCGTGTCATGGTTTCGGAGCTGATGATCGGAGTCATCCAGTCATATTCCTGATAGTCAGTGACCTCGATCCAGCCCTTCTGATCGGCTTCTTTCCAGAATTCGGTGCCGGGGATAGGGGTAACGGGGTGAAATCCCGGATAGTCGAGCTGGAGTTCGCGGGCGAATCTGACCTGCGCGAGCATACTGGCCTTCGTTTCCGTTTTTACACCGACGATGAACGTACCCTGCCGGAAAACGGTGGGATATTTTTCGCGGAGGATTCTGAAGCATTCGGCTGATTCGTTGGCGCCGTAAAATCCCTTTCCGAATTTCTTGAGTTCCTCGGATTCGATGCGTTCGACGCCGACGGAGACATGGACGAGGCCACTTTTGACGAGTTTTTCCATAATTCCGAGATTTTCGTCGCGGATTATGGCGTCTGCCCGCATAAATGCGAACCATTCGACGCCGAGTCCGAGAGGTGTCAGAGCATCGGCGAAACGCCCATTCCATTCGGGGTCCTTGTTCCAGAATTCGTCGACAAAAACGAGGCATCGCTTGTTGAATCGTTCGGCAAGTATTTTGATTTCATCAATAGTATATTCGACACTTTTTGTACGCCAGACAGGTTTGAGCGTCGTTGGATTTTGCGTGTCAGGCTCGGCCATTTGCCGCCACCAGGCGCAGAAGCGGCAGTTACTGACGCAGCCACGGCTGTGATGGATAGTAGTGCCGCCGGGTGAAAAGAGAAATTTCGAACGTCCATAGAGATTCATGGGCAGGAGTTCGTAAGCAGGCATGGGCAGTGAGTCGAGATCGGCGATGAGCGGGCGCGGGGGCGTGGTCACGGGAGATGTACCTGAGAGAAACGCGATGCCTTTGACATGTGAAAGATCGGTCTTGCCGGCAGCGAGACAGTCGACGAGTTCGGCAAATGTTTCCTCGCCTTCGCGGAGCACGATGTAGTCGACATATCCGGTATCGAGAGTGCCGGCGATGAGATTGGTGAAGTGCGCACCACCGGCGATGGTGATGATTTCAGGGGAAAACGACTTCGCGAGTTGCATGACCTTGAGGGATTCGTGGGCGTAAAGCGCGTGATTTTCACCTACAGCGACGATGTCGGGGGCTTCGTCGATGATGACCTGTTTGAGAGTCTGCCAGCCGATGCGCATGGGTGAGCAGTCGATGAGGCGTACGAGATGCCCGTGCTGCTGGAGCACCGATGCGAGACACGGAAGCGCCTGAGGAACGAGGAAATTGTCGTCTGAGCTGATGTAGGGCCAGAAGTATTTGGGGGGCTGGATGATGAGTACTTTCATAGAGTGGCGGTGGACGCCTCCAGAAGAGTTGGGTGACAATTTCCAATTTTATGCTCAGGGCTTTGCCTTTTTCGCCCATTGTATTCATTGTACTACATATTATGGGGAATGGATAAGACTATGGTGTTTTTTGACAATGAAAAAGGCGGGGTTGAGTCCCCCCGCCTTATGATTGACAGAAAAAAGGAAATACTGCCGGGCAATCAGGAGATTTTTTTCCAGGTAGTGCCTTCGGGACGGTCTTCGAGGGCGAACCCCGCTTCACCGAGG
This sequence comes from uncultured bacterium, assembly GCA_964595945.1. Classification (GTDB taxonomy): domain Bacteria; phylum UBP15; class UBA6099; order UBA6099; family JAJRTR01; genus CAZQSL01. Next base: position 14,767 of record CAZQSL010000040.1, read on the forward strand.
CGGTCGCGGATGGAGTCGGCGAGCGCCCAGTTTTTGTCGGCGCGAGCCTGTTTGCGGAGGTCGATGAAGATTTGCATGAGAGCGTCCGTGTCGGCGGAGGCGTCTGATTTCGAGGGTGTTTCGGCAAGGAGCTTTTCTATGTCTATGCCGAGTATGCCGATTTTGTCGAAAATTTGACCGGCGATTTTTGAAAGGCATTCGACTTTGGCCTGCGGAAGCGGCCCATTAAGATTTTCGAGGGTGGCGATGTCGAATTTTGTCTTGTTGATGAGGGTAAAAATGGCAGCGAGGGCGGCGGGGGTGTTGAAGTCGTCATCCATTGCGTCTTCGAACGAGTGGATAAATTCTGCGATGCTGGTTTCGGCAAGGTTGTTTTGTGCAAGTTCATCGAGTTCTTCGGACTTGGTTGATTTCTGGGATTTCAGGGCGTGGATCCGTTTGATGAAATCAACAATGCGACTGAGTGCGGATTCGGATTCGGCGATGCGGTCGGGGGTGAAGTTGAGGGGCATGCGGTAGTGGGCGCCGAGGAAGAAGTAGCGGAGCGCCTGTGGGCGGTGGGTGCGGAGGATGTCCTGGAGGTTGACGGTGTTGCCGAGTGATTTGGACATTTTTTCCTTGTCGATCTGGATAAATCCGTTGTGGAGCCAGTAGAGGGAGAAGGGTTTGCCGGTGAGGGCTTCGGATTGGGCGATTTCGTTTTCGTGGTGAGGGAATATGAGGTCGCAGCCGCCGCCGTGGATGTCAAGAGTGTCGCCGGCGAGTTTGCGGGCCATGACGGAGCATTCGAGGTGCCAGCCCGGGCGACCGTGTCCCCAGGGGCTTTGCCAGCCCGATTCGGTGTCAGGGGTGGATTTCCAGAGCGCGAAGTCGGAGGGGTTGCGTTTGCCGGGGGCTGGCTCCTGGACGGGTATTTCGCTGATGCCGCGGCCCGAAAGTTTGCCGTAGCCGTCGAATTTCGAAATGTCGTAGAAGACGTTGCCGTCTGTTTCGTAGGCGAAGCCTTTTTCGATGAGTGTTTGGGCGAATTCGATCATGTCTGAGATGTATTCGGTAGCGCGGGGGTAGGCGGTGGCACGAAGGATGTTGAGCGAGTCCATGTCATGGTAGTATTCGGCGATGAAGCGTTCGGTGATTTCGGAGATGGTGACGCCAGCTTCGGCGGCGCGTTTGATGATCTTGTCGTCGACGTCGGTGAAATTCTGGATATGGTAGACATCGAAACCTTTGTACTGGAGGTAGCGGCGGATGGTGTCGAATGCGGAGTAGGCGCGTGCGTGGCCGATGTGGCAGGGTGCGTAGACGGTGACGCCGCAGACGTACATGCTGATGCGAGGGGGGTGCTGCGGGGAGAATTCGCGGCGGTCTTTGGCGAGATCATCGTATACTTTGAGGGTAGACATGGATGTGAAGCTCCGATGCTGTGAGTTGGCAGGGGCGGGTTATTTTTTTGCGAGTTTCCTTGCGAGTGTTTCCACGCATTTTTCGTAGTCGCCTTTTTCGTTGGTTTTGAGGAGGTCGAGGACGAGTTTTTCGGCCATGGGGCCGAGGATGGGGATTTTGATGTTGACGTTGATTTCGAATGTGCGGCCGAACTGAGATTCGCCTTTGGGGAAGAAGTGTGTCTGGCCGTGGACCTTGATTTGTTCTTTGAGGTAGAAAGGTTCGATTTCGAATTTGTAGATGCCGTTGGCGCGCTCCCATCTGGAGTGTTCGTACCAGGTGAGCATTTTGGGGGTGATGACGGCCTGAAGGGTTTTGGGTATCTGTGCGTGGGCGCACCATTCCTTTGTGGCTGTGCGGACGTTGTCTTTTTCTTCTTCCCTGACTACTTTCCAGGCGGTTACGTTGTCGAGTTCCTGCATGTCGTAGCCACCGCCTTCGGTATCCATGAGGAGATTGACGGATTCCTGGTAGGGAAAGTTGAATGAGCGTTCGATCTTGAAAACCATGTTGACACTCCAGAAAATGAGGGTGCGCAAAAGCGATGCTGATGCGAATCCCGTGTATTATAGAATGGATAGTGAGAGCGGGTCAACAAGTGGCCCGCTCTTTGGGGTGATTAGTGTTTGTGAGAGCCGGAGGATTTTTTGGAGGCTGGTTTTTTTTGTGAGGGGGCCGGAGCTGCTTTTTCGCCGTGGGCTGCTTCGGAAGACAGGAGTTTTTCCTGGCGGGGGTGGGTGCCGAGCCATTTGACTTCGCCTGATTCGAGATCGTAGATGGCGCCGACTACCTTGAGTTGGCCACTGCGGACGAGTTGTTTGATTTCGTGGCTTTTGGTGAGCATGTCTTCGATGGACTGCCAAACGTTTTCTTCGATGGCGGCGGGGATGATGTCATTGCCGATGATGTTGGGATATTTCGCCTTGGCGGTCCTGACGGCAGGTACGATGTTGTCGAGGAGTTGGGGGAGATGGCCTGTGGCTTCCGCGCCTTGAGCGACGGCAGTGACAGCGCCGCATTTGGTGTGTCCGAGTACGACGACGATGGGAGTGAGGAGATGTTCGGCGCCGTATTCGATGGAAGCGATTTCGTCGATGTCGGCGACGTTGCCCGCGACGCGGATGACGAAGAGGTCGCCGATGCCCTGGTCGAAGATGATTTCCGGGGGTACGCGTGAGTCGGAGCATGTGAGGATGGTGGCGTAGGGATATTGGCCGTGGATGATGGTGTCGAGGCGGCGTTCGGAGTCGATGCGGGGGTGTTCGCTGACACCTTGAGCGAATCGTTCGTTGCCGGTCTGGAGGCGGCGGAGGGCTTCGTCGGGAGTGACGCCGGGGCAGCCGCCGAGTGAGAGGGCTATTGTCGATGTGAATGTCAGTGCCGCGAAGGTTATTGCCGCGAGGAGATGTTTTTTCATGTCAGGGGCCTCCTGTTTTGTAAGGCGGGGAGATGGGGTGCCGCCGTGGGTTTCCGTGTTTATGGTCGTTGTGACGCGTATATTATATCACGATTACAGTAATGTTTCGAATCGTTCGGATTTTGTGATGTTGAACATCACGGTGATGGTGCCGTGGTCGGTATGGTAGGGGACGCAGATGAATGTCAGGTTTTCGGAAAATGTGAGAGTCTTGCCGATGCAGATGCCTCTGTGGACGGATGTGTTGATGTTTTCGCCGGTGAGGCGTTTTTTTGCGGTGACGGATACCCTGAGGGCGAATTCCTTGAGTGTGTTGAGAGCCATTTCGTCGATTTCGTCGATGGGTACGCCGAAGAGTATGGCTGAGACGAGGTGTGTGGCCGTGATGACGTTCATGCGGACGATGACCATGCCGGTGAGGCTGCCTTCGAGTCCCATGAAGAGTAGTATGTCGTCCTGAATGGCTGAGTCTTTGAGGAGGCGCGGTTCGCATTTTTGCGACTCGACTCCGGCCATGTTAAGGAGTGTGTCGTGCAATGCCGTGAGGAACGGGTTGACGAACGATGCTTCAACATCTCTGTTTGGCCGGTCGCTTGTTTCAGTCATGTATGCACCGTATGGCGGGCGGCGTTATGCGAGCGCTCGCGAAAGCCTGTCGACCATGTCGTTGATCTTTTCTTTTTCGACGCTGCAGAATGCGACGCGCACCATGTTGATGCCGTCGCGGGTGTTGATGAGCGGCACGACGCCCACTTTGTATTCCCTGAGCATTTTGTCGGCGAACTGCTCGGCGTCGGGCTTGAGGTTGATCGAGCAGAAAAATCCGGAATTGAAGGGATCGGGGCTTGCGCCGTGGAGGTCGGCTGTGGCGAGTGCTGTTTTGAGCAGATCGTATCTTTCCTGAAGGATGGCGCGGACGGTTTCGCGTTCGCGGGCGATACGCGAGTGGTCTTCGAGGGCTATGGCGACTGCTTCTTGGATGGTGCGGTTGCAGTTGGAGATGGAGCCCCTGAGCAGTGCGCCGAGTTTGTTTTCGAGTGCTTTCTGGATTTCGGCGGGGTCGCCCCATGAGGGATGCATCATGAATGTGAGCGCGGCGACTCTGCCGCCGTAGGTGAGGAATTCCTTGGTGGTGCCGTCGCATTTGATGGCGACGATGCCAGGGTGCGCGCCGATCAGGCCGCCGATAGGGGAGACGGGGGCGGCGTCTGATTCGTATACGTAGCCTTCGTAGGCGTCGTCGAAAATGAGGATGATCTTTTTGCCGCCGAGGCGTTCCGCGAGGGCGATGAGCGCGGTCTTGAGGGTGGCTGCTTCGGCCTTTGTGGGCATGTAGCCGGTAGGGTTGTTGGGGAAATTGAGGACGGCTACGGCGCAGTGCTGTTTTTTTGCGACTTCCTCGATCCTGCCGGTGAGGGCATCGATGTCGAGCCCGCCATCGCGGAAAAGCGGTACGGTGGCGACCTTCACGCCCTGGCAGCCGTCGTAGATGAGATCGTAGTTTTCCCAGTGGCGGTCATGGCAGATGACTGTGTCGCCGGGTGAAAGGAAAAGCTGGGCCGCATAGGCAATGCCGGCCGTCGCGCCGGGGACGACTATGGGCGTGCCGACGAGGCCGGGGTCGAATTCATAGGCGCCCGAGAGCTTTTCGACAACCCATTTGCGCCACGCGGCGCGAAATCCCGGCAGACCGGCGATCGGCGCATAGGGCGCCACCTGCTCGGAGTCGAGCCCCTTGAGCGCGTCCATGACGGCCGGCAGGTAAAAGGTTTTTACCTTCTGCTCGTCAGTACCGAGCATCCGGCCGATGATCCCCTGCGCAGAGCCTATGGTTGCATTGATCTCGGCCTCTTTCGCGGCGCGGCCGCTCCAGTAGAATATCCCCTGCGGCAGGACGATTTCCCTTGCAGTGCATGACATAGCGCCAAGCAGTCCTGATGTTTCAAGTGTCTCGAATGCCATCGCCAGTTCTCCCGAAATGTGACAAATGTCATTGTCTCGATGTCTAAATTGACTTATAGTGTAACACCGTACCGCATGCCGCCCGGCGGCAATTTGACGATACAACACTAAGGCGGAGATTATAGCATACTTGTCAGGATTTAAAAATATGTAAAATCACACACTCGCCCCCCTGCCGCAATATGCCGGGGATGAAACTTGCATAAGGGATAACCTGTTTGATTTTTACATACAAATATGATAAAAAGATAAGACATAAACCATATACAGAGGTGAAATCAGTGCAGATAAGACGATTGTTTCTATATGTAGCGACCGCAACGCTGCTGGCGATCGTACATCCGGCGGCACGAGCCGCATCCACCGCCACGGCATCCCCATCCGGCCCGGTATCTTCCGGGGAAATTCTCTTTCCCATGCCCGGCGAAACCATCACCGACCAGGAACCCATGATCACATTCAAGCTCCCGGCCGAAGTCGACATAGCCTCCGCCATCATCAAAGTATTTCTCGACGGCGACGAAATCACTTCCGAAATCCAGCTCAATCCCGACTATATCTTCTTCTCGCCACTCATCCCGCTCACATTCGGCATGCACAACATGCTCGTCGTCTTCCAGGACTCCGAAGACAACGACTACACCAGCGAAACCGGAACGATCGTACCAAAAATGGCATGGTCATTCCGCGTAGCGCGCGTCACCGCACCCACCCCCTCAGCCGCCCAGCGCGCCGCCTCTCAGAGACAGCAGCCCGTCACCACCACAGGCAAACTCATCCTCAAACTCAAAACCATCGACACCAAGGAATTTACCCGCGCCCTCAACCCGGCATCAAGCCTCAGAGACATCAAATACCAGGAAGGCAACGAAGTCTCCTCCACCCTCGATTTCACCCACCGCTTCTACGGCAAAACATACATCGGCCACTATGACCGCTCGACCGAACAGATCACGGGCCGCACCAATGACAACTTCTCTCTCCGATACCTCGACACGGACAACAACGACATCACCTTCGGCGACTTCTACCTCACCTCCGACGAATTCTCACAACTCACCATCAACGGCGTCCAGATGCGCGGCATCAAATACAAACACGCCTCGCGCAGAAAATACACCACCACCTACTTCTACGGCCGATCCCAGGACGCCCAGGACGGACGCCTCAAACGATTCTCCTACGGCGCAAAATTCGACGCCACCCTCTCCCGCTCCCACACCATCAAGGCCTCCGCACTCAAATCCTACGAAAAAGCCACCTGCACCTACGGCATTTCACGCTGCTACGCCAACCCCGCCGAAGACAACATCTTCAGCATCCGCGACCTCTACACCTACTCCAAAACACTCCGCCTCGACTCCGAAGCCGTCCTCGCGCGCCGCCAGAAAAGCGCCGGCTACCCCGCACGCTACGACTCCGCCAACCGCACCACTCTCACCTACAACCCCAAAACATTCTACCTCCAGGTCGGGCACCGCTCCGTCGGCCCATACTTCAACCCCACAGTCCTCGGCACATATATCGAAACCGACCGCAAAGGCTCCTTCGGCGAATTCCGCTACTCCAACAAATCGAAACAACTCTCCCTCAATTCCTTCTACGACGTCTACCACAACAACCTCCACCACCAGAAAACTGACAACATCACGGACAAATACTACAACTCACGCGTCGGCGCCACCCTCGACTACGGATGGATACTGCCCACTCTCACCCTCTCATACAATAAGCTCTACATATTCTCCGACGGCATAAACCGCACCTTCGGCACCCTCCAAAACGGCGAAAACACCGTCGCGTCTCTCAGCGCATCACGCAATCTCAAAGACATCGGCCCCCTCAACGGCACACGCCTCACCTTCTCGGCCACACGCTCAGACACCGACAGACTTACAAATAGAGCTCAGAATACTGCCAGAATCTATACCGAATTCGGCGGCCGCGCCGACTCCCGCAGCCTCAGCTTCTCCACACGATTCGCCGCAAAAGCCCAACTCATCTACAGCACTTCCTGGTCAAAATCCAACAACACATCCCGCACCAACGCCACCTTCACCTACACCTCATCCTGGTCCAACACCGACTCCCTCGGCCTGCAATGGAACATCATCCCCTTCAAACTCATCTCCAACTACAACTACCGCCGCTCCACATCATCCACCCTCTTCACTCTCACCAACCGCACCACCCTCACATCCAACCCCCTCGAACGCCAGCACACTCTCAACTTCGTCTACTACCTCTCACAAAAACGAAAGCTCATGGTCGAATTCATGGACTACGACAAAGACTACCGCGTCACTGCCAACCGCAGCTACCGCGAACAAAGCGTCGAACTCGGCTACTCACTCGACTTCTGACCACCACCACCCCACAAAACCACCCCAAAAGCCCCCTCACCTGCGAAGGGGCTTTTTTTTGTCCCCGCCACCTTGAAAGTTACCACCACCCAAATATAGAATGAGCCCATCAAAAACCGGCAAGCCCCACACAGGCATGCCCCGCGCCCCCACGGAGCGCCAACCACAGGAGGGACGAAATGACAACGAAAAGGAAACTTGCCCAAGGCATCGTCCGACTATCCCGCACCACCGCAATCACCACGGCAGCCATCTGCGCCGCCGCCACCATCACACACGCAGGACTCGCCGACTGCACCGCCATCACCACCGACAAAGGCGCCGTCACCGGCGTCAAAAACGACAGGCAAAACGTCTGCATATACCGCGGCATCCCCTACGCCGCCCCACCCGTCGGCGACCTCAGATTCGCGCCGCCCGCACCACCAGCTCCCTGGAAAGACACTCTCGACGCCTCGAAATTCGGCGGCGAATGCCCACAATTCCCCATGAGCCTCGCACCCTCCAAAACCCCAGTCGGCACCGAAGACTGCCTCTACCTCAACGTCTGGCAACCCTACGGCGCAGCCACCGCAAAAAAAGCCGTCATGGTTTTCATCCACGGCGGCGGATTCACTCTCGGCTCAGGCAGCCAGACATGGTACGAAAGCTCGAAACTCGCCAACACGGGCGACGTCATCGTTGTCACCATCAACTACCGCCTCGGCCTCTTCGGATTCCTCACACACCCAGCCTTCGCACAACCCGACGGCTCCAACGGCAACTGGGGCATGCTCGATCAGGTGCAAGCCCTCAAATGGGTCAAAAACAACATCGCCAACTTCGGAGGCGACCCTGACAACATCACCATATTCGGCGAATCCGCCGGCGGCATGTCAGTCTCCTCTCACCTCGTATCACCCATGTCAAAAGGCCTCTTCCACAAAGCCATCGCCGAAAGCGGCCCCACATTCGTCATGAACCGTACCATCCCCGAAGCCGAAAAAACAGCCACCGCGCTCGCCGCAAAACTCGGCTGCTCCGACCCGGCAACCGCCGCGAAATGCCTCCGCTCCCTTGACGCTCTCCCCGCCCTCATCGCCGTCAACAAATCCGACTCATCCAACCCGGTCGACGCGGAAACATCCAACGCCAACTTCTTCCCCATCGCAGACGGAAAATTCCTCCCCGAATCCCCCCTCAAACTCTACCTCAAAGGCCACGCCCTCGACATCCCCCTCATCATCGGCACCAACCGTGACGAAGCCAGCATCGTCACCCTCGCACGCACCATAAAAACCAGCGAAGACATGAAAAACGCCCTCGACTCCGACCTCAAAATGGTCAAGGACATGTTCGGCATCCAGCTCCCAGTCAACGATTTCGTCTCACTCTACTCACCAGAAAAATACCCCTCTCCAAAAGACGCCTACGTCGACCTCCTCACCGACGGCGCATTCACCTGCGTCGTACGCCCCCAGCTCAACTACCTCGCCAAAAACAAAAACCCCCTCTACGCATACCTCTTCGCACGCCCAATCACAGACAGAGACCCCACCGCAAAAGCACTCGGCGTCTTCCACGGCGCAGAGCTCGCCTACGTCTTCAACAACTTCAAATTCTTCACCTTCAACCTCTACACAAAAGAAGGCGACGAATTCTCCAAAAAAATCATGACCTTATGGGCAAACTTCGCCAAAACCGGCACACCCTCCGCACCAGGATTCCCCACATGGCCAAGATACGACGCGCAACAAGCCACCATGCTCCGCATACAGGACAACTCCGACATCATCACCAACTACAAATCCTCCGAATGCCTCCCCATCGAAAAACTCCTCATCGACTCCTACGCCAAATAACCCCCGCCACCACACACCAGCACCACAAGCGCCTCCCCACAAGGGAGGCGCTTTTAATTCCCCCCCATATTGCGCCATTCACTATTACCAATATAAAATAGACTCCATTCACCGGCTGCAATCCCAGAACCACTTTGACCAGCCTCACCCGCGCCGGAAAAACTGGAGGGACGAAATGAAAATCAACATAGCGCCAAAAAAGGGACTCGTCCGCATCATCAAAACAGCAGCGCTCACAACCGCCGCGATATGCCTCTCAGGCTTCGCAGCCCACGCGACACTCACCGACTGCACCGGCATCACCACCGACAAGGGCACAGTAAACGGCATCAAGAAAGACACGCAAAACATCTGCATCTACAAAGGCATCCCCTACGCCGCCCCACCCACCGGCCAGCTGCGATTTGCCCCACCAGCGCCGCCCGCACCCTGGGCCACGCCGCTCAACGCCACAAAATTCGGCCCCGAATGCCCCCAGTATCCCATCACCATGCTCCCCGCCACCAAACCCGTCGGCTCCGAAGACTGCCTCTACCTCAACGTATGGCAGCCCACAAGCGCCGCCACCACTAAAAAACCCGTCATGGTTTTCATCCACGGCGGCGGTTTCGTCACCGGCTCAGGCAGCCAGGACTGGTACGAAGCCACCAAACTCGCCAACTTCGGCGACCTCATCGTCGTCACCATCAACTACCGCCTCGGCGTCTTCGGATTCCTCGCGCACCCGGCCTTCATCACACCAGAAGGCATCACGGGCAACTGGGGCATGCTCGACCAGGTGCAAGCCCTCAAATGGGTCAAAAACAACATCGCCAACTTCGGCGGCGACCCGGACAACATCACCATCTTCGGCGAATCAGCCGGCGGCATGTCAGTCGGCCTGCACCTCGTATCACCCCTCTCTCGCGGCCTGTTCGACAAAGCCATCTCACAGAGCGGCCCCACTTTCATCATCACGAAAGACCCCGCCTACATGCAGAAAAACGCACTCGGCGCCGCTGCCACCCTCGGCTGCACAGACCCAGCCACCGCCGCCGCCTGCCTGCGTGCCATCGACACCATGGACGTCGTCAAAAAAACCAAGATCACCGGCTTCATGGGCTCCTCCGCCAGTGGCGAAGCTCAAGCCACCAACTACTTCCCGATGGTCGACGGCTACTTCCTCCCGGAAGCCCCCATCAAACTCTACATGAAAGGCGCCGCCCTCGACATCCCCGTCATGATCGGCACCAACCGCGACGAAGGCAGCCTCTTCGCTCTCATGCTCAAACGAAAGCTCGACTCCGCCGAAGAATTCCTCACCGCCATCGACCTCGACTCCAAAACCGTCCGCGACAGCTTCGGCATCGACCTCACCAAAGAATTCACCGGCCTTTACGACCCGGCCAACTACCCATCCCCCAAAGCCGCTTACATCGACCTGCTGACCGACTCCGCATTCACCTGCGTCGTCAGACCCCAGATCAAACTCACCGCCAACCATAAAAGCCCCGTCTATTCCTACCACTTCGCACAACCACTCGGCGACAAGGGCTTCGCCGCACAGGTCGGCGTCTTCCACGGCGCAGAGCTCGCCTTCATCTACAACAATTTCAATTTCTTCGACTTCAGGCTCGGATCACCCGAAAACGACGCCTTCTCCCAAAAAGTCATGTCACTCTGGACATCATTCGCCAGGACCGGCATCCCCTCCGCCCCCGATTTCCCCACATGGCCACCCTTCGACACCAAAAACCTCACCACCCTCCGCATCCAGTCCTCACCTGAAATCATCACAGGCTTCAAGGAAAAAGAATGCTCTTTCATCGAAAATAATCTCTTCGACTCCTACGGCAAATAACACCCTCATACCACGCACACCACCAAAAGCGCCCCGCCACACGGGGCGCTTTTTTTATCCCGAATTCGTCATACGCAAACAAAAAATGCACCGGCAACACAGCAGTTCGCCCTTATCGCGACTGCCGGATTCGACAATAGCGCACTTTCTATTGACGTATCCGGGTTTATCCCACTTCTGCAATGAACCCCAAAGTCATTCCTGATCACCCCTGAAACTCAGTTGAGTGATAGTGACATGGGTTTCAAGAAAAATGTGGGGGGGGATAAGAAAAAAAGTGAGAGAAAGACAAGATTCTTCGCTTCGCCCTGCCATCGTCCGTGATCTGCGGCGCGCCGCCGAATATACTATACGATAAATTATTAGAATTTCCCTGCCGGAGAAACCTTTTTCGAGAAAAAGGTTTCTCCGCACCTCTCCAAAAACTCCCTATGTTTGGAGTATTCTCTGTTTTACGGGTTACAAGCGGCTGATATGCCGCTTGTAACCCGTAAAAAATGGCTGGAGTATAGCATAAAAAGTTTTTCGGTAGAGGTTTGGAGACCCCATTTTTTCAAAAAGGGGGTCTCCATGCTCTTGTCGTGAACGCTTACGCTTTTTATGCTTAACTTTTCTCCAAACTACTGTCCTATCGCGCGACCACATCTGCGGCTTCTCGCAGAAAGTCACGGCAGAGTGCCATCGCGCGCGGCATCATGCCAGCCATGCCGAGAGGGGTGAGCATGCGTGCGAGAAAAATCATCGGATGAAACAGCCGGATATCTTCGGTGCATGGCGAGGGGTTATGCAGCGCCGGCTCCATCCTCTCGGGCAGCGTGGCGACAATATCCGCGAAAAGCGACATGTCCGGCGCTGCGATTTCCCATCGGCGGAGGAGTTCACCGGCTGTGGTGACTGCTGTGAACGGAGAGGCGAGGCCGGGCTGATCGACGCCCGCCGGATGGTGTCCCGTGTAGAGCGCGCCGGCCCTGATGAGCGAAACGACATTGAAGACCGCCACCTTGACGAATTCCGACGCCATATTGTATTCCATCGCGATTGAGTCCCTGATGCGCATCTGATACTGCGGCGTGAGCGAGCGGTATGTGCCATTGGTGATGAGGAGCAGTGGATATTCCCCATCTCCGGCAGGGCCGGACAAATGAGCGATAGTATCCTGCGGCGGATGCGTGAGCATGAGTCGCGCGAGAGTCAGCACGTGATCGGGCGAGATGGCGTCGAAGCATTTCCGGTCAGTACAGTTGTTGCCGGCGCCGCAGGCGAGGCACGGCATATCGGGGAAGACGCATAAGTGCCCGAGCGGACTGTATGGCAGTGTGAGTGTCGCTCCCGAAATGATCAGGCACAGCGTCCCCGCTGCTCCCGCCACATGCATCGGCCCGGTATCGTTGGAAATCATCAGATCGCACTCGGCAAGCACGCGCGCGGCGACTTCGAGCGGCTCTCCCACGCACGCTATCGCCTTGTCGCCAAGTGCGTCACAGAGAGCGGCGGCCTCGTTCCGCTCGCAGCCTCCTCCTGAAACGACGACTATGTCGCGTCCTGTCTCTTCGACTATCGACTTGCATAGTGCAAGATATCTTTCGAAGCGCCACCGGCGGTTGGGCGACGATCCAAATGGGCACACCGCCACAGGTTTTTCCTTCGCAGCCGCGATGGCGGCAGCGCCGGCAAAGCTGGTGATTTCAGGCAGATTGACATAAGTATCCCTGACACGAGGAACGAGGTCGAAGAGTCTGAAGCACGTTTCTTCCATCGGCATGACAGCCGGCACGTTGGAGAGAAAAAGACCGCGCATCCAGATATTGCCGCGCATGAGAGCGACAGCCGTGGGGTCTATGCGCGTGCCGGTAGTGCGTTCGTGGGGCAGGCCGAGCATCCCGGCGATTATGGCGCTGCGCGATGAAAAATGCAGATTGGCAACGGCATCGAAATCTTCCGCACGGAGTTGTCCGATGAGTGCAAGAAATCGCTCACGGTCGGCAAGCACATTTTCCCATGTCCCGCCATCCGTATAAGCATGAGCCATTTCCGCGCGGCGGTAAAATATTACGCTGTCGATGTATCCACCACCGGTGTAGAGGGTCTCGTTGGGCGTTTCGGTCAGCAGTGTGATCCGCGCCCCGGGGTACTTTTCGCGGTATGCCCTGAACATCGGACTTGAGATCACAAGATCTCCAATCGCTGACAGGCTGATCAGCAGCAGCCGTTCCACCCGCTCCGGCGGGGTTGCTTCCGAGAAATCGAAATTGGTAAAAATATACCGGCTTTCATTGGGAAAACACATGATGGCGAGGAGCGCCATTTCGCCGTCATCGAGTAAATGGCCAAGGAGGATTTTTTTCCTGACACCGGCGTATGCGCTCCTGATGCGCGGATCGGTGCTCCACGCCGCATGGGGGACGGCGAGCCTGAGCCGCCCGAGAAATTCGCGGAGCGAGTGCTCCCATCTGCCGAGTTCGTCGAGTGCGATTTTATTGATGACGCGTTTGGTCAGGATTCGCTGCGATGACGCTTCGATCTGGCGCAGACGCGCCTCTGCGAGCGGCACCGCCACACGTCCCGGCCCGATGAAAAATCGCGCTCCGGCGGCAGCGAGGTCTGAAAAATCGAATGCGGCAAGTGCGGCGGCGGCGAGATGGCTGGAACATTCGATCACGGTCACATAGCCGCTCACGCCAGTGGCGCGAAGGGCTTGGGCCACATAGTGGCCCGCGCCGAGCCCGTATAGCAACGCGTGGCGGCCCGCGAACGATTTCCTTGAAAATTCGCCAGCCGCTTCACCGGCAGGATCGGCGGGGCTGTGGAGAAAACGCAATATGCCGCCCTGTTTTTCGACGACGATATTTTCCACACCCTCCGACACGATCGCGCGCGCACCGTATCCACCGGCCGCTGCCGTTAACCACTGCCGGTCGACATGCCCGCCGTTTTTTTCGATCGCTTCGATATTGGTTTCGAGATATTTCATCGCAGTCGGTTTTCCCGTATGCGGGCGTAAGTGCCACCCAGTTTGCCATCCTCCGGATTTAGACGCAATGATAGCCGGTTTTTATTGGAAACGGCAAATGTTTTTCAGAGAGTATTCTTGTCCTGCACGGATGCGGACGAAGTTTTTCCGAATGCTCCGCCGGCCTCTGAAAGCACCATGCCGGCAAACATCAGCACTCCGCCTGACAGCGCCATGACTCCGAGCCGTTCACCGAGGAATATCGC